>JAMDAJ010000053.1:21546-40332 GCA_023485925.1 Patescibacteria group bacterium
ACAAAACTCCCCGGGTCAAAAAACCGGGGAGCCTTCATTAACATCGACTATTGAACTTTTTCAGATTTAGGCGGGATCAACTTATTAAGCTCCGCCAGAAATCAATAGTGACTTCGCCGGTTGCCGCGATCATGTCGATCGCGTCCCGGGCGCCCTCGTCCACCGCCGAAGCGGCCGCTGCCGCCATGGGGCCGATTTTGATAGAGATGTTCGTCCAAATTCAACATTGTCGCGTCTTTGGGGCCGGCGGAAACATCACGCTGCCCCCGCTCGTCGCCACCGCGCGGCAACAGTGCCTTCATCGAAAGATTAATCCGGCCCATAGAATCGATTTCCGTGCAGATGACTTTCACCGTATCGCCGATGTTCACCACATCTTCGACTCTACCCACGCGGTAGGGCGCCATTTCCGAAATGTGTACCAGGCCTTCCTTGCCCGGCAGCACTTCCACGAAAGCGCCAAAGTCCATGATGCGGGTGACTTTACCCTCAAAAACTTCTCCCGGTTCCACCTCCCGCACCAAATTTTTGATCCACTCGACGGCTTTTTTCATACCTTCCGGGTCCTTGCTGGTCACGGCCACCAAACCGTCGTCTTCGATATCGATTTTGACGCCGGTCTTTTCGATTATCTCATTGATGATTTTACCGCCAGTGCCGATAACATCGCGGATCTTCTTGGGATCGATATAGAACGACACGATCCGCGGCGCATATTTCGACAAATCCGGCCGCGGAGCGTTCATTACGCTGTCCATCACGTCTAAGATGTGATATCGCCCGGCTTTGGCCTGTTGTAGCGCCGATTCCAGTATCTCCACGGTCAAACCTTTGGCTTTGATATCCAGCTGCAAAGCGGTGACGCCCGTCCTCGGCCCGGTAACTTTAAAGTCCATATCGCCGAAGAAATCTTCCGCGCCTTGAATATCGGTCAAAACCTTGAACGCGCCTGAATCCTTGTCCAAGACCAAACCCATGGCCACGCCGCCGACTTGCGCGGAAATCGATTCTATGGGCCGGATGAGGGCCAGAGAAGAGCCGCAGGTGGAAGCCATAGAGGTGCTGCCGTTCGATGACAGCACTTCGGAAACCAAACGCATCGTGTACGGAAATTTGTCTTTTTCCGGCAGAACCGGCTCCAGCGCCCGTTCGGCCAAAGCGCCGTGGCCGATTTCTCGCCGGCCGGCGCCGCGGTTGGGCTTGACTTCGCCCACACTGAAACCGGGCATATTGTAATGGTGCATGTAGCGCTTCTTGGTTTCCTCAAAATCTTCCATGCCGTCCAGAATCTGCGCGTCGCCCGATGACCCCAAGGTCACCGTCGTCAGCACCTGCGTTTCGCCGCGGTTGAATAGCGCGCTGCCGTGCGTGCGGGGAAGCAACCCGCACATAGCCGAAACGTTCCGGGTTTTGTCTAAAGGTCGGCCGTCAAGGCGTTTTTCCGAAGCTAAAATCCCCGCCCGGACAATTTTTTTCTGCAAAGTATAATAGGCGTCCATGGCCTGCAGCTTGAAAGCGTCAAAATCCTTCACGCCCTCGATTTGCGGCGCCTGCTTTTCAAAAGTTTCCAGCATCTCGGTTTTAAGCGCTTCCACCGCTTTCTCCCGCTCGTCCTTAATGGGATTGTAGATGACCGATTTCAATTTTTCTTCCGCGTACTCCTTGACCATCTTCACGATCTCCGGATGCGACTGGTAGATGGCGACTTCCGTTTTCGGCAATCCGACTTTTTTGACCAACTCCAGCTGCAGGGCGACGAGTTTTTTGATTTCCTGGTGCCCCAGCTTTACCGCTTCGATGATGACTTCTTCCGGCACGATCTTGCACCCGGCTTCGATCATCAAAACGTGGTCGGCGGTGCCGGACACCACAATGTCCAAATCGCCGGCTTTGCGCTCTTCGTATGACGGATTGATGATCAACTTTCCTTCTACCCGGCCCACGCGCACGGCGGCAAGCGGCCCTTCGAACGGAATATCGGAGATCATCAAAGCGGCCGAGGCGGCGTTGATGCCCACGATGTCGGGGTCGTTGACCTCATCCACGGAAAACACTTCTATCATCACCTGCACGTCGTTGCGCATGCCTTCCGGGAACAGCGGGCGCAGGCCCCGGTCCACCAGACGGCCGGACAAAATGGCTTCGTCGGTCGGTCGGCCCTCGCGTTTGATGAAACGCGAGCCCTTGATCTTGCCGGCGGCGTAAAGTTTTTCCTCAAAATCGACGAGCAAGGGGAAATAGTCGATACTCTCCCGGGCTTTTTTGCTCATCACGGCCGTCGCCAAAACCACGGTCTCTTCTAAACCGCCTAAGACCGCACCGTTGGCTTGACCGGCCAAAACCCCCGTTTTCAATGAAAACGGTTTGCCGGCTAAATCCATATTTACCCCCTTAGACAGTTTGTCTAATTCGGTGGTTTGTCGAGTTGTATCGGCTTTTGCGGATGAGGAATTACCACTATCGTCCCCGTCACTTCTAACAGGGTGAACTTGTTGTTCCATTGCCTTTTCCTTTTTGTTTCCGCCGCTCGTATCCAGGATAACAGTGACTAAACGAATTTAGTCAGAGCTGATTCTGAAAGCGAACTTTCGGAAACGTAAATAATTATTATTTGTCATTGCGAGGAGCGAAGCGACGCGGCAATCTCTTAATTCCACGGGATTGCTTCTCCGCCTTCGGCGGATCGCAACGACACGACATCAAACTTTTAACTTCAGCTTCTCCGCGATCTTCAAAAACCGCTTTTCGTCCTCGGCTTTAAGATAGCGCAGGAGCCGGCGACGGTTGCCCACCATTTTGAGCAAGCCCCTTCGGGAATGGTTGTCATTACGGTGAACCTGCAGGTGTTTTTGCACCTCGGCGATCTCGCGCGTCAAAATCGCGACCTGCACTTCCGGCGAACCAGTATCATCCTTGTGGGTCTGATACTTTTTGATGATGGCATCTTTTTCCTTGGGTGTAAGCATCTTTTTGTCCTTTCGTGGTCGAGCCAGCCAGATGCGTGCTGATCGAGCGGTTAAATTGATACAGGCCAATGATAACAGGAAACGAAAAAAAAATCAACCCCGCGCAAAAGACTGCCCCGAGCTGGAATATTCGATAAAAAAAGACCGACGAATTGTCGGTCGCTAGCTTGGAGTGGGCGCGGCTCCGCGCTTGAAATTCACTCGCGCGAGAAAACGCGGCCACGCCCATTTGACCATGGCCGCTCCCAGGTACGCAACGCCGCAAAAGCTGGCCGCAGCCAGAGCCTTGCCAGCCGCCGCGCCAAGCTTGCCGGAGTACAGCAAGAAAAAGTGGGCCCCCCACACCAGCAACGCGATTCCGACCAGGTCCGGCTCGAACATCTCGACCAGTTCCGAAAAGCTAGTCTTCCTGCAGGTCGGCAGGGTGGCCGCCAAAAAAATGCAAATGCCACCCAGGGCCAAGAGTACCCCGCCGTGAGCGAACACCCATCTCGGCGGAAAGAACTCCCGCCAGTGAGCAAGCCATGACAGCACCGACAGCACCACGACCGCAGCCCAGACCAGAAGATGGACTACGGCTGGCCTGTCCAGCCGGCGTTTCGTAGTCATATTGATACCCCCTTGCACAAAATTCCTCTCAAACTAGCACGCAAAACGCGAATTGTCAACGAAAAGGGCGGATGTGTTATACTAAAGTCGCACAATAAATACTCCCTCTCCTATCGCGGAGAGGGTGGGGTGAGGCAGGGCATGTCGCCATCATTCAAACCACTCTCGCAGAGGCTACGGCGAAACCAGGCCCTTTGGGAAACAAAACTTTGGAACATTTTAAGGGATCGGGACGTTCGCAAACTTAAATTTCGAAGGCAGTTTAGAATCGGGAATTATATTGTCGATTTTTGCTGTCTAAGTCAGAAGCTTATTATCGAGCTGGACGGAGGTCAGCATAATGCTCCTGATAATCAAGAAAAAGATCCTCGTCGAGATGCGTTTCTTAAACAGCGTGGCTATAAAATAATCCGAGTTTGGAATAATGACGCTAATAATAATCTGGAAGGTGTGATGCAAAAAATCATTGAAGCAAGTTCTTAGCCTCACCCTACCCTCTCCCAAATGGGAGAGGGGGAGAACGGCTGACATGCAGTTTTTGAAATAGACAAGCATTATGCCCCCCCTAGAAAAACTCAAAAACCAATTTCTGGAATACCTGGAAATCGAACGGAATCGCTCCGAGCTCACGATTGAAAATTACGACCACTACTTAAAGCGGTTTTTGGATTTCGCAAAAAAATCCGGAATAAGCTCCGCCGAAAAACTTGATCTCGACCTGGTGCGCAGTTTCCGCCTGCACTTAAACCGCACCCGCGACGCATCGGGGCGCCCCTTAAAACTCATCACCCAAAATTATCACGTCATCGCCCTACGCTCGTTTTTAAAATATCTGGCCAAGCAAAACGTCAAAACCCTCGCGGCGGAAAAACTGGAACTACCCAAAACCCCTTCCCGACAGGTGCAGTTCTTGGAAAGCGCCGAAATCACGCTGCTGCTGGAAGCACCGGCGGCGGAAAAAAATGACCTGGTGCGGCTGCGCGACACGGCGATTTTGGAAACCTTGTTCTCCACGGGACTCCGCGTTTCGGAACTTTCCGGGCTTTTACGGACCAAGGTAAACCCCAGCCATCACGAATTTTCCGTGCGCGGCAAAGGCGACAAGGTCCGCGTGGTATTCCTTTCCGACTCCGCGCGGGAAGCTTTGAAAAAATATTTGCAGGCTCGCTCCGACAAATCACCAGCTTTGTTCGTGGCCCACCGGCAAAAAAAATCCGTGGAAAAGCAAATTGAGGAAATGGACGAGGGTCAGACCAGTGCGCTTACCCCCCGCTCCATCCAGCGCATCATCAAAAAATACGCGCGCCAAGCTGGCATCTCCAAGGATATCACCCCCCACACCCTGCGCCACAGTTTTGCCACCGACCTCTTATCCAACGGCGCCGACATCCGCGCGGTGCAGGAAATGCTGGGGCATTCCTCCATCACTACCACCCAGATCTACACCCACGTCACCAACCGTAAACTTTCCGAAATCCACAAAAAATTCCACGCCCGGTAGAAGCGCTACGGCTTGGCTTTTACTTCGAGTGGCACGAAATATCTAAACTCGTAGTATTTGCCCGCGCCATAACAAAAATCCCGGTAGCGAGCCAAAACCCGAAAACTGCCGCAGTCCTCTACCAAGAACGGACAAAAAAACCGAGCGTATAACTCAGCAGGAGAAGCCAATGGGCGGACGGCAGGTGCTGGCGTTGACGATAAGATCGATTATTCGGTACACCCGGTACAGCCGGTAAACAGAATAACCGACAATAACCAGTAATGCGCCCACCCCGGCCGCTAAAGCGTATACCATCTGGGTCCTCCTTGTAACAGTAGCTTAACAAAACCGCGACAAAAACCAAAGATAAACTGTACAGCACTAACTCTTGGAATTATCACTTGACACCTTCGAGTGATAATGATACGCTAGGAACACTTGACACCTGACATTTGACCTTTGACGCTACCGATTACCGAAGTCAATTGTTAGATGTTAATTGTCAAATGTTCTCCTTATGTTCCCCCTAGATAAATTCACCCAAAAAGCGCAGGAAGCCATCGCCGCTTCCCAAAGCTTGGCTGCTGAAAAAAACCAGCAGCAAGTGGACACCTTGCACTTGCTTTTAGCTTTGGTCACTCAAGAAAACGGCATCGTCCCCTCCCTCCTGCAAAAACTAGGGCTCGACCCGGAAGTCGTCGAGAAAACCCTCAACCAGCGGATGATGTATCTGCCGCAGATCTCGGTGGTATTTTCCGGCATGGGCCAGGTTTATATCACTCAAAGCCTCAACGAGGTCTTAAATCAGTCCATCAAAGAAGCCAAAAAACTCAAAGACGAATACATTTCCACCGAGCATTTGCTGCTGGCGATAGTGGAAAAAGGCCAGGCTGCTAAACAAACGCTGGAAGGCCTGGGACTGAACCGGGAAAAGGTCCTGGCCGCCCTCAAAGACATCCGCGGCGGCGCCACAGTGACGTCACCGGAGCCGGAGGCTTCTTACCAGGCCCTGGAAAAATACACCATTTCGCTAACTGACCAGGCCAAGAAAGGAAAACTCGACCCGGTCATCGGCCGCGACTCCGAGATCCGCCGCGTGATGCAGGTGTTATCGCGCCGCACTAAAAATAATCCGGTACTGATCGGCGATCCGGGCGTGGGCAAAACCGCCATAGTGGAAGGTTTGGCCCAGCGCATCGTGGATGGCGACGTACCCGAGACGCTCAAAAACAAACAAATCTTCTCTTTGGATATGGGCGGGCTGCTTGCCGGTGCCAAATTCCGCGGAGAGTTTGAGCAGCGCTTAAAATCGGTCCTGCGCGAAGTCGAACAGTCTAACGGCCAGATCATTCTGTTTATCGACGAACTGCACACCGTCATCGGCGCCGGCGCGGCTGAAGGCGGTTTGGACGCGGCCAACATGCTAAAACCGATGCTGGCCCGCGGCACTTTGCACGCTATCGGCGCCACGACCATAAAGGAATACCAGCGCCACGTGGAAAAGGACGCCGCGCTAGAACGCCGTTTCCAGCCGGTGCAGGTGCCGGAACCCTCCGTGGAAGATTCCATCGCGATTTTGCGCGGCATCAAAGAAAAATACGAAGTGCACCACGGCATCAAAATCACCGACTCGGCCATTGTTTCGGCCGTGGAATTTTCCGCGCGCTACGTCTCGGACCGCTACCTGCCGGATAAAGCCATCGATCTTATCGACGAGGCTTCGGCGAATTTGCGCATGGAGATCGACAGTATGCCGGAAGAGCTGGACGAACTGAAAAGACGCGTAAGACAGCTGGAAATCGAAAAACAGGCGTTGTCAAAAGAACCGGCTAAGGCTGTGAAAGACGAGATCAAAAAAATTCAGAAGGAACTGGCGGAGATCGGCGAAAACGCCAAACAGCTGGAACTGCATTGGAAAGCGGAAAAAGACGTCATCACCAAGATCCGCGAGGCCAAAACCCATATCGACAAACTGAAAAGCGAAGCCGACAAGGCCGAACGCGAAGGCGATCTGAATCGCGTGGCGGAAATCCGCTACGGCGAAATTCCCACTTTGGAAAAACACATCAAGACTGCGGAAAAAGAACTCACCAAGCTCCAGCAAAAACACGCCATTTTGAAAGAAGAGATCACTTCCGAGGACATCGCCCACGTCATCTCCCGCTCCACCGGCATTCCGGTGGAGAAAATGCTGCAATCGGAAAGCGAAAAACTCAAATCCATGGAAACCGAACTCGCCAAGCGCGTCATCGGCCAACGCGAGGCGCTAGCCGCGGTATCGAACGCCGTCCGCCGTTCCCGCGCCGGCATCGCGGAGGGCTCCCGCCCCATCGGCAGCTTCATCTTCATGGGCCCCACCGGCGTGGGCAAAACCGAAACCGCCAAGGCCCTGGCCGAATTTTTGTTCAACGACGTAAAGGCGCTGATCCGCGTGGATATGTCGGAATATTCGGAAAAGCATGCTGTCTCCAAATTCATCGGCTCGCCGCCCGGCTACGTGGGCTACGAGGAAGGCGGGCAGCTCACAGAGCAGGTCCGCCACAAGCCTTACTCCGTCATTTTGTTCGACGAGATCGAAAAAGCCCACCCGGAAGTTTTCAATTCGCTTCTGCAGATTTTGGACGAAGGGCACTTAACCGACGCCAAAGGCCGCCGGGTGAATTTCAAGAACACCATCATCATCATGACGTCCAATTTGGGGTCCGACATCCTCAAGCGGTTCTCCATCGGGTTTGCCGAACGCAAAGAAGAAAGCGGCGTGGACGAGGACGGAATGAAGAACCAGATCATGGATATTCTCAAGACCACGTTCCGGCCGGAATTTTTGAACCGCCTGGATGAAATCATTTTCTTCCACCCGCTCTCCCGCGCCGACATGAAACAAATCGTGGAGCTGCAATTGGAAACGGTGAAAGCCCGCATGACGGAGAAAAAAATCCGACTTTCCATCAAGGAAGCGGTAAAGGCAAAGCTTTCCGAACTGGGCTTTGATCCGCAATTCGGCGCGCGCCCCTTGAAGCGTTTGATCCAAAAAATGATCCTGGACAAACTCGCTCTTTTGATGGTCGGCGGGGAAATCGCCTCCGGCTCGGCTGTGAGTTTGGAAGTTTCCGGCAACGATATCGAGATAAAAACCCGCTAAATTTAGCGGAACTCTTAAAGCTAAAAAATCCTCCATTTTTTGGGGGATTTTTTGCATTTTTTTTCCCTCTTGGTTAAGCCAAAACGGCCTATGACCCTTGACGGGATGACGCCCCGGATCGAAAATTGAAACGAAAGGAGAACAGAGATGTCATTATCTCCTTTCCTCGCTCCGAGAACAGCGAATACTCGAAAAACAACAGGCAGTTTAACTGCCTACGCGAAACCCCCAAAAAATATGGGCAGAGCAATTCGCTGGGAGGAGGAGCAGGTAAAAAAACGGGCCGGAGACTGAAAGCGTACACACGGCAAACGCGTATAATCCGAAAAGCATTCCGGACACGCGGACCGCATGCACCATCCAGTCAGGCCCGTTTTTTGATATAACCCGGCGCCCGATATTCATTTTCTCCAACTGTGAATCCCGAAATTGTCATCCCGATCCGCACGAAGCGGAGAAGGATCCCTTGCCCGTGGAAAAAACAATTATAAGCGATCTCTCCACTCGGTCAAGATAACAAAAAATCGGGAATTTATTAATTTAAAGCCACCTAAAAACTCTACTAACATTTTTCCCCAACACAAAACCGCCTTTGTCTTCGAATAACCGAGATTAAAGATTATTCGAAAGCTAGGCGGTTTTTGGTGCGTTGAACTAGAGGATGGCTTCCTTGGCGGCCTTGGCCACGCGGAACTTTACGACGGTCTTGGCGGGGATCTTGATGGATTCGCCGGTCGCGGGATTTCTGCCCATGCGCTCAGCGCGGTGCTTCTTCACCAATTTGCCCAAACCCGGCAAGGTGAATTCACCAGACTTCTTGGTCTCGTCGTAGGCCATTTGCGCCACGGCTTCGAGCATTTCCCCGACTTCTTTGCGGGTCTTGCCCAATTTCTCGGCCAAAGCCTGCAACATCTCGGACTTCGTCATAGATGTTTTTCTTAATATTAATTTCTAAGAGTTAACCTCGAGCGTTAAATTACCCCAATATTTTCAGGGCGTCAAATCTTTCCTTATCCACAGTATAGCAAAAACCCTAGGAAAAAAGAAGATTTTTGCAAGTCCTCCTATCGACCGATGTAGGCAAACATGGTTTTAAGGGGGATAATCTGGTCACGACGATAGGAAAAATACCGCTTGGTTAAGCAAAAAGTGCACTCCCCCGAGGTTTCTATGTGATTTGAAAGAATTCCGACCGCTTGAGCTTGTTTGGAAACGATACCGGGGAGGTCCAACATGGTTGCGCCATTGTTTTCTATGATTTGCTCCGGATAAGCTTTAAATTTTTTCAAGACATCGGCCTTCACCTCAAAGTGACATTTTTGAATGGCTGGCCCGGTGGCTAAATGTATATCCTCCGGCCGACTGCCGAAGTTTTTGATCATTGACTTTACGGCTAACGGAACGACGCCAGTCGCTATCCCCCGCCAGCCGGCATGCGCGATGCCCCAAGCGTTTTTCCTCGGATCAAAAAGGAAAACCGGCACGCAATCGGCCACTGTCAGGGCCAAAAACGTCCCGGGTTCATTTGATACCAGTCCGTCGACATCATCCAGCCGCTGGCCGTACTCGCTAGCCCCGACCTTGACCACGTTGGCTTTGTGATAAGACACGGCGAAGACCACGGCCGCATCGGCAAGACCGATTTTGGAAAAAAAATTTTGGCGGTTCGCAGCGTACGCCGCTTCGGGCTCTCCTGCCTGCAATTTCAAATTCATCGGACCGTCAGCGCGCTCGGATAGACCACAGCGAAGTCCTGCAAAATTTTGGAACGGCGCAAAGCTCATGCTTTGCGGTTCAAAAACGCGGACACGACCGAGACCACCAACGAAAACAGCAATGCCCACCAAAAACCATCCACGGCAAAACCCGGCACCACCGCCGCCACCAACATCACCATCAAAGCGTTGATGACCAAAAGGAACAAGCCGAGCGTAAAAACTGTGATGGGCAAGGTGAGGATGACAAAAAGCGGCCGGACAAAGAAATTAATGAGACCTAAAACCACGGCGACCACTAACGCGACGAACACACTATCGACACGAACGCCTGGCAACAAATAAGCCGCGAGCACAACCGCCAGCGCGGAAATGAGAACTTTTACTAACATTGGTATAAAGTTTGAGGTTAACCTTCTTGCCATTACTCTAAATAAATAACAGTAAAGGTGTCAACCCGTACAGGCAATACGGCCATGCAGAAATTTTGACCTTGTCCACAAGAATGCGCTACAATGATTTCGCGTACATACTCCCTGAAACCAAAGGTCGAGAAAACTTATACATTAATACCAAAACCACAAATGAAGCAAGATCACAAACTGGTTTTCGCCGTGGGTCTTTTGGCGCTTTCCGCCGTGCTTTACTCTGGTTTTTTCGCCTGGAGTGAAAAGCAAACCACTCCAGCCGAAAACACAGCCATCGTATCCCCCGACGACGAGCAAACTGGTCACCTGCCGCAGCTTGAAAGTCTGCCCGCCGCGACCGGCTCCATCGACGATTTAACCCAAGCCATCCAAACGGACGCGAACAACCAACAAGCGTTATTACAATCCCAGGAATCGGAAGCGGACGCGGTCACCGCGGATGCATCCGCGATTGAAGGTTTTGGCGGGGTCTACAACGAGAATGATTACTAAAAAAAGACTGCTAAAAGTTTCCGCCCTCATGTTGCTAGCCCTGCTGGCACCGGCCCTGGTTTTCGCCGCGCCGCAACGGACGCTCAAATCCACGGCCGGCAACGCCACCGGAACGGACAACAAGCTTAAGCCGGACCCAGCGGTCTGTACGCGCATTGACGCTTTTATGGAAAAACTCCAAGTCGGCCTGGGCCAGGCCAATACCAATCTGGCCCAAGTCCGCACAGAGCGTTCGCACAATCTGCAAAACCGCGCCGAACAAAATGATGAAAAGCTTAGCGGGATTCGCGATTCCGCCGATTCAAACCGCGAGCAATTTTACGAAAAACTGCAAGCCCGCGCGACAACCGACCAACAAAAACAGGCGGTCGAAACCTTCCGCAATGCAGTAGAAGCGGCGGTGCAGGTGCGCCAAGCCGCCGTGGATGCGGCCATCGAAACATTCCGCCAAGGTTTGGGGGAAGCGGCGCAAGTCCGGCAAGAAACCACCGAAAGAGCCCGTACCACCTTCCAAGCCGCGGTACAAGCGGCCGAGGAAAAGGCCAAGGCCGACTGCGAAACCGTGGATGCCGCCACCGTCCGAACGCAGCTGCTGGCCGATTTGCATAAGGCCAGAACGCAACTGCAAGCAAACATCAAGGTGGCCAACCAGGTCCAAACCACTCTGCAGCAGCTAAAACAGACCCGCCGCCAGGCCATAGAGAAGGCATTTGATGCTTTTCACGCCGCTTTCCAAACAGCGCTTTCAGATCTCAAAGCCGCCTTTCCGAAAGCCCCTCCTGACACTTCGACTGAAAATAACGAGTAACGCGACTTGGTCTTCGATAAAAAAACTTCGGCTTCCCTGCCGGAGTTTTTTATTGCATCTCGCCCCGTCTACCCCGATAACAAGCTTTCAGGAATGAAGGACGAAGACGAAAGCGCGTCCCGCGGAGCGGGACTCGTTGGTAATAAGGGTTTCCACCCTGATACCTCAATGCTTGCATCGAGGTTAGGATTTATTTAGTCGATTGACAGAAAGAGGTGTGCTTCCGAATGAGGGTAAAAGTTTTTCCACTTATGCCAAATATACCTAAAATGTCCGGTCGGACATTTTAGGTCTGTTATATTTAACACCCCCCCCCATACTGCATAAATTCTGCGGCCACAGAATTTATGCACCCCTATCCAAAATCAGTTTTAGAACAAAAACTCATTCACCCCGGACCTTTTCTGTTTTGCACCCTAACTAAAACCTCCAGTTATGAATCAGAACCCTCCTCATTTATGACTTTAGCTTGCCAACCAATAATAGGCCCGAAGACTTGATGCTTTTCAACATTACTAACCCTAAATTCTATTCGTTTCTTTCCAGTTAGAATCAAGGGTACATCCTTTATTATTTCGAAAAGCAATTCGCCAAATCTTCTCTGTTTTTCCTTGCTATTAAAGCAAATCTTAGGTAAATCTAGCTCGTCCAAAAAAATTGGAAATTCATTTTTGAAACGCAAAATAAGTAATTCCACCCCAGTATTGCCTTTAGCCACGGAGTTTTTTTCTATGGCTTCCTCAATGTAAGGGCGCAGTTCAGTTAATATTTCATTTTCTTTTGTAATTTCTATATGTAAGGCTCAATTACAGTAAAACCTTAAATTCTGATGTTCTGCGCTAAGTTCTGAGTCATAGTCTAAAATTTTCCTTATACAACTGAGGATGTAAATAACCCTGTACTCATCTATAAGTTCGGGCTTCTCTAAAACGGTTTTTAGCTTGTCTTTGATATCCTTCATCATGCTTCCAAAGGTGTTTCTATAACTATCAACACTACTCAAACCGCATCGCCTCGACCGGGTCGAGTTTGGCCGCTGCCCGGGCGGGCAGAATGCCGAACACAAAACCGAACGATATGGAAAAACCCACGCCCACTGCCATGGCGGAAAACGGCAGCACGAACGGCCAAGTGAACCCGATAGCCGTGGCCACAAGCGAAATCATCAGAGAAATCGCCAGACCAAAGAAAATACCCACCAGCCCGGCCACGAGAACGACGATAGTGGTCTCGATCAAAAACTGCCAAAGAATATTGCTTTGGGTAGCCCCGACCGCCTTGCGCAAGCCGATTTCGTAAGTCCGCTCGCGCACGGAAACGAACATCACGTTCATAATGCCCACGCCGCCCACCAGGAGCGAAATGCCGGCGAGCGCCACCAGCAAGAAAGTGAGATAGCCGAACACCGTGTCCATCATCTGCCGCGCTTCCTCCATAGACGTGACGTGAAAATCCTCTTTGTCAGCCGTTGGGGTGTTGTGCCGCTGCCGCATCAGGTCGGTGATTTCCGCCACGGTTTCATCCATCAAATTGCCATCGTTAACTTGAATCACGGAAGAAACGATGTGATCGACGCCTAAAACCAGTTTCTGCGCTGTGCGCACTGGAATATAAACCGCGTCATCCAGGTTGATTATCATGGAGGCGCCCCGTGATTCCAAAACGCCAACGACCTTGAAATTCACCCGCCGGATCTTGATGTATTTGTCCAGCGGGTCATCGTCGCCGAAAAGTTTTTTCTTGAGTTCGGGCCCCAGTACCGCCACGCGGGCCAGCCCCCGGTCTTCGTCATCAGTGTAAAACCGACCGGACTCGACTTTGGTCTGGTCGATCCGTTCGGCCGCCGCGCCCATCGCCAGCACGAACGAGCGCTTGGCTTCATCCTTGTAAGTGATTTGCTCCTGCGACATCAGCATACCGTAGGCGTCTTTGACGTTGGGCAATTTTAATATAGCGTCTAAGTCGGAAAGCTTGAAAGTGGTGATATTAGCGCCCATCGCCATGCTAGAGGCATTGGAAAAAGAAGTTTTGGAAGTAGCCGGCGTTTTAACTTCCACCTGCAAAGTGCTGGGGCCGAAGCTGTCGATGTAAGAATTGAGCTGGGCCTTTAAAGCGCCGCCGGCCGAAAAAATCACCACTACCGCCGTGATGCCAATGACCATACCCAAAATCGTCAACGCCGAACGGGCTTTGAAAGCGAGCAGATTTTTTAAACTTTGAACGATGGCTTGGCGGAGCATTTACTCGTACCTTAATGCACTGATAGGGTCGAGCCCCGACGCTTTTTTCGCGGGATAATAACCGAAAATCATACCGATAGATATCGACACCGCGCAGGCCAAAATCACCGAGGCGGGCGACACCACAAAACTCCAATTGTAACCTAAGGCCTGGGCGACTAGCGCGATGAGCGCGGAAATCGCCACCCCGCCGACGATGCCGACCACGCCGCCTGTAAGTGACGAAATCGAGGCCTCGGCCAAAAACTGCACTAACAGATCCTGCTTGCGGGCGCCCAGGGCCTTGCGCAAACCGATTTCGCGGGTTCTTTCCGCCACGGAAATCAGCATGATATTCATTATGCCTACGCCACCGACCAAAAGCGACAAAGCGCCGATGCCGGCCAGAAAGAACCGGATGGCGTCGGTCACCTGCCCCAAAACGTCCAGCGCCTGAGCGGTGCTGCGGATGGAAAAATCATCGTCAGCCGGATTGGTGATGCCGTGGCGCTGGCGCAAAATGACCCGAATGTCATCCATGGCCGCGTCCAAATTTTGCGTGTCATCGATCTTTGCGCGGATAAAACCCAAATGGTCGATGCCTAACACCAACTTCTCGGCTGTGAGCACGGGCACGAACACGCGGTTGTCGGTATCGGAAAGCAAGTTGCTGCCCCGGGCGGCAAGCACGCCAATAACCTCAAAGGATTCGCGCTTGATCTTGATGCGTTGGCCGATGGGGTCGTTTTCGCCGAACAGATCGATCTTCATCTGGGCGCCTAAGACCGCAACGCGGGCCAGGCCCTTTTCTTCCGACTCGGTAAAAAATCGGCCCGAGGCGACTTCCACATTCTCCACTTCCGGATACGCAGCGCTTGTCCCCATGAAATTCCCGGTCAGATTCTCGTAAATCGAACTGATTGTATCCACGCCGGCGACGTAAGCCGAAACGGCCACGTTGTGGGGCGCCTGGGACCGGTCCCGCAGGGCCTGCGCGTCCTCGTATTTGAGCGTGGTGATAGTGAGGCCAAAAACCGTGGCTGGCGGCCCGTTGGGGTCGGAGGCGCCCGGTAAAATGCCGATAAGATCCGTGCCCATGCTGTTGACCTGATTTAAGATGAGACTCTGGGCACCGGCGCCCACGGACATGATGACGATGACCGAACCGATGCCGATGACGATGCCTAAAATAGTCAAAACCGCGCGGATCTTGTTTGCGCGGAATCCTTCGAGGATGGTTTTGATTATCTCCTTTATTTGCATGGCTCAACCTCCGGAAATTTTTTCGTCCTGAACGATCTGTCCGTCCATAACGTGCAGAATGCGGTGCGCCTGATGAGCGACAGTAGCGTCGTGAGTGACCAGGACGATAGTGTGTCCTTGGTGGTGGAGATCTTTGAAAAGCTGCATCACCTGCGCCCCGGATTTGGAATCGAGGTTGCCGGTTGGCTCGTCGGCGAAGATTATCGAAGGGTTGTTGATGAGAGCCCGGGCAATGGCCACGCGCTGCTGCTCCCCGCCGGAAAGCTGATTGGGGCGGTTATGGAGCCGGTGCGACAGCCCAACTGCGTCGAGTCCTTTTTTGGCGCGTTCGTCGCCGTCGGTCACTTTATAACCGACGTAAGACAGGGGCAATTTGACATTGTCCAAAACGCTCGTCCGCTTTAAGAGATTAAAACTTTGAAAGACGAAACCGATCTCCTTGTTCCGCAACCGCGCCAGTTCGTCATCGGAAAGGGTCTTGATGTCGCGCCCGCGGAAAAGATATGTGCCGGAAGTCGGCCGGTCCAAAAAACCCAAGATGTGCATCAGGGTGGATTTGCCCGAGCCGGACGGCCCCATAATGGCCACTAATTCACCGCTCGATATGGAAAACGAAACCCCGCGCAGGATGTTGGCCACCCCGCCCTCAAGCTCGTAATCTTTGGTCAGGTCTTTGATCGAAATTAAAGTTTCCATCGACAGGTTATTTAAGGAAGGTGATGACAATATCCCCTTCGGACAAACCGCTCACAATTTCCACCATGCCGCTCGTGCCGGAAAGTCCGGTCGTCACTTCGCGTTTTTCGTAGTTGACGCCGTCGTTTTTCTTGACGATGCGGACGTATTTCGCACCGGCTTCTTCCAAGACGGCGCGGGCCGGCACCACCAGCACTCCCTCTTTGCGGGCGGTCTTGATGGTGACATTCGCGGTCATGCCCGAACGCAGGCGTTCGTCCACGCTTTCAAATACCAACGTCACCTTATAATAAATGACGCCCGAGATAACGGTTTCGGCCGGTTCGATCTTCGCGACGTGCGCGGGAAAAATCGTATCATTGCCGTAAGCATCCAGCGTGACTTCGGCGGTGTCGGCAAGCTTCACTTTGGCGATATCCACCTCCGGCACGTCGGCATCGATCTCGAAATTAGTATCCGAAATCACGCCGGCGATCTCAACGTTTCCCGCGACAATCTCGCCGACCTTAGCGTCCTGCTTGGTGACGATGCCGACTATCGGCGAAATCAGAACGGTTTTGGCGATCTTCGCCCCCATGCTGTCGCGGTTGGCCTGATATTGCTTTACTTGCGCTGCCGCGCTTTTTACGCTGGCTTCGGCCTGCCGCACTACCGCTTCTTGCGACGCGATGTCCTGCGGATCGCTGCCGGAAAGTTTCAAATCGTATTCTTTCTGGATCTTGTCAACGTAGATCTTTTGGGAGGCAATATTCTGCTCCAAAGCGTTCACCGCGCTCAAAACTGTCACCAGGTTGTTGCGCGCCGTGTAAAGATATCCCAGATAAGTGTCGCGCGTGGTCGAGGTGAGATTGGTGCTGGTCTGCAAAGTATCGTTAACGCGTTCGTAAAACGTCTTGATGGCCGAAAGGGTAGTCCGGCCGTCCACTAAAGCCGCGTCAAGTTCGCTTTTGGGGCTTAAGTCGGAAAGCGCGCTCAATTTTTGCCGCCAGGAAAGCAATTTCTGTTCTATGTCAGCGCGCTGATTTTGCGCGTCCAGACCTGCCTGATAATCGGCGGTGATATATGTCAGGTTATAGGTGGTAGAGACCGAACCGGAAAAGAGCGAGGACAGCTGGGTACGCACGCCGTTGTCCGACTTGGTGAAAGCGTCGGAGAGTGTATCGGTCGTGTCCTGATAATAATTTTCCAGATCCTGCTGGGCTTTGGAAAGTTCCGCCAGTTTGACGGCGATATCTTCGGGGCGCGAACCGCGCTGTAATGCCAGGAGTTTTGCGTTCTGCGAATCCAAAGCGGCCTGGTACTGGGCCAATTGCGCTTCCGCGCTTTCCATCGCGGCTTGAGCCGAGTTATATTGCGCCGTCAAGTCGGCGTGCTCAAGTTCCACCAAAGTCTGGCCGGCCAGCACGTGGTCGTTGACCGCGGCGCCCAGACGGGAGACCTTGCCGCTGACCTCAAAGGCCAGGGCGAGTTCTTCCGCCGGCTTGACCGTGCCGGTAATGCTGACCTGCTGCTCTAGATTATCTTTTTTGACGGTGAAGGTATCGGAGACCGCCTTTTTGCCGCGGGTCGCGAAGATTATGAGCAAAACGACGACCACGACGATGCCGAGTCCGATCAAAAATTTCTTGTTTTTGAATAGCGCCTTCATAGATAAAAATTTATGCGTTAATAAGATAATGTTTTTTCACGCTCGCGTTCTTTCAAAGCCGTCACGACCTTCCCAACTATCCGGATAAGCTGCTGGGCATCTTGGTCGCTTAAGCTACCCAGTAAATCGTGCATTTTTGTTTCCATGGCTTTTTGGCCAAGCTTCAAGTGCCGACGGCCAGACGGTGTAATCTGCAGACGCACCAAGCGGCGGTCGGTGGAATCGACAACCCTTTTAATATACCCATCTTTGACCATCGCGTCCACCAATGAGGTGGCGGAAGGCGGGGTGATAAAAAAATGCTGCGCCACATGGCGCATTGGGAGTCCCGGCAGTTCGGCCACCAACTGTAACACTTCCAGGTGCAGAACGGTGATCCTATCCCCGACTCCCCCCGCGCATTCCAGGCGGTCCAAAAAATTCCGCCGCATAGTGAACATGGTGGAAATGAGCTTTTCGAAGGTTTTTTTCGTAGGCATATAATGTATGCCAAAATATTTAGATATTCTAATTATATACCTTTCTAAATATCTTGTCAAGACTAATTTTTTTATGCGGAACGTGTTTGCCTTTCACTGAAATCAGAGAAGGTATCTCAACCCTTAATTTTTTTGAATCAACCCGCGCACCTCCCAATCCGCTTCATTCGATAATACGCTACTTAGAGTCATAAAATGCTACCTAATTTGTCCGGCCGGACATTTGTGGTATACTAAAAGATAGAAAATCATTATGTAACTAATATGAGGAAAGACAAAATACACCGAGTAAAAATCGCCCCTCTGGTCATTGAGTACCTCTCTGAAATCGCCGATATGATGCCCGAACCCTTTGAAACACCCTACGCCTGGATCCGCCGAGCCGGCCATATTGAAAGACGCCGCTATTACAGATCAGTTAAGCAATTGAAAAAACGCGGCTTCCTTGAAATCACCAAAAAACAAAACAAACAATTCCTGAAACTCACCCGCAAAGGCCAGCTCTCTGCCCTATTCGCTCGCGCCAAGATAAAAAAATCCCAAACGTGGGACGGTAAATGGCGCCTGGTAATGTTCGATATCCCGGAAGCTCATCGCAAATCCCGACGCCAGTTGCGTCTTTTGCTTAAAAAACAAGGTTTCGTAAACCTACAAGAAAGCGTCTTTATAAGTCCCTTCCCGATTAATCGCGCGGCGATAGAATATTTGCATACCACAGGGTTAGTCCATTATATCCGCATACTTCGGGTAGATGAAATGGACGAAGAAAAAGAATTGCTCCGTCGTTTTAAACTGAAATAACTTAAAATGTCCGGCCGGACATTTTAAGTATATACCT
>JAMDAJ010000068.1 GCA_023485925.1 Patescibacteria group bacterium
TCATGAACGATGATTAATTGACAGTTTATCTTGTTTTGCTTTGAGCAAAACAAGCAACTATTTGTAAATATAGTTATAAACCGTCATCCTGGACCCCGATCCAGGATCCACGATGATAGCTAAAACAGTCTAGCAGGGATACTGCCCGCTGTCAACGGCTTATTCAGCCGACGGTTGACTGTTCGCGGAATTTTATTTAGCATTGTGGGATCGTGTAAAAGGGGGAGCTATGCGAACGACATTCTTGCTTCTTCTCGCCCTTGCCCTGCCGCTCTGTGCGGAGGTGTGCGGGCCGGGGAAACTCAACATCGCCGTGCCAGCGGGTATCGGTCGTGAGCTTGACCGTTGGTCCTCCGCCGCGCCGTGCCCGGCTGTTCGCTGCTCCGGTGTTCACCGGCTGCGGGCTATCGTGGAAATCGATGTGGCCGGGGTGGTGAAAAGCGTCCGCGCTACCGGGTTCCACCCGATCGCACGCGGGGTGGAAAAAGCGGTGAAGCGCTGGGAGTTCAAGCCTACCGGCCGGGAGCGCCGCAAGGCCTTCGCCTTGCTGGTGCGCTGCAGCTGCTAAAACGGGTCAATCCGTTTTTTTTTTTTTGCAATTTGGCCGTCGCGGTCGAATTGTATTTGGGCCCTTTTTTGTGTAAAATATTAAATAATCTTAACCATCGTTCATGGAAACAAAAAACTTGGGAAGTCACGAACAATCCGGGGAGAGGGGAACCGAGGAGCAAGAAGCCAAGTTTAGGGAATTGAAGGCGCTTTGGGAGGCCGCAATGGACGCGGATTCCATAGAGACATATTCCATGTGCGCCATAAAGTCGCAAGCGCTGGAAGCCCAATACGGCCGGAAAGCTTGTGAGGATTGCCGGCTTTGGCACCTGATTTCCGGCAGTTCGATGAATACTGTCCCGGAAACATTCGATTTAGGCGACGGCGAGATCGAAAGGTTCTTGCGAACGGAAATCGGCAGCTAGATCGTTCCCGCGAGAATTCGCTTCTCCTTAAGGGAGAAGTTTTTTTGTGTCAATCTAGGGGCAAGCGTCAAACGTTGAATTTGAACACCATCACGTCGCCATCGGCCACAACGTATTCTTTGCCCTCGGTGCGGACCAAACCGTGCTCCCGCGCTTTGGCCCAGGAACCCTCGTCCAGCAATTTTTGCCAGTTGATGGTTTCCGCCTTGATGAAGCCGCGTTGAAAATCCGTGTGGATTTTGCCGGCGGCAGCAGGCGCTTTGCTCCCAGCTTTCACCGTCCAGGCGCGGGTTTCGTCCGGTCCGGTGGTTAAAAACGTGATAAGTCCTAAAGTCTTGTACGCGGCTTGAATCAAACGGTCCAGCCCGGAAAGTTCCAAGCCCAGTTCCTTGAGATAATCTTTTTTTTCCTGTTCTGAAAGCGCGTTGAGTTCCGCTTCCAGTTTGGCATCGATGGGAATGGCGTTCCAGCCCGCAGGTATCGGCGGCGAGTAGGTTTTTGTGCCGGGGTTAAAAGTGCTGTTGGCTACATATAGCAGGGGTTTGGACGTTAAAAGCTGCAGCTCATTCAAGGTTTCCTGTTCTTCTTCGGCGAGCGTGATTCGGTTGGCGAGTTTGCCTTCGGAAAGTTCTTTTTCGATCCGTTCCAGCACTTTGGCTTTGGCGATGATTTTTTTGTCGCCGCTTTTGGCCTGGCTCTTGACCGCCTCGAGGCGTTTTTTCAAAGTTTCCAGGTCGGCTAGGATAAGTTCGATTTCGATAGTCTCGCGGTCGCGAGCGGGATTCGGCCCGCCTTCCACGTGATGGATTCCGGGGTCTTCAAAAAACCGCACCACTTCGGCGATGGCATCCACTTCGCGGATGGCGGAGAGGAATTTGTTGCCGCGGCCTTCGCCTTTGTGGGCGTTTTTTACCAAGCCGGCGATATCGACGAACTCGATTATCGTCGGCACGATTTTTTTACTATGTTCCAATGCCGCCAGTTTCTCTAGCCGGCTATCCGGCACGGCTACCATGCCGACGTTGGGGTCGATGGTAGCGAACGGATAATTTTCCGCGACCACCGATTGCCTTGTGAGCGCGTTAAAGAGCGTGGATTTTCCCACGTTGGGTAAACCGACGATGCCGAGAGATAAAGGCATAGGGTAACTTGATAATTTGGTTCGGACGCTTTATTATAGTATATTCGTATTGAGCGATAAAGTAGCAGAGCAGGAGGAGAGATGTCTTCGAAAACGCGGCACAAACACGCGTCGACCTCTATCGTCCTTGAGGCATTTATCGCGGATTTGAATAAAGCCGCGAACGCCGATCCATTCTTTCGGGATTTCCGAGTGCTCCCAGGCAATCGGGTCTCGGTAGTGATCGGCGGCAAGGTCTTCGCCGGGGACGCCAGCATCGACATGGCAAGAGAGACCGTTCATCTCTCTTTGGACCGTAGAAACTGTGATCATATCGATTTGGACGTGCCGTTAACACACACGCCGGCAGCATCTCCGGCCGCTGAGGCCTTTAATCGGCTATTTCATGCATAGGTTGTTCGCCCCGCCCCGTTTTCACCTCGTATCCGCCAGCCATTCCCGGCGGATTTTTTTATAGGTGTTGAATAATCGGGGATTTGGTATAATCCATCTAGACTAATATTTTTCGAAGTTATGGACAAAATCAATCCCGGTATTTTCAAGGCTTACGATATCCGCGGCGTATATCCGCAAGAAATCAACGACGTGATTTTTTATAAGATCGCCCAGGCTTATGTAAAATTCATGGGGCTTGCCGGTGGCGAAAAAATAGTATTGGGACGCGACGTACGGCTTTCCGGTCCGGCACTGTTTGCCGCGATGCGGCAGGGGCTTATCGACCACGGCGTGGACGTGGTGGACATCGACGTGGTTTCCACCGATATGATGTATTTTACCGTGGCGCATTACGGCTACGCCGGCGGATTGGTGATTACCGGCTCCCATACACCGCGGGAGATGAACGGCGTCAAAATGGTGCGACAGATGGCCAAGCCCGTCTCCGGCGACAGCGGCATCCCCGAAATCCGCGATTTGGTGATTTCTAACTACGCTTACAAGGCGACTGTGCCCGGCCAGGTGGCAACACTCGATGTTTTGGACGATTATTTGGCAAAGGTGATTTCCGTCATCGACCGCAGTCGCATCAAGCCGCTGAAGCTGGTGGCCAATATAAATTTCGGGCCGCTCGCGCGCAATCTCAAGCGCTTGCAGGATTTTTTGCCGCTGGAAATCGTGTGGCTTAACGAAACCCCCGACGGCAGTTTTCCCAAAGGCCGGCCGGACCCGCTTATTCCCGAAAGTCGCACGGAAACCATCGAGCTTATCAAAAAAAGTCAGGTGGATTTCGGCGCAGCCTGGGATTCCGACGCCGACCGGATATTTTTCTATGATGAGACCGGGCGGTTCCTCTCCGGCTATTTTACCTCGGCGGTGTTGGCGGAGTATATGCTTGGCCGTTATCCCGGTTCGAAGATCGTCATCGACATGAAGCAGAACTGGGCCATTATCGATACGGTCAGGCGCGCCGGCGGCACGCCGTTGCCTAACCGCACCGGACACAGCCTGTTCAAGGAGCGGATGATTAAAGAGGATGCGGCTTTCGGCGGCGAGGTTTCGGCGCATTACTTTTTCAAGGATTATTTTTATCTCGATAACGGTCTTATCCCCTTGCTTTTAATCCTTGACATCCTCTCCACGAGCGGCAAAAAACTTAGCGAGATTTATCAGCCGTATTTCGACAAATATTTCGCCATAGAAGAGACTAACCTGAAAGTCAAAGATGTGAATGCCGTGCTTGCGGCGCTCAAGCAAAAATACGCTGATGGTAAACTTTCGGAAATTGACGGCGTTTCTATCGATTATCCGGATTGGCGCTTTAACGTCCGTGCCAGCAACACCGAACCACTGGTCCGGTTGAACCTGGAAGCCAAAAGCCAACAGTTGATGGCAGAAAAGCTTAAAGAGATCGTGGATTTCATTAAGATGAGCGAAAAATAATATGGGCGAGCTTGGTGGAAGCTTCATCCCCAAGGAGGGTTTGTCCCACATCCCCGAAGCGGGCAATGGCGGGAAAATTACCCGGGAGCAATTTGAAGCGGAAATCGAGGCGAATTATCCGGTTTTTTTTGCGCTATGCTTCTTATTTACTGCCAAAATTTTCTCCTGACCAGGATGAGGCTCCGGCAATCGTGCAGGAGGCATGCTTGAAAGCATTTAGGCATCTTGAGGAATTCCGCGGAGACGCCAGTTTAGAAACCTACATCATAAAAATTATCAGAAATGAAATCTTTAGCCGGTATCGGAAGAGTACTACCAAGCGAAATTATTTGGGCGAGAGACAACTGGCTCCAGAGCAGGTGGGGGATTTCGATCCTTTGGAGTCACAGCCGAGCCGGGAGCCCTCGGCGCTTGATAACCTAATCGGGAAGGAATTGGAGAAGAAGATCGCCAGATTGCCCTATATATTCCGGGACGTTATCAAGATGGAATTAGAGGAACCGGATTTAAGTCAAAAGCAAAAAGCAGAGGCGTTGGGCATTACATTGTCTGCTTATAAATCCCGATTACTTCGAGCGCGTGTGATGTTGGGAAATCAAGGTTATCACAATTGAAAAAAGACCCGGCCGCAAGGTCGGGTTTTTAGGCGGGGGCGAGTTGTTTCGGCCGTTCGTAGAGCGGTCCGTGGTTGCGCGTGATGCGCAAGATGCCGAACTCTTTGGCCAGCTCTTGGAGCTTGTCTCGGTTGAGGCTTGTGACCAGGATTTTGACGCAAGCCGGGTTTGGGTCGCGTTCGGCGGAGAGGACGAAAAGTCCTTGCCAGCGTTCGAAAGGCCGGTAGAGCAGGATTTCCCGAACTTCATCAGCTCGCTGGGACGTGCCGAATTCGGCGTAAACATCGTAGATCCTTTGCCGCCGCATCTGCGGCTGGGTTTCTGGATGGTCGAGGAGGAACACTTCTTCCGGACCCAGAGCCGCGCGTTGCAGCTGGCTACACTCTCGCGGTTTCACGAGAGCGACGGTGGTGTCTTTGGGAGAGCGGCGGGTGAAGAAACGTTCCCGGAGGTTTGGGTAAACGTATTTTTCTGGCGGGTAGCTGCCATCGATCTCGAAAACGATCGTGTCTATGACGCGTCGGGGGCGGTATTGGGATTGGGGCCCGCCATGAGACCGATTAGAGAAATGCAGTCCCAAAAACACCGTATTAGCGAGCAAGGCCTGGACGCATTCCCGATATGCCGTGTCGGTCGCGTCCGAGTCTGAAAATCTAGCCACGCAGGTAAAGAAGGCCATGAGCCCCTCCTGATTGGCCGGCTAGAAAGCCAGGCCGATTTTTTGTTTCACTTCGGCAAGCGTTTTGGCGGCCAATTTTTCCGCTTTGGCGCTGTCGGTTTTCAGCAGTTTTATTATTTTGTCCGGATCCTTTGCCAACTTTTTCCGTTCCTCTCGGAAATCCGCAAAGTGTTCGGCAATGCGGGTTGCCAGGATTTCTTTCAGTTCCGCGTAACGGATAGTGCCGTTTAAGTGCGCGGCTTCGAACCGTTTTATGTCCTCGGCCGAACCGAATTCGGAGAGCAAAGTAAAAAGATTGGCCACGCCGGGGGTTTTGTCTTTGCCGGGGGCGGTGTCGGTGACCGCGCGTTTGATTTTATGCAAGATTTCCTCGGGTTCGTCGGTTAAATACACGCAGCCTGCAGGTTCGGATTTGGACATTTTTTTCGCCGGCTCGCTCAAGCTCATGACTTTCGGCGTCGCGGTGAGGAGGGGCTTGGTCTCCTGGAAGGTCGGCCCGAATCGGCGGTTGAATTTTCGGCCGATGGTATTGGTTATCTCCAAATGCTGCAATTGGTCACTCCCCACCGGTACGGCTTGTGGCTTGTATATCAAAATATCCGCGGCTTGGAGAACCGGGTAAGTGAACAGGCCGGCATTGATGTTTTTTTCCTGCCGGTTGGCCTTGTCTTTGTACTGGGTCATCCGTTCCAGTTCGGCAACCGGCGTGACAGTATCAAAAATCCAAGCCAGCTCCAGATGTTCGGGCACGAGGGACTGGAGAAAAATCGTCGAAATTTTCGGGTCGAGACCCGCGGCAAGAAAATCCAAAGTCAGATTGATGATCTGCTGGCGTTTTTCTGCGGGCGCGTAGTCTTCGGTGACAGAGTGGTAGTCGGCGACCATGAAAAAGCACTCGTATTTTCCCGAACTTTGCAGTGCCACGAAATTTTTAAGCGCGCCCAGGTAATTGCCGATATGGAGTTTGCCGGAGGGTTGGGTGCCAGATAAGATGCGTGGCTTGTTCGCCCCGTTAGAAATTTTCATCGCTCTAAAATTATTATTGAAAGGCCAAACATGAGTGTAACTATAACCCCCTGACGTTTGATCGGTTTCTACCGGGGTTCATGGGGATATTATAACACTTCATGTCAGCGGTGGACAAAAAACGGCCCGGCGAGTAAGCTCTGGGCCGTTCTTATTTTTAGTTTACACTTCAATTATCACCGGGAGGATCAGCGGTCGGCGTTCCGTGCGTTGAAATAGAAATTCTCCGATTTGATCGCGAACGCGGCCGCGAATATAGGCGAAATTCGGTTCCTGCGGCTTGTTGGTTTTTACCTCCACCACTTTGCGCACTTCGTGTTTGACTTCGCGCAGCAGGTCTTCCGATTCCTTCATGTAGACGAAACCGCGACTGATGATATCGGGGGTATTAATAAGTTTTCCCGTCTTGCGGTCGATTTGCATGATGATTACGAACATGCCGTCCTCGCTCATCACCTTGCGGTCGCGCAATACCACTTCGCCCACGTCGCCGACGCCTAAACCATCGATGAAGACCAGTCCGGTCTTGATTTTTTTGTCGGAGATCTTAGCGGCACCGGCGGAAAGTTCCAGGATGTCGCCGTTATCGAGGATGAAAATATTCTTGTCCGGGACGCCCAAGTTCCTTGCCAGTTCGGCGTGCGCCACCAACATATGGTGTTCGCCGTGAATGGGCATGAAGTTTTTGGGTTTGACGAGCGAGATCATCATTTTGAGGTCTTCCTGTTTGGCATGGCCGGAGGTGTGGATGTCGAGGTTCTTGATATAAAGCACTCTCGCGCCTTGGCGCGTGAGGTTATTCATCACCCCCGCGACGGCCCGTTCGTTACCCGGAATGGGGGAAGCGGAGATGACCACCGTGTCGCCGGGTTTGACGGAAACCGTGCGGTGTTCGCCGCGCGCGATGCGGGCAAGACTCGCCGATTCCTCGCCCTGGCTGCCGGTGGAAAGAATGACCACCTTGCTGTCCGGAAGTTTCCGGGCGGCTTCGGCCCGCACAATAATCTTGGGCGGGATTTTCAGCATGCCCAAGGAGAAGGCAATTTCCACGGTGGTCACGATACTGCGGCCGGTGACGACGACTTTGCGGTCATATTTTTGGGCGGAGTTGATGACCTGCTGGATGCGGTTGATGAGCGTGGAAAAGGTGGCAAAGATGATGCGCCCTTCGGCGTCGCGGAAGACGCGGTCGATGGTTTCGCCCAGGTCTTTTTCGGAAAGGGAATAGCCCGGCACTTCGGCGTTGGTGGAATCTGACATCAAAAGCGATACGCCTTCACCGCCGAATTTGGCAATTTTGTAGAATTCGCTGGGTTTGCCGTCCACCGGGGTGTGGTCGAATTTCCAGTCGGTAGCGTAGATGACGTGTCCGGCTGGGGTTTTGATGGAGAGCCCGATGGAATCGGGAATGTTGTGGTTTAGGCGGAAAAACCGGATGGTGAAAGCTCCCAGATTCAGTACCTGGTCGATGTTCACGCGGTTGATCTGGCTGCGGCCCAAGAGATGGAATTCGTCGAGTCGCCGTTCGATCAAAGCCGCGGTGAGCGGCATGGTAAAAATGGCGGGATCGCCGATTTTAGGCATGATGTAAGGCACCGCCCCAATGTGGTCCAAGTGGCCGTGGGTGACGATGACGCCGCGGATGCGGTGTTTGTTTTCCTGCAGGTATTTGGTGTCGGGGATAATATAATCGACGCCCGGCATGTTTTCGTCAGGAAAGGCAAAACCCATATCGACGATAATGATGTCATCTTCGTATTCGAAGATGGTCATGTTTTCGCCGACCTCTTCCACGCCGCCCAAGGGGACGATTTTCATCGTGCTGGGGCGGGCGGTAAAGCCGGGTTTGTCTTTGGCGCCTGCAAAAAAAGTTTTTTGCGGGCGGTTTTGTGGGGAGGCGGACGGAATATACGGTTCGTCATTTCGACTAACGCGATGCTCGCGAGCCGAGCGGCGACTCGAAGGCCGCGGGGATCTTTTGCTGATCATAGAGACTTTATGGTCTTGAGGTTTTGCGAAAAAGAAAAAAATCTTTTTCACAAAATTCGGCAGCTCCTTTGGTCTGCCAGTCTCCTATTTGCCTCTGATGAAGCAAGGGAGGTCAATGATAAAATTGTTATTGGTGTTCCGACAGGCGGTTCCAAGCAACCGGCCTGGTTTGCGGAACAATTAACAAATCGCAATCAGCAATTTACGCAAAAGAACTTGCGGATTAAAATCTGGTAATTGTAAGCTGACATTTTTCTGTCATTCCGAGCGGAGTCGAGGAATCTTTTTTTGGGCAGTTTTTTTGCCGAAAGATCCCTCCATTGCAGTCGGGATGACACAAACTTCACTGTTGATTTGTGGTTTGGTTTCAAGCGGAATTTGGACCGGATAAGGTATATTAACATGGAATTAAAATCTTGTCAAACGCCCAGGACTGACTGACGTTAGGGTTTTTGTAATAATGAACGGATTTTGCAGCCAAGGAGGACTTGCATGAAATCAAAGATAGCAGTCGCCATTGCTACCTGGTTTGGCTCCGGCCTCATCCCGGCTATTCGCCTTCCGGGGTTCCCGAAGGAAATGGCCGGCACCTACGGCAGTTTGGCCGCTTTGCTGCTGTGCTGGGTAGTCGCCTTCCTCGACTAGTATTGCGTTCCGAACGGGAGTGCGCTCACCGCCGCGTTGCGTTCGTCTTCGTTCTCGGCATGTGGTGCGTTCCTCTCGCCGAAGTCGCGCTTGGGCCGCGTCGTGACTGGAAAGGCCGTGTTCGGACGCGCGACCAGAACCAGATTGTCATCGACGAAGTATTGGGAATGCTGATTGTGCGCGCGCCCGTCACTTCTCCACGTCATGCCGCCGTGCTCTTCCCGGTGGCTTTTGGCCTGTTCCGGCTGTTCGACATCACGAAGCCATGGCCTATCAAGTTTTTCGACAGGAAGAAATCGGCATTCGGCGTGATGTGGGATGATGTCGTCGCCGGTTGCTATGCCGCATTCGGCGTCGGACTGTTTTCTCTCCTACTTTGAATCCGATCTTTCGTGTCGGTTTTTTTATTTTAAAAAACGCCCGGTTGGCGTTTTCAATAATGGGCACGAGAGGATTTGAACCTCCAAGGGATTGCTCCCACTAGCTCCTGAAGCTAGCGCGTATGCCAGTTCCGCCACGTGCCCAGACCTTAAATTATTGCCACTCTCGTTTGGTTTTGCTGTACCAACTCTCGATATCCAGGAATCGTTCGGCGGGGCTTGCGATGCTAGTTAAGTCGATGCCGTTCACGCGAGTAGAGACGCCATAGACGTATAGCGAGTTGACGATAAATACGGCTGGTACGTCATTGGCCACCAGCTCCTGGAAGCGCTGGTAGCGCGGAATGCGATAGTTGGGGTCGGCATTGGTACGGGCCTCGAGCAGCAGCTGGTCCGCTTCCTTACTGGAGTACATGGCCAGGTTCAGCCCCGGATCTCGAGCTTGGGAGGAGTGCCAGTAGGGGTAAGGGTCGGGATCTGCTCCCACTGACTCGGCGAATAGCAAGGCTTCGTATGCTCGGGGGTGCAGGTAATTTTGTTGCAGTTCGCCCAAGGTCAAAATTTGCAGGTCGACTTTGAAGCCGATGCTCTCCCATTGCTGCCGGAGCAGTTCGGCGGTCTGGACATTGGCCGGGAAATTATCGGTAGTGAGCGTGAATTCCAGTTTGGTCGAGCCGGATTTTCCGGTTTTGACCAGCACCGGGTCGGTGCCGGTTGCGGAAAAGCCGGAAGCAGCGAGCAATTTTTTGGCATTATCAAGATCGAAGAGGTTAGCTTTCTCAACGCCGGGGTTGTACCCTAGGCTTCCGGCGGGAATAGGTCCGTAGGCTGGGCGGGCGGCGCCGGCGTAGACCTGGTCGATGATAGTTTGCCGGTTCAAACTCTGCGCGAGCGCGGCGCGGACGTTCTTATCGGCCAGCACCGTCGATTTCGTGGGATTGAAGAAAACGGCTTGGTAGCGCGGCAGCGCAAGCGAGTAGAGGGAGATTTCGGACGAGACTTGCACGTA
>JAMDAJ010000013.1 GCA_023485925.1 Patescibacteria group bacterium
CCGCCCAGAACTTCCAAGACCTGCAAGCTGTGCGCCAATTCCACGCCCGAAAGGGTAAGGGCGTCCTCCAGCATGCGGCCCGACTCTTCGTCCCACAAAAAATCCCAAAAGTATCTCTCCCTCATCACCAAAGTTACGGATAATCCCGCCATGCGCATAAGCTCGCAGGTTTCAAAACCCACGAATCCCCCGCCTAAAACCACTACTTTCTTTGAGGTTTGCAATGCCGCAATGATCGCCCGGGCATGTTCCAGTGAGCGCAGATAAAAAACTCCGGGCTTATCGGCATCCGGCCCGGGAAGTTTTGCGGCGCGGGCGCCAAGCGCAAGCAGTAACTTTTCGTAGCCGAGCGCTTGGCCGTCGGACAAGGTTAGCAGTTTAGCTTTCGCGTCCAAAGCAACGGCCGAAAGCCCAGAATAAAATTCGATGCGCTGCGCTTGATACCAAGCCGGCTTTTTTAGCCAGATGCTGTCGAACGAAATTTTGCCCAAAAAAAACGCGGGCTTGGACATCATTATGCGCGAATAGAATGGATACGGCTCGTCGGAAATAATGGCGACGGTGCCGCTTGGGTCTTTTGCCCGGATAGTCTCCGCCGCCGTGGTGCCGGCCACGCCTCCGCCGACGATGAGATATTTGTAAGTTTGTTTCGGCATAGTTTTTTTATTGCCCCCGGCCGAATACCCAGATTGCAATTGGGGTGAAGGCCGGAGAGAAAGTGAGTCGGCGGAGCCGACACATTGGGCAACAAAGCCCCCTGATGCCCCGCCTTTAGTTCGTCGAAAGGCGGGGAGGCTTTATTAAGTTGATTTTAACATATTACGGCGGCAAAACAAAAAAACCTCGCTTAAGATAGCTTGAGGTTTGATTAGGACCGGTCGATGTCGAACTTGGTATTGCAGTTACACACACTGCCCTTCGTTTGACGTCCACCCGACATAGGTATGCCGATCGCAGTGAGGACAATAGCCGTACGAAGCCTGCGCCCGCATTACGGGCTTGGCAGGCTTTGATAGTGGAGGTGAGACGGGGCGACGGGTTTTTTACCCGACCGTTTCGGCGGGTTTTCATCCTCGTGGAGCAAGGCAAAGGCCTGGCTCCGCACGGTTTCGAGCTCATGGATGTGAAGTGGGCCCAAGCCGGGCGCCTGGTTGCAGCGGTATCGCTTTCGATGGAGCGGCGTAAAGGTCACGCCGCCGGCCTGCTTGATTGCCGCGAGATGTTCGTGAGTGATCTGCCCTTTCATGGTTCCTCCCCTTGACTATCGGTAAAATAGCTGACACAAAAATATACCATTGCCAAAATATCTCCGCAAGGACGCTCATCAAGTCAAAACGAAGCCCCTTCAGAACAAGTCCTTATCCACAAAATGAATGCGCAGATTCAACGCCTTGGCCGTCTTGAATTCGTCGATTGACCCCGCAGATTCTTCCCAGCGGGGCGTAAAGAATACGTCGGTGACGTGGCCGCTTGCCAAAACGCTTCTCCAGAATCGCAAAAAGTCTTCCTTGCCGTATCCCGGCCGGCTGGCTCGTTGCCTGACAAAAACCTCGCCATCAAAAACCTCCGGCGCCGAAATCATCGGGAAACCGCGGCGCTCGCGCAAAGCGCTCGTGAATCGATCCAACCTTTTGAAATTTTTTTCCGCGTGTTCCAGGCCTTCGGAAGTGATGATGCCCGCGACATAACCAATGCGCATATCGCGGCGCCGATTAAGCTGGTTCAAAACCGAAAGCAAACCCTTATAAACCTCCTCCAAATTCTCCGCCTCCCCTATTGCCTCAAAAAATAGTTCTCGCATAGTATGTCTTCCTCTCTCCCATGTAGGAGGGGGTTAGGGTGAGGTAAGGAATAATGCCTGCTGACCATGCTCCCAACCTCTCCCTACCCTCTCCGCTTAGCCCTTTCCTTATTTATCTCCCCAGGCGTGGGGAGATGTCGCGGAGCGAAAGAGAGGTCGAACCGCTGGAACTCCCCCTCATCCGGCCTTCTGCCACCTTCTCCCTCAAGGGAGAAGGAAATATGGAACGCTGTGCGGAGAGGAAATTATTTTCGATTTCTATAATACTCCCTAAAACAAACATCCAGATCGGAAGAGCGTCGTGTCGCCATCGCCTCTTCCGGCGTCACCCAGATAAAATTATCGTGCTCGTCTGCTTTGATTTTGACTTCCGGTTTTTGGGCGACCGCGATGCGATACTGGTGGTTGGTAAAATCGAATTCCGGATAGCGCACGTAAGCGGCACCGATCGGTTGCAATTCGATCGGGTTGATGTTAATGCCCGTTTCCTCCCTTATTTCGCGGACCAAAGCATCAGCCAAATCCTCGCCCGCCTCCGCCTTGCCGCCGGGCACGCCCCAGCGGCCGCCCTGCACCTTGTCCGGCAAGCGCCTGATGAGCAAAATTTTGCCGCCGTGCTCGATGATGCAGGTGACAGTGGTTAGGTCGTATTTAAAGTCTTTTGGCGGAGTTCTGAAATACATCTATTCACTTAATAAACTGGCATTATTTCTGCAAGTTTAATTTTAGCTTTGCCATTTTTTTGGGATCGAGCTTCGCTTCTAGCGCCATGATTTTCAATTCGTGCTCGCCAAAATCCCCTCGCGCGGCCATTTCGATGAATTTGTTGAAACTCACAAATTTAAGTTTGATTTTCTCGCCGGGGTCCAAATTTTGTTCGGCCACCTTTTTGCAGCCCCGCGCCACGAAAGTAAAAATAACCCATTCGGTTTTCGTCATTGGCTGATAGGCGTGCAACAATCCCCAATCCGGAGCTTGATAGCCGGTTTCTTCCAAAAGTTCGCGTTTTGCGGCCGCCAAAATATCCTCGTCCAACTCAACGCGTCCGGCGATGGTTGTAGTGACAGGCTTTAAACTCGGCTGCTCCTCGTAAGCCACAATGATTTTCCCGTCTTGGGTTACGGGAATTATCGAAACCGTGTCGGGCCGCTTTAGCCGCTCGAATGTTACCGTGGAACCATCGAACATTTTTTGCGGCCACTGGTAGACATCATAAATCTCGCCGGAAAAAACTTTGCGCGCGGAACCCGGCATCGTTTGTTTGGATTTGGGACGTAAGATTTTCATGATTTATTTCGGCAGCTTGACGATATATTACGTCCAGTCAACATACCAACCCTTAGACAAGCTTGGCGACTTACCCCAAGCGACGATTTTCCAGCCGGCGGGTTTTAAAATGGATTCGACTTTTTGTTTATTCCAAAAACTAAAGTAGCGTTTGTCGCTTTTAGGAGCTAGCCCACTTGCACGCCCGGGCAGTAAAATGAAACCGTACCCGCCCGACTTCGTGAGTTTTTGCAGATTAGATAGGAGCTTAGGCCAGTCTTTGGGCGCAATGTTCATCAAGACCGCCGCCGCCCAAAAGCCGGCAAACCGTTCGCTGTCTCAAAAATCGAATACGTCCGCGCGGTGAAAGGTCATCTGCGGAAAATGAGCCCGGGCGGTTTTGAGCATGCCGCGACTGATATCCAAGCCTTCGTACTTTAATTTGCTGCCGACGCCTAAGAATAAGGGAATATGGATACCCCAGGCGCAGCCAATATCCAAAACGCGGGCGCCGGGACGGAAATAGGAAACGAAGTCCCGGAACTGCTTTTCGTACCAAAAACTGTCGGCCACGTATTGGCACCAGACCTTCGCTTTTTGGTCGTAAAAATTCCCTGTTGCCGGCCGATAATTTTTCATATCCTTAAAAAATATATTAGCCACCTTAATTTTAACATATTTTTCGGCACGCAACACAAAAAAACGCAAGTTGACGCGAAACCCCTTCTGTGCTATACTCCCCTTACCTGTCTAGATTTTTACAAAAGCACGTTTCTTTTCTAGTCTCTTGCCTCTGGACCTTTAGGTGGTTTCGCAAAGCTAGTTGAAAGTGAAAGTTGGTAAAAATCAGGTCGTAAACAGGGAACACCTAATAAGTTCACAAGAACAAGAATAGGAACTATGGGAAAGAAACTTTTTGTCGGCAATCTGCCGTACACGGTCAATGACGATCAGCTTCGTGAAGCCTTCGTCAATGCCGGTATCGGCACTGTCGAAACTGCCACTGTCATCATGGACAAGTTCACCGGCCGCAGCAAAGGCTTCGGCTTCGTGGAAATGTCCTCCGATGAAGAGGCACAGGCCGCGGTCGGCAAGCTTAACGGCACCGATCTCGGTGGCCGGGCCATAGTCGTCAATGAAGCGCGTCCGATGCAGGAGCGCAAACCAGGCGGCTTTGGAGGCGGTCGCGGCGGATATCGCGGAGGCAACTCCGGCGGTTCCGACCGGTACTAAACTAGAATCTAGTTAGTCCAAAAAATCCCTCCTTATCAGAGGGATTTTTTGATGCAAGATTTTTATTTCGGGCTGCTGGTAATCCCTGCCTGTCGGCAGGCAGGGAACCCGGTCTACATGCATCTCCACCCCGTTAAATATTTTCTGCCCCTATCGGGGTGCCGGGAATTGAACCCGGTCTACATGCACCCCATGCATGCGTACTGCCGGTATACTACACCCCGGACAGGGGCAGAAATTCAACGGGGCCGAATGTCCTACAGCCAGGAAAACTGTCTGCCTCATTATACTAAAAAGTAAGTAATAAAAAAAGCCGGCGGAACACCAGCTGAAACGAGCGGACGCGCTTTTCCGGTTAGATCGGCACGTCCTCAAAGCCCAGCACGACTTCGCCTGTGGTAAGATCGGCGAGGCCGGAAGCCGGGCGCCCGTTAAGAACGCATTCGAAGAGTACAACGCCCCCCTTCCCGTCGATCGGCTTGTAGGTGACAAGCTCGATATTGACAGGGGTCTGGGGGTCGGTTGCAGAAACGGCGTTGATGAAGGTCGCCGTTTTGACCACAGCTCCGTCCTTCAAAACGCGAACGTCAGCCGTCTGGACCACGCCAGCGTGCGGGAGACGGTACTTTTCGATTTCCCGAAACCCGACAGCAAAACCGCGCGCGACGGGAGATTTCAAAACATCGGTGAGCATTCGACCCTCCAATCAGTTGATTTCAGACACGGCCGAAAGTTCGATGTGTTGAACCCTCCACCGCGGCTAAAATAAAAACCCGCGCCCGGTTTGGCGCGGTCCGTGATTTCCCTGACAAATTGCGAATTATCTACGGTTTTCCGCGCCAAATGTAAGCAGGCCCAACAACAAGAGGGAAGAAAGCAAACTGGTCTGAGTAGCGCGGTTAAATGTCATTTGCTTGAATACATTATGCCTTAACCAAAAAAACTGTCAAGTTATCAATTACTACGCAATTCAGACATATCCAATATACGGTCGTATATTGGATATGTCAAGCAAAATAAAAAAAGACCGCTAGGTAGCAGTCCTGTAATTGAAGTCAGGCCGCGGCTTCCTCTTTCCGGCCGGTACGGACAAGGAACGCCCGCGATTCGCGCAGAAAGTCGAGAGCGCCTCCGATCCGTTCGCCCCCAAAACGGCGTATCACCAGGGCCGATTCGGCCGGAAGAGCGGCTGTGAGCAGCTTACGCGTCCAGTCGACCAGCGCCACGTAGATAGAATCCTTACGGCGGCCGAGCTCGGTGAGCATGTAGAGGAATTCCGGAAGCTGGCCTTCCGCCGGCGGGAAGAGTACCAGCCCGTCGGTGTCGCACATGGCGCGGACCAAATCGAACCGGTCCTGGACAACGCCCCAGAGGCGCGTCGGAGTGTCGAGGTCCGGGCGCGGATATTCCTGCTGCAGCTTGTGCAGCACCGTGGTCTGCTCACCCATCTCGGCGTGGCAATAGCACTTGCCGGCGTTGCGGGCCAGCGTTTCGAACACGTCGTCGCCAACCCGGATTTTGAGCGGAATGTTTCGCTCTTTGCAGAGAGCGGCCAATGCGTTGGCCGCGACCGGCGACCTTCCGCACCTCATACCTCCGCGCACAGTGACGCGGAAAGGCACCGTGATTTCGTAACTCATAGTTCCCCCTAAAACAAAACTCCCGCGCCTAGATAGCGCGGGGCTGGTGTTGATGTGCTAACTAGAAACTCAACGCCGTTGTCCCGCGCGCGCTCCAATGATAATAATGGCGATTTCGTTCGCCACGATTCTCTTTGGATTGGTGCGGGATAGCGTCATAGAAAAATTCCTTAAAAATATTATACACGAGTGAAAATCGCTGTCAACTCGGTATTTTTAACCGACACAAGTCCCCTGCCTCTCCCTACCCTCCGCGATGTCGGGGATGGTGTGAATCGAAAAAAAAGAACCGAGAGAAATCTCGGTTCGGGAACGAAGCGACTACGCCTAATAATGGCGAATGATTGGGAGGAGCAGGGGGTTGAGACACACCTGGCACACCAACCCGCCAGTTGCGGGGTCCTTCACGGTTCCGTTGGAATCGCGACAGACTTGGCAGTAGTAGGCCTGTGGCGGCTGACGCACGTCGTCGACGACAACGGCTACGCCGTCCTCCTGTTTCGTTGCGACGTTTTCCATGGCGTCACCATTCCTCGCCCTCGCCGTAGAACGGGCGTTCGCCGGGCCAGTAGGGCGTGTCTCCCTCGCCGACAGCATTGCTGATTTCCGCGGTGCGTTGGGCCGCGGAAAAAGGAACAGATGTAGACGGTTCGACGACCGGCGGGCGGACGGCGGCATCCCGGCTCCGTCGATTGCTCGGATTGTGGCAAACCCACTCGGGTCCGCCCTGTGCGGTATCGGTCATTTCTGCCTCCTTGCTAAAAACCCCGCGCTTTTGGCACGGGGTTTGTTGTGTTGTGGTTTGCGCGTTATCAGTTTGCCCTGTTCCCCATGCCTATTTTGGCGTCCCAAAGAATTCCAACCAAGTTGGAATCAGTGTCCACCTTAATAGTCTGGAAAACAAAGCGTATCATTGCGGAACTTTAATCAAATTTAGTTTAGAACTGTGATAAAAAAATGTCAAATTCCTTTTCCACAAAAAATGCGCGACGCAACTTAAGGATTCGCGCCCGGCCGCGGCGCACCCCCGTTCTCTTCCAAATGCAAGGACAGACGCTTGATAATTTCCGCCAGCTCTTCCTGAGAGTAAAACTCGATCATGATCTTGCCGGTCTCCCCGGTCTTCTGTAACCGCACCTTGGTGCCCAAGCTCTCCCGCAAAGTGTCCTCGATCTGCTTGATCTGCGGGTCGTTGAGTTTTCCGCGCGGAGTTTGCCGAATGTATGGCTTAACGGGGAGATTTTTTATCTCCCGCACCCGGTTTTCCGCGTCCCGCACGGTGGCGTTTTCCGCCACGATCCACTCGTACACCTCAAGTTGCCTGGCCAGATCGTTCTCTAAGGATAAGAGTGCGCGGGCGTGACCTTCGGAAATCTGCCCTTCTATGACAGCGCGCTGGATCTGCGCCGGTAAATTCAAAAGTCGAAGCACGTTGGCCACAGCTGGCCGGGACTTGCCAACTTTCTTGGCGATCTGCTCCTGCGTCAAATGAAATTCTTCCGACAACCGGTGGTAAGCGCGGGCTTCTTCAATGGCGTTTAGGTCCTCGCGCTGCAGGTTTTCGATCAAAGCCAGTTCCAGCTTCACGCGGTCGGAAATTTCGCCGCGGACAATTGCCGGCACGGTTTTGAGTCCGGCGAGTAAAGAAGCGCGATAGCGCCGCTCGCCCACCAAAATCTCGTAGCCGGAAGAACTCTTGGTCAGAACCAGCGGCTGAATCACGCCCTGGAACTTGATACTTTCAGCCAGTTCCCCCAACTTCACCGGATCGAAAAATTTCCGCGGCTGGTAAGGGTTGGCCGAGATCTGGTCGATGGGAATTTCCTGCACCGCGCCGTTTGTGGAGCCGGGGTGCGAATCGACTTCCGGGTCGGTCATCACGAAATGCGAGGCAATAGGCGAAACTTTCTGCTCCGGCTGGCTGGCGGATTGCGGATGTGAATCGACTTGAGAATTCGCCGGAGATGACTGCAGATGCGGTGCGCTGGCGTCAAAATCACCTAACTGGGATATCGGCTTCACCACCGCCCCGGAATCATCGTGAATTCGATTTTGGTCTTCCATCTTTTCAGGTCTTAATTGGCCATATAATCATACCACACCGCGAAAAATCAGCAAGACAGGCAACTTTCAAAAAATGCCGCGGGAGGGAGTCGAACCCTCATGACCTTGCGATCGCTGGATTTTGAGTCCAGTGCGTCTGCCAGTTCCGCCACCGCGGCGCGCATTTTTTTATCACAGAAAATATACCAGATATTTCCTTTCCCGACAATCCGTGGTAAACTGCTGTGTGCTATTCAACGCAAGATCTATGTTCAAAATCACGATAATCACCTTAGGAAAACTCAAAGGGCCGGCCTTTCGCGAGCTCGAATCGGAATACCTAAAACGGCTGCCGCCCATGGCCAAGGTCAATTTTGTCGAACTGCCCGAAGAGTCCTACCGCCCCGGACAGGAAGACAAAGCGCGGAAGAAAGAAGCGGCCCGCATCCTCAAACAAATTTCGCCGGAACAATTCGTGGTCGCTTTGGATGAGAAAGGCAAAAGCGTTTCAAGCCAGCTTTTCGCCATGAAATTCGCCGGCCACCGCGCCTCCGGGCAGGAAATCGTTTTCGTGATCGGCTCCGGCATCGGTTTGGACGAAAAAATCAAACACCGGGCCAACTGGCTGTTCTCGCTTTCGCCCTTGACCTTCACCCACAACTTCGCCCGCGTTTTGATCGAGGAACAAATCTACCGGGCGCTAACGATACTTACCGAAAAAAAATATCACAAATGAAAAACCACTGAGAAATGATGGATTCTCAAGGAAATCACAAATTTCTCCCCGATGTTTTTTTAAAAATTGAAGCTACAAATTTTCCCAGTAAATCCCCTCTGACAAACGATCTTGATCAAGAGGCACCGGCTGACCCTTCCCTGAAATACTCATAATGTACCACTTCAAATCTGCTGTTTTTAGGAACTGAAACTTTCCGTCCGGCGTAAAATTCGAAAAATAAAATCCTTTAACAGGCTCATACAAGACGACCTCGCCACTATCTAAATCCAAAATATCAAGCTCGGAAAAATCCTTCTCCGGCCTCATGTTGAAAGATAACTCGGCCTTGCCGTCGTTCAATACCCGCGGCCAAGCGTTCATGCCCGGTCCAAAATCTTTAATTAACTGATCACTACCATTGTCTAAATCGTATCTTCTCAATGCGTTGCTTTCAAAATAATAATAGGTCCTCCCGCCCCACGCTATAAAATCCGCGTTTTTTTGAATGAACTTATCATTTTTAAGGTCATAAACCATGACGTCCCGCGACCAACCGCCGGTGTTTCGAAGTGAGACCGCGTCAAATTGCTGATTAAGGGTGTAGAGATATCGATAATTTTCCCTATGAACCTTCTTCGGAATCTCAAAAACCAACTGTTCTTTGCCAAAGAGCGGTTTTTTGTACAGTTTATTATCCGTTAAATAAATCAGCGTACTGTTGTCAAACCAGGAAACTTCACTATAGCCGCCTCGATCTGAGTTGATATTTACTCTTGAAAATCCCCCCTTGCCCACGTCGATCACGATATACTCACCCCCTCCTTCATTCACATATTCTTTTGAGATCGTAGCCAATATTAACTTATTATCCGGCGACCAACTCACGAACTGAAGATCTAATAGCGGCTCAGTTAATCTTCGAATTTTCTTTCCATAGGCGTCGGCTAGCCACAGCTCAAAAGTGTGGTTTTTGTTCACCTGCTCCAGCCATTCATAATGGTCTTGGATGCTCTCAGTGTCGTTGTTTAACTCATAAGAATGCACTAAAATAACTGATTTTAAATCAGAAAATTGCCGAGGCTCGGCAATCAACTGACTGCTCGAATCTTGCTCCGCTTGTTGAACGCCAGAGCCTTGCCTTCCAAAAAAATCTCTGCCGCCGATGAGTCTATTTACAGAATACACACCGGCGATAAAGACAATAAAAAAAATAATCAGCCCGATTAAAAAAATTTTTGCGGCTGTTTTTCGTTTTTGAGCCGCCTTAGACGCGCCCAGATCGGATTCGCTGGTGAGCATATATAAAAATTACTTATACTCTGACAAATCTTCCGGCTTGATCTCCATTCTGTCGCCGCGCTTGATCTCGCCCGAAAGCAACTTTTTGGCCACTAAATTTTCCAAACGGTCTTGAATAACGCGCCGCAACGGCCGCGCGCCGAATTCCGGGTCATATCCCAACTCGGCGATTTTTTTAACGACTGCCGGCGCAACCACCAGCTCCACGTCCTTCTCTTTTAGCCGCCGGTTCAGA
>JAMDAJ010000020.1:0-9705 GCA_023485925.1 Patescibacteria group bacterium
TCAGCGCTTTTTGCACCGCTTTGAAAGAGCTTTCCATTAAACTCGACGTGCCCAAAAAAACCAGTAAATAAAAAACTATGCCAACAAAAACTCGCAAAGCAAAAATAACGACCAAGATAAAAAAACAGTTGAATAAATTGGCCAAATATCTGGATGAGGCCAAAGTGAAGTACGATCTTTTGGAACACAAGGTCGTTTACACCGCTCACGATCTGGCCGCCACTACCAAACGCAACATCAACGCTATTGCCAAGGTGGTTTTGGTCAAGAGTGAAAAAGGCCTGGCGCTTGTTATTGTGCCGGCCGGCAAATACGTCGATTTCAAAGCGGTGCAAAAAGCGCTGAAAGTGAAAAAAATTTCCATAGCCAAAGAATCGGATATCGCAAAATACTTAAAGACCAAAATCGGCCTGCTACATCCCTTTGGCAATCTCTATAAAATTCCGACCTTAATCGACAAAGGATTTTCTAAAGCCAGAAAATTCGTCGCCGCCGCCGGCACTTACACCGAATCAGTGGAAGTGGCTTTGAACGACTTTGAAAAGCTCGCCCAGCCGATAAAAGGCGTTTTCGGCAAAAGTAAAAAGTAAAGCCGCATGGCTTATCAGGTCCAAACCGCAAAATACCAGGGGCCGCTGGAAGTTTTACTGCAACTCATCGAGGAGCAAAAACTGGAAATCACCGATATCGCGCTAGCGCAGGTGACGGCCCAATTTTTGGACTATATCAAAACCCTCACCGCGCCCGATCCGAATTTGCTGGCAGACTTTCTCACTATTGCCAGCAAGCTTCTTGTAATCAAATCCAAAACCCTGCTCCCCTCGCTAGAAGAAGAACTGGAGGAAGAGGAAGGGGGCCCGAGCTTAGCGGAACAGCTTATCATTTTCAAAAGATTCAAACTGGTGGCTAGGCATCTGCAAGTCGTCGAAGCTCGGGGCCGCTACGCTTTTACCCGCGAGGGTAATATCACCGATTACGTGGCTTTTTATCCCGACCATACGGTCACCGCTGACCGGCTCAAGGCGGCGATGATGGCGCTGGCAAAAAGTCTGGAAGAAATAACCAAACTGCCCAAGCAGTTGGTGAAGGAGGTCATCTCCATTTCCGAAAAAATCAAAGATCTGCAAAAACATTTAAGCCAGCGCCTGGAGATGAAGCTTTCGGAAGCTCTGCAGAAGAAAACCAAAACCGAGATCATCGTTACTTTCCTTGCGATGCTGGAACTGGTCAAGCAACGGATATTCTCCGTGGAGCAGGAAGAATTGTTCGCGGAAATTACCATCAAAAAGCGTGCCTAGTGATAAACTCGCGCCCTATTTCCTCATCGCGCTTGGCGCCGCACTTATCGTCATCAGTTTTCCGAATATCCGAAGGCAAACCGTCGGCCGCCTGCAGGACTCTGAAATTTTGCCCAAAATCAACCTCAAGCCCCGCGACCAGGAAATTCTTTCCGGCGCCGGTCCCGATTTGAGTCTTCTTATCCTCGGCGTGGCGCTTGTCGCTTTAGGCGTAATCGAAATAATTTTCTCATGACCGACCTCAAATCAAAAATCGAATCCATTCTGTTCGCAGCCGGCCGGCCGGTAAAGCTTGTCGAGCTGGCGAGGAGTTTGCAGGCGGAGAAGGCTGACGTGATAGCGGCCATTGAACAGCTCAAACAGGCAGCCACCGAAAGCGGGATTGTTTTAGTGGAGAAAGATGAAAAATACCAGCTGGCCACCCGCCCGGAAAACGCGAAAGTGGTCGGCGATTTTTTGAACGCCGAAGTCCGGGAAAAACTCACCGACGCAGCGGTGGAAACGCTGGCCATCATCGTCTACAAACAGCCGATATCGCGCGCCGAGATCGAAGCCATCCGCGGCGTCAACTCCCAGTACATTTTAAGGCAGCTCTCCATCCGCGGCATGATAGAAAAAGAAGTTTCTTCCTCCGACGGCCGCCGCTACGTTTATTCCACCACTTTGGATTTCTTGCACCACATGGGGCTCAAAGATGTCAAAGACCTCCCGGATTTTGAAGAACTTACCAAAAGCGTCACCTTGGAAACACCCACTACTCCCGCCCCGGAACCGTCAAGCGCGCCCGCCCAAAACCTCGCGGCTGATGAGGAGAAGAGTGCCGGCCAAGCCGCGCCGGCGGAAGGAAATATCCCCTCAGGAAATTCTGATTTTTCGGTGTAACACCCTGACTTTCCTTTCGTCTTTATAGTTGCTAACCCAATAGCAAAATCAAAAACCCCTTAGTGTGAAGGGGTTTTTGTGCGCCTTTTTTCAGAAAAAAAAATTCCACTCATTTATCCACAAGAAAGTTATCCACAACTTTCTTCATCTTATCTCTTCGTACTCACTTTTATCCAGCACCCGCTTTTTATAAATCAGAGAAAAATAATTCTGCAGATAGACTATGGTGGTACGAAAGACGCCCGCTTTTTTGAACCGCCGTGCGGAGGTGTAAACTTCGTAACGCGGATTGAAAAGCACGGTTCCGACCTTCAGCAAACGGCGGCCGGTGTCGGTGTCGTCGCCATAAAATTTTAATGACGTATCAAATCCCCCGACTTGTGTGAGAGCCTGCCGCTTGATGACCATATTGCCGCCGATCACAAAAGACGGGAGACGCAGTAGCCGCGTCGCCACGAACTGCCAGGTGGTGGCGACTATCCGATAGTAAAGCCAGCTTAAAATTTTAAGATACCCCGGGAAGTCGTAAAATAGATAGGGCCCGGAGATCGCCACGTATGCCGGCTTAGAACGTAATTTGGTCGTTACCCTCTCGGTCCAGCCCGCCGGCAGCCGGACATCGGCATCCAGAAAAATGAGGATGTCGCCGGCCGAGGCTTCGAAACCCTTCTGGCGAGCCGGATTGGTGCCGACTTCCGACTGCTCGACCACTTTCACCTGCGGGAAGCCCCTCTCAACCACCTTGACCGTGGCGTCGGAACTTTTGTTATCGACAACGATGATTTCGAACGGCTCGCCGATCTTTTGCTGTGATATCGAACGAAGACAATCAGCGATATACCGCTCCTCATTTTTTGCCGGGATGATGAATGAGATCATAAACAGAACTTCTAATTATTCTAATTAACCTAAGTATTCTAAGATAATTTCCGATTCCTAATGTTCAATCCAAGGTCGATGTTCCGACTTCCAGTTCCCAAAATTTAGCGTCGGGTATTGATTGGCATTAGTAATTCGACATTAGACATTGTTTAGAACAATTAGAATAATTGAGTGAATTAGAAATTCAAAAAAATCCGCTGCCAAACTATCTACTGCCACAAACTCTTGGCTATCTCCCAATATTCCCCGACTCCCCGATTAACTTTCATATAATACCACCATTCGGCGCCCCACAAATAGGCCTCGTCAATGCCGGAATTTTGTGCATACTCTAAATTCGCTTTGAATTGCCAGGGCGATAAAGTCTTGAAATTCACTTCCGTGGAGTCATTGACCAACCCCGCCTGCCCCCAGGGCTCCGCTTGCAGCTCTGCGATGATGATGTGTTTGAATCCGGAAAAGAACTGCACCAGTTTCCCTAAACGCGAATAATAAACGGGCGGGTACGGCCAAGCCGCCTGCCCCCAAGGGCCGTAAACCCTGCGATACATGGTGGTGCCAAAAACATCGGCGGAGGCGGCGGCTTTAAACCACCAAGAAAGTTCGCCGGAATCGGTGAGGATGATTGGGCGGCTGTCCAGGGCCCGCACTTGGGCGATCTCCCCTTCCAAAACCGGCTTCTCTCCCACGGGGCAATTTCCGAACCACTTCACGTAAAATTCGTTTTCCACCTGCCAACCGATGACGGCCGGCGAATTTTTATATCGCTTCACCACCCCGCGCACCAAAGCGAGGACCTTGGACTGCCGTTCCTTTTCCGAAAGTTTTTCGGCCCAAGAAGGCTGGTGGCACTCCGGCCAGCGCGGCTGGCGCAAACCCAAAGTGAGAATGACCTTAACACCACGGCTTTCGGCGTTTTTCATCATGAAGTCCAGATCGGAAAAATCGTAAATCCCGGGTTGGGTTTCGATCTCGTTCCAATAGGAACTCAACCGCAAGTTTGAAACCTCTAACTCGTCCAGAATCGACAGATAAGCCACCTTCCAGTCCACCCCCAGACTTTTGGCGTAAGGCGCGGAGAAGCTTACGCCCCAGGTCATCTGCGGCACTTTCTGCCGTTCGCCGAAAGTAAAATACACAACCGGAATCAAAATTACCAGCGTGAGCGCCAGAAAAATTTTTTTGAGAATGGCCATGTTTTCAGGCAATCAAGAGCAGGCCGGCGCTGATAAAAATCAAAGAAACCAATTTGATGGTCACCGCCGCCCGGGAGAAATCCTCGTCCAAAATTTTGGGATAGGCGCTCGATACGCTCCAGGTCAAAATGAACAGGAATGCAAACTGGGTGCCCTGAAGGGCGTTCACGATTGTGACACTGCCCAAACTCACGGAATAATTCTGCAGAATCCCGCCGGCTGCGGCCAGAAGTTGGCCGAGCACGAAGACCAGGCGCGAACCTCCCTGAGAAGCTTTTGCGCTCGCGAGAATATCTTTACGCACTGCCGAAGATAAGAGCAGGCTCAGCGCTGCGGCGACCATGCCCAAGCGCGTCCAAATAAGTCCCGATACGAACGACTGCTCCAAATACACCGCTTTCGCAAGCGTGAACGATAAAGCGAACCCCACCGCTGAAAGCGCAGCGAATTTTAACCACTGCCGACTGGATAGGCGCCTTTCTTCCGGCCAGCTGATAAGCAATGTGCCAATCACTAGCACCAAAAGACCCCAAACCTCGCGCGCCGCCAGCCGCTCGCCGACGATTATGAAGCTGGCGGCAAATGTCACCACGGGCACCAGCGCGCCGATAGCCGGCAAAACGCGCGACACGTCTTCGCGCTTGAGAGCCGAAAACAGCCAGACCATGGCGTAGACGAACAGCGCGCCCGAAAGCAGCGCCAAACCCAAAACCTTAAGACTTGGCATGGCCAGACCGAACGGAAAAAGCAACAATGACAACCCGGAAAGCAAGCCGATATAAAACGCGTACGTGCCCGGCTTTTTGACGCTGCGCTTTAACAGGAACTTGTCGATAACGGAATTTACCGCAAAAGCCAGATAAGCGACAATGGCGAAAATTACGTATCCCTTGATCATGCGGAAAGAGAGTTATTTTTACAAATTGAAGCATAAGCGCGGGCGGAGTCCCGCACCGTCCGTTTTTGCGTGGCGTAATCCACCGCGACGAGGCCAAAGCGCGGGCGGAAACCATGATGCCACTCAAAATTATCGATCAATGACCAATGAAGATAACCGCGCACGTTCACGCCGCGGGCGATGGCGCGCTGCACATAACGCAGATGATCTTTAATGAATTTTTCGCGCCGGGTGTCGGCGGCGTCGGCCACCCCGTTCTCCGTGATATAAACCGGCTTGCGATATCTCTTCAAACCAACCAATACCCGCTCGATGCCCTCCGGATGAATGCCCCAGCCCAGGTCGCTTGTCTCGTGGCGGCTTTGGCTCTGCATGCGCCGGCCCCACCAGGCAAGGTGCACGTGATTATAATAGTTGACGCCGATAAAATCACAAAACTTCACGGTCCGGTTCAGGACGTACTCATTGGCGACATAGTGAAAAAACAGACGGTTAAAACTGCTCAAAACATTCACCGCCACAACGTCCAAAAGATGGTAAGCCAAGCCCACGGGCTTGGTGCTCTGTTTTTTCAGCACTGCGTAAGTCCTGCGGTGAGCGGCAATGAGGTTATTCACCACCCGAAAGGATTCGCGCAAACTTTTGTGTTGCGGCGGATAAATGCCGAAATAATAAGCGTGCGAGGTGTAAATTTCCGGCTCGTTCAAGGTCAGCCAAAAATCCACGTAAGGGTCAAGCTTTGCCGCAAGTTTCTCCACGTAAGCGACAAAGCGGTCAACATTCCCAGGTTGAGCGAACCCGCCGCTTTCGGCAAACCACAAAGGCAGGGTGAAGTGGAACAGGGTCACAAAAGTTTTCAAGCCGTGCTTTTGGGCCGATTTCAAAACCTCCACGTAATGCCGGACTTCCTCCCCCCGCCATTCCCCGGATTTGGGCTCGATCCGCGCCCATTCCACCGAGATGCGAATGGCATTTTGATTCAAGCTCTCGGCCAAAGCGAAATCGGAATCGTAACGATGATAAAAATCGCAGGCTTCGCCGGAACGATGGTCCTCCAGACTTTTCCCCCGCGCCTTCAATGCGGCGGCGCGACCCGCGGAGTTTTCCCAGGCCCACCAATCGGAATTGACATTGTTCCCTTCCGTCTGGTGCGCCGAGATGGCACTGCCCCATAAAAAATCTTTGGGGAAGCGGACGGGTTGATCGGAAATTTTGTTTTTAGTCGACATATCTGTCAGCGTAAATGTCCCAGTTTGAAAACGACATTTTCGCCGGTGAACTGCCCGGCGTGCAGCCGAGGCAGGACGAAAAGATTTTTTTCTGACAGCCGCCAGCCATCCAGCGTAGAAACAGCGGCGACAAATTTTGCGTCACGCACCGCGCTAATGGCGGCCTCGTCAAAATGGCCGTAGGGATAAGCAAAAGTCTGCACGACCACGCCGAAGCGCTGTTCCAAATCCTGTTCACTGTTTTCGATCTGCCGCTTCACCTCGTCTCGAGGTTTGCCTTTCAGATCTACATGGTCCAAAGTGTGGGCACCGATCTCCACCAGCCCGCTTGCCACAATGTCTTTTAACTCCCCGGTCGTCACGTAGCCCGGGCGGTCAATGAAATTGTTCACGACATAGAGCGTCGCTTTCACGCCATAGAGCCGTAAGATCGGAAAAACGTCGGTGTAAAAATCCTCATAGCCGTCGTCGAAAGTCAGGACGACCGCATTTTTGGGGAGAGTTTTCGGGTCAGCAAGCAGCCCCGGCACGTCCTGCACCCAAAAAAAGCGATAGTCAGCGGCTTGCAGGGCGGCGATTACCGCCGCGAGGTCTTCGGGATTAACATTCATTCGCTGCCTTAAAACATCGTTTTTGTCCTGGACGTGCTCGACGTAATGATAGAGCAATATCGGAAGTTTTATGCCGGCGCTTGCGGCAGGGGTGGCCGAGGTGGCGGGAGTGGATGTGGAAAATTGGGGGGCAGGCGCGGGTTCATCAGGCAGTTTGGCGTAGCCGGCCCTAACCGAAGAATCGGCGGGACTGGCTACCGGCCTATCCCAAAACGCGTATACTGCCGCGCCTGCCAAAACGAGCCCGATTCCAATAAAAAAAATCAGGCGGAGATGTTTTTTTTGATTTCTGGGCTGAAAAGCGGCCTGGAATGCCATAAGCTCCTATTCTTGGACACGTTGCCGTTCCATTATTATATCTTGCGATACAATTGGTTCACTCGGTCGAAAAGGAAACTGCCGTTCCTTTTCTCTCTCACTGCCAATTATAATATAAATACGACTTTTTTGCTTGTTTTGGCCGTTGAAAACCCATAAATGGCCTGCAACCCAAACCGCGGGGATGTCGTATATAAGATAGTGAACCCCCGGCAGCAGTCGGGGGTAAATTTTTACTAAAATCACGAATTTTCAGGAAACGGCATTTTAAACCAATCCAATTTATACACGCCTTCGATTACGGCCCGCTCGCCTTCTGATGAAGTTTTGTGGCCGGATAATCCAAGTTTTGCGATGGCCTTTACGATTTCGGTTTGATTTTGGGCTTCGATCTCCAAATACGGCGGCATCCCCGGGTAGCGGTCCAGGTCGAACCGCCAATTTTCAAGCGCCCAGGACTGGCGATATTTTTCCTGATGCGCGTAATGTTCAAATTCGAGAGCTTTTAAAATCTCACCCATATTCCCTGGGTCGGTGACAAAAAAATTTATCTCTTTGTGCCCCCGCGCGACCTTGAACTGCTTGGATATTCCCTTCCAAGTCACCTCGTTTTTTCCGTCACTGTAACTTCGGACGCGCAAATACCAAGGATCGTCGCCGCGGTGAGTGAGATTTTTTGGTCCGTACCAATCGACCACGAGTTTCGTGTCGAGGACAAATTTTGCGCCCAAAGCCAAAAGCTTGCGCTTGATTTCTTTTGGGTCAACTTCTAAGATTTTCGTTTCGACTTCGTGCATCCAGGATTTTCCTCCCCTTAAACTAAGGGGAGGTTAGGAGGGGTTATTAAATGATAATTAAATCCTTGCTCTTATTATACCAAATTTTCGATTTTGATTTTCCCCCACGTTCTGGCATAATGGAATGTCATCGGATTTTTTTGATGACGGATGAGGAGGCACTGTGGATCAATACAGAAACGAAGTGATTGACCCTGGTGATGCCGCTTCCAAACTGGCTCACCAGGTCTGCGTCGCAAGCTATAACAACTCGCCGCTGGTGCGGGTTGTGCAACTTGACCCGGGCAACTTTCGCGGCGGCGTCGGTTTTAGATGGCAGCCGAAGATATTGGAAGCGATGCTCCGCGGCAAACGCGACGACCAGTGGGAAATGCTGGAGATGGTGGAGAACGACGGCGCCGGCGGAAAACCCCAGTTCTTTACCCTGCTCGGCGATGAGCAGGCGTTTGAAAACCTTGGCTGGGAAATAATCACCATGACGGCCGACGACCTGGCCCGTCGCGGCGCCAAACCGTGCGTCATCGACAACGAGATGAATGTCAAGCGGCTTACCAAAGCCAACTATCACTTTTTCGAAGCCATCATGCGCGGCTACGAAAAGGCGCTTGCGGCAAGCGGTCTTGTGAACATCACGGGCGAGACCGCGGTGATGAAGCATCAAATCACGGCCTTTTGCGACGGCAACTGCGACAACCAGCTCGTTCTGACCTGGGGGGCATCGTGCATCGGGCTGGTGCACCGCGACACCCTCGTCAACCCCGCAACCATCGAGCCGGAGATGGCTGTGATAGGTTTACTCGAGCCCGGCTACCGCTGCAACGGCGGGACGTTCTTCACGAACCTGTTAACCCATCTTTACGGCTGGCATGTCCGCGACTGCGTCCAAGGAGAAATCGGGCGGGAATTCGTCCGCCAGCTCACCATCCCCTCAAAGTCCTACGCCCGGTTCTTGAACCGGTTGGTCGGCTGGGGAGACGGAGGCCAAGTTGTCGCGCCGCTCGCGCCAATCGCCGGCATCGCCCACATCACTGGCGGCGGGGTGTGGGAGAAATTCCGCGAAATCCTGCCGGAAGGCGTGGGCGCGAATCTCTACTGCATGCCGCCCCCGCCCGAAGTCTTGCTGCAGGCGCAGCGGCTGGCTCTCAACACGCCGCACGAAATTCCCGACCTTTCGTGCTACGGTACCTTCCACGGCGGCTGCGGCGCTCTGGTGGTATGCCCGATGCCCGGCTGGGAGGAGGTAGTGTCAAACGCCGGAAACTACGGCATCGACGCCCAACTGGTCGGCATCACCGTTCCCTCCGACCACCGGGAGGTGAGGATCCTCTCGCGCTTTGCGGAAGGCCGCTGGCTTTCCTCCGACGAACTCGAATCCTGACTCCGACATCTTGCCGGGGTCTTTTTTTGACTTGCCCCCGATTTTTTTTTAGAATGACTTGATCTTGAGGAGGAATTATGATCACCGCCGTCATCTTCGACGTGGGTAAAGTCATTCTGGACGGCATCGATGATATCGAGGCCGCGCTTGCTAAGCGCTTCTCGGTAAGCGCCACCGCGATGCATCGAGCCATGGGGGGCGAGCATCAGTCCGCCG
>JAMDAJ010000020.1:9715-10183 GCA_023485925.1 Patescibacteria group bacterium
CAGGCCGGGGGCTTTTCCTTGGGCCTCCTGTCCGTTCACGTGCGGGAATGGGTGGAATTCTCGGAACGAAAATTCAACTACCACCGCTACTTCCAAGTCCGCCAGTATTCCTTTGAGGTCGGCCTGTGCAAGCCCAATCCGCAGGTCTACCGAAAGATCTTGGGGGACCTGGGATGCGAACCTCAAACCGCGCTCTTCATCGACGACCGACCGAGGAACGTCGATGCTGCAAAAGCGTTCGGCATCCGTGGCCTGGTGTTCGAAAACGCCGAAAAGTTGCAGTGTGACCTCGCCGCTTTTGGTATCGTCGTCTGACTCCGACTTTGTTCGGAGTCTTTTTTTTGACGTAATCTTCAAAAAACCGCCCTATTTCTCGAGCGGCTTATAAGTTCCTTACGATAAATTTTGGGGCGGCGGAGTGTTGACCGGTTTTTTTCTCGCCGGCAAAGTGAAAAAATACATATACAA
>JAMDAJ010000001.1 GCA_023485925.1 Patescibacteria group bacterium
CCGCTTCGGAAAGAAACTGCAGAGAGATATCCGAAGAGTGCGCGCCGATGGCCTTGCGAAGGCCGATTTCGCGCGTGCGCTCGGTGACGGTGGTGAGCATCATATTCATGATGCCGATGCCGCCGACTAAAAGTGAGATGCCGGCAATGGCGGCGAGCAGGGTGGTGAAGGTGTTGGTCACCGACGAGGCCGTGGCAACGATGTCTTCCTGGTTCAGGGTGGAAAAGTCGGCCAATGTAGCGTCAGAGATATTATGGCGAGTAAGAAGCAGGGCGGTGATGTCGCTTTGGACCTGCTTCATTTGATCCTGGCTTTGTGCCTGGACGTTGATAGTGGAAACGGAGTCGCCGCCGGACAAAAATTGTTGGGCCGTGGATATGGGGATAAAAATCATGTCATCTGCGCTGCCGAATCCGGTGCCGCCTTTGGGTTGGGTGATGCCGATAATTTTAAAACTCACGGAGTTGATGCGTACCGACTGGCCGATGACGTTCGTGGCGTTATCGCCGAACAGGTCATCGCGCACTGTCGGCCCCAGTACCGCCACTTTGGAGATGCTTTGGACGTTCTGTTCGGTGATGAAAGAGCCGGTGTCGATCTCGATACTGCGCACGTTCGTGTAAGCCGGCACGGTGCCGACCACCTGGGTGTTGGTGTTCTTGCCGGGCGCCGTAACTTGGTAGCGGCGGGAGACTTCCGGCGCTACTGCTTGTACTCCGGAAACGCCTTGGGCAATGGCTTCACTGTCGGCAAGCGTCAAACTCGTGGCGCTGCCGCGGCCGGCGCTCACTTGCTGTCCCACGCCGCGGTTAAAACCGGGCATCACCTCGATAAGGTTGGAACCGATGGACTGAATGCGCTCTTGGATGGAGGCCTGCGAGCCGGTGCCGATAGCGGTTAAGGTGATGACCGAAGCGATGCCAATGACAATGCCAAGCATGGTCAGGCCCGACCGGACTTTATTGACCGTGATGGCTGAATAAGTTTCTTCGACAAGATCGGTGAGTATCATAGCTACAGAGTTTTGGCTAAGATAGGATGCGGATTTACTTCATCCTCCACCACGAGTCCGTCGCGGATGTGGATGATGCGCCGGGCGTGCTGGGCCACGTCGTGTTCGTGTGTGATGAGGATAACAGTGTGGCCTTTTTCGCGGTTCAAAGCCTGGAAGGTGCCTAAGACCAGCTCGCCAGTTTGGGTATCAAGGTTGCCGGTGGGTTCATCGGCTAAAATCAGCTTGGGGTCGTTCACTAAAGCCCGGGCGATGGCGACGCGCTGCTGCTGTCCGCCGGACAGCTGGTTGGAAAGGTGCCCCCAGCGGTCTTCCGGCAGGCCGACGGCGCGCAGTGACGATTCGGCCTTGGGCAGGCGTTTTTCAGCGGGCATGCCGGCGTAAACCAGCGGCAGACTGACGTTGCGTAACACGGTGGCGCGGGGCAGCAGGTTAAAGGCCTGAAAGACGAACCCGATCTTTTGTCCGCGGATATTAGCAAGTTCGTCTTCGGAAAGTTTGGAAACATCCTGGCCGTCGAGGAGATAGCTGCCCGAGCTTAAGGAATCGAGCGCTCCCAAAATATGCATCAAGGTGGACTTGCCGCTGCCGGATGGCCCCATGATTGCCACGAATTCTCCGGTTTCGATGCGGAAGCTGATGCCTTTTAAGACCTCGGTTTCGGCGATAGCAGTTTTATAGCTTTTTTTAAGGTTTAAAATTTCGATCATGCAAGTCAGTCGGCCCGGCGGATAACAGCCCCGCCGCTTGACGGTCCTCCTCCATTCAAGCTTTGTAGGATATTGCCGGTGCTTCTTGTAGTGGTGGACGAAGTTGACGAGCCGGTGATGGTGCGGGTGATAATCAAATCGCCTTCCGAAAGGCCCGCTGTGATTTCGGTTTGGGTGTCGTTAGATGAACCGACAGTTACGGTTTTGCGTTGCGGTCCCGCCGAGGAAGTGACGCCGGCGGTGGTAAGCGCGGCATCGTTAGCTGGCGCGTCGGTAAGCACTTCCACATAGCGCGCATCGCCGCTCCCTTGGACGGCGGAATTGGCTACCAGCAGCACGTCAGGTTTGGCTTCGGTGATGATGGAGGCGGAAACGCTCATCCCGGGTTTGATGCGGTCGTCTTGGGTGTCGAAAGAAATGGTGGTGGAATAAGTCACCACACCGGAGCTGACGGTGCCCAAGGAATCGATCTCGGCGACTTCGCCGGTAATGGAGAGTCCGTCGATGGCATCGAAGGTCAGAGTGGCTTTTTGTCCGGTTTTAACTTTGGCCGCATCCACTTCGTTCAAGGTGACCGTAGCAAGTTCTTGCGTGGTCACGAGTGTTGCCAGGGACGTGCCGGAGGAGCCCTGGTCGCCGACTTTTTGGCTGACCTTTGCCACCACGCCGTCGAACGGCGCCCGAATAGTGTAATCGGACGAGGTTTGCCGGGCGTCGGTCAAAGCATCCTGGCTTTTCTGGACCGAAAGCGCTTGAGTCCTAAGGTCCAAAGCGTCGGGACCGGCCTGGAGGTCGGCTAAGCTTTGGGTTTTTTCCGCCACCGAAGCTTGGCTTGAAGTGATGCTGTTTTTCGCCGTGGTTATGGAAGTCTGAGCGGAAAGCAGGCTGCCGAGCGCGGAGTTAGCGGTGCCGGTATAAGTATTGAGCGTGGCCAGATATGTGTCGGTTTGTGCCGGTGCTTTTTTGTTGGCCAAGGTCAGCTGATCCTTGTAGAAGGTGAGGATGTCATTGGCAGACTTTACGGCTTGGGAAATGGCCTTGGTGGTTTCGTAGGTTTCGTTTATCAACGCTTCCAGCGAGGACGTGTCGGAATAGCGGTTGGTATTTTTGTAATCCAAAAAATTCTTATCGTAGTCGATGCGGGCGGTTTGGTAGGCGCTGTCAGCATTCGTTTTATAAGTCCCGACGTCAGGATTGAGGTTCAAGACCGAATCGTAGATATAGTTGAGATTGGGCTGATCGGAATAGAAAGTTTTGGAATAGAGCACGTCGTTGAGCCCGGTCATGACAGTCGGCAGACTTAAAAAGGCGTTGGCCACGGCGTTGAAGCCGTCGTCATAGCTTTTCTGCAGGGCGGTTTGGGCCGAAGTCAGGGCAACATTCGCCGACGCAAGTGAGTTTTGGGCCTGCAGGAGGGAAAGTTTGTCGGCCGGCGCCTGCAATTTTTCCAGAGCAAGCTGAGCGGTTTCCAGAGAATTGCTCGCATCGCGAACGGCTTTTTGCGCATCCGTAGAATCAAGCTGCGCCAGGACTTGTCCGGATTTCACGGCTTGCCCGCCCGAGACATAAATTTTTGTGATTTGTCCAGAAACTTTGGGTTTGATATCGACCTCGCTTTCGGAAGAAACCTGCCCGGAGCCGGTGACAGAGACGATGAGCGTACCTTTTTCGACCTGCGTGAGCACGTAGTGGGTCTCGGTAGTTCCGCCCCGGACCTTTTGGTAAATAAAATAACCGCCTGTGATCACGACGATAATCACGGCGGCGAGCAAAAATTTTCTTTTCAGGAGCGCGCGGACGAATTTCATGGATGGATTTTATGATTAAAAATTGGGAATAGGAAAGCGCAAGAAAAGCGGCCGGGCCGGAACCGGTTCGGAGTTCGGATCGAATACCCGTACGAATTCGGCCTGCATGGTGCCGTCTGGGTTCGGGACGCAGATGACTGTGACCGTGGCGTTGGCCTTGATGTCGCTGGCGCTGATGTTTTTCGTACCGCGACGGATGGTGGTGTCATCGGTTAAAGTCACGACGCGTTCCACATCATCCGTGCTTTTGATGACGAGATTTGCGCCGTCGACTTTCATGACGGTTCCGGCCAGGCCGTGGCCGGGCATGAAATCATCGCCGGAAATGTCCTGCAAAAAACCGCCGCGTGGCCCGCCAAAAACGCGGTGATAATTCTCACCCCATTGATAGGAGATCTGGGCTTTGCGGTAGCCGATATAGATGCCAGCCTGGAATAATAGCAGCGCTAGGACCAGGCACACAATTGTCGCGAGCAGTTTTTTCAGGGTTTTGGAAACGAAAATTTCGTTGAGGTTCATGTTGGTTAATTCGCGTGGGGCAGTTTATGTCGGGTGGCCTCAGCGATCAGTTCTTGGTAATGAGAAATCATCCTAAGCAGCAGTCCCATCAGTGCCAGCAGCCCCAAAGCGGAAGCGAGACTGATCACCGGCAATGACTCGGCCAGCGATAACGCCAAGTCCTGCCAGTAGACGCTGACCGCTTTAAAGTCGGAAAACAAAAGCGACAGGTACTGCATAAAACCCGAACGGGAAAATTCCAAAACTGCCGCCCGAAAAAGCGGAATGGCGCCAACGAAACACACTGCCAGAAAAATATTGGCGATAACCAACCGCCGCCGCAGGGCGGAAAGACTCCGTTCGCGGTCTAATCTGGCCATGACCATTTCGAAAAGTTGGGAAGAGGGTTGGTTGTCCATCTAAAGTTCCGCTGAAAGTTATTGGGTAATTATACGAAAAAAAGCCGCCTTTTGGTGCAGCTTTTATGGGATGTAGCAGATAATTTACAGAAGCTTTTTGAGCTGGAAAGTCGCGCGCCGGTACCGGCTTTTGATGGTGTTTATCGATTCGTCGGTGCGGTCGGCGATTTCTTGAAAGGTTAGGCCTTCAAAATCGCGCATTTCCACGACGCGGCGGTAGAGGCCAGAGAGCCTGTTGACCGCTGCCCGGAGTTTTTCCGCCATGCCGGATTTGTGTGCTTGTTCTTCCGGACCGGGAGCGCTGTCGGCGAGGCGCTCGGTGAGCAAATTCACGCCGGCCTCGTCCTCGAAGTTGGAGAAGGCGAGCTCGCGTTTTTTCTTCAAAAGGTCCAGGGCGGTATTTTTCGTGATCTCGGATATCCAGGAGCTGAATTTCTTCTGCGGCTGGAATCGTTCCAGATTTTTCCAGACTTTTACGAAAACTTCCTGCGTGACATCCTCGGCGTCCTGCGCGTTATAAACGTAAAATTTGGCGATCTGATAAACACTCGTCAAATACCTTTTGACGAGCTGTTCCAAGGCCGCCCGGTCGTCAGCTAACGCTTGCGCGACGAGTTCGGCATCGGTGGGGGAAATCAAATTTGTGCTTGCTGTGTTTGCTTTCGGCATAGAGATTTTTTTATCCTATTTTTAGGATATAGGTAAAATATCTTTCCTGTCAAGGGCGCATAGTAGGAGGCGATAAAAAAGGCCCGAAAAATCATTTCTTCGAGCAAGTGGCGAATGCGCGGGTGTTACCCACCAGAGTAGCGGTTGCGCCGTTCAAGTCAGCGCCGACCCATGCTTCGGGTCTTCGCCGCGCGACTTCTGTCCGGCCTAGCAATGCCTGGAGTTCAAAGGCTTTCAGCACGGGCACCTGGCTTTCGGGCACCGTCCTTCAGCACTGATCCGGGCCGAGAAAGAACGTCTGGCCGTCTTGTCCGCGGCAGAAGACAACGAAACCCTTTCGCTCTGACAGAACGAATTCCGATTGTGGTGACTAGCACCTCCCGGAATTTTGTAGCCAGTTTATAAGGAAATCATCTTTTGAGTTTTTCTTCTTTTCAATACCTAGCGGTTTCTAGTTCGGCGTGATAAGATATAAGGGCTTGTCCCAGATTTTTATGCCCTATATCAGCCAGCTTTTGAACAATAAAATCACGGACAGCTCCGACGAGGTGGTGGGTAAATTGCAGGACGTGCTCATTGAGCACAAGACCGGCAGTTTCGCTCCGCTAGAGTATTTGGCCGTCAAAACCATCGCGGCCAATCCGGAGCTGGTTTTTGTGCCCTACTCCCTGGTGGAAAATTTTTCCCGCGACAAGATTTCGCTCAAAAGCTTGTTCTCCAAGATCACGCCCGCAAAGCTCACCGAAAGCCAATTCACTTTTTTGAAGCGCGATATTTTGGATAAGCAAATCGTGGACGTGGGCGGGACCCGGGTGGTGCGGGTGAACGATCTCCGGATCGGGAATTTCGAAAATCACACCTGCGTCTTAGGTATTGATGCCAGTCTGCGGGGGTTGCTGCGGCGTTTAGGGCTTGAGGCCTTAGGCGCTTTTTTGAAACGGCAGGTCGGACTTATTGACTGGCGGCAGGCACAGCTTTTGGAGAGCGGGCCGTTGCAGCTCAATACCGCTTCGGAGGATTTGGGTCGTCTGCACCCGGCCGACCTTGCTAACATCGTGGAAGAGTTGGACATTCAACAGGGCAGCAAGCTGTTGGAAGCTTTAAGCGAGGCCGAGGCCGCCAAGGTTTTGGAGGAATTGGAGCCGAACCTGCAGGCAGTGTTGATAAAATATCTGGGCTCGGAAAAGGCCGGCAAGATATTGGCGCGGATGTCGTCGGATGAGATCGTGGACTTGATAAAAACTTTTTCTTCCCGCGAGGCGCAGGCACTGCTTTTGGGTATCGGCAACGGCCGGGCGCAATCCGTGGCCAAACTCATGCATTATGACGATGATACCGCCGGGGGATTGATGACCACCGATTTTGTCCGGGTGGACCCCGAATGGACGGTAAGCATGACCGTGGAGGAGATCCGCAGCCAGTCTCCCAAGATGCGTTCCATTTTGTACGTTTATGCCGCTAGCGCTGACGGGGCTTTTGCCGGCGTTGCCTCGATGCGCCGGCTTTTGATCTCGCCGCCGGAAACTCTCATCAAAAAACTCATCAAAAAAATTCCTTACCGTTCCACATTGCGGCCCAATGATCCGGTGCGCCGCATCTTGAAGATTATGACCAAATACAATCTCTACGCCGCCGCCGTTTTGGACCGCGAAAAAAAGATTCTAGGGATTGTGACGGTGGACGATGTTCTGCGCCGGTTGTATCCTTCCGCCTAATTTTTTATGGCCCTTTCTTGGAAGCAATTCAAGACCAAAGCCCTGCTGTTTTTGGCCGTTTTGGGCCCGGGCATCATCACGGCCGTCGCAGATAACGACGCCGCCGGCGTGGCAACCTATTCCGTGGCTGCCTCGCTTTATGGTATGTCCTCGCAGTATCTGGTGCTGCTAGTCACGATGCTGCTGGCCATCACCCAGGAGATCGGCGCGCGCATGGCCATCGTCACTGGCAAGGGCTTAGGCGATCTTATCCGCGAGCATTACGGGGTACGGGTTTCGGTTGCGATTTTCATCGCGTATTTTTTCGTCAACCAGGCGGTGGTTTTGCAGGACGTCAGCGGCCTTAAGTCCGCCATTCAGCTGTTTCATCTGCCGTGGCAACCGATTTTGATATTGACCTGCGCCGCTGTGGTTTTGGCCGTGGTTCTGCTGAAATTCCGCACCTTGCAGCGAATTTTTCTGTGTACGATAATTTTTTACGCGGTATATGTTTTTTCTGCGGTCATCGCGCATCCCGATTGGGGGCAGGCCTTCCGCGAAAGTCTGGTCGCACCGCGCGCCAACTTCGCCATGGACCTCAACTACTGGTTCGCCATCATCGCCGTGTTCGGCACCACGGTCACGGCCTGGGGGCAATTCTTCGTGCAGAGCTTTATCGCGGACAAGGGCTTGAAACCCCACCAGCTGCCGCTGGAGCGCGCCGAGGTTTACACCGGCGCGTTTTTGACCAACTTTTTTTCCTGGATGATCGCCGCCGCGGTGACGTATACGCTTTTCGTTAATAACATTGAGGTGGTGGATGGCTTAAGCGCCGCCTTGGCCATTCAGCCGATGGCCGGCAGTATCGCTTCCGCGTTTTTCGCCGTGGGTTTGGCCGCTGCTTCGTTCTTGGGCCTCACTATCGTGCCCTTGGCCACGGCTTACGTTTTCGGTGAACTCTTCGGCTTTGAGCGCACTTTAGATGCCACGTTCGTCAAGGGCCGACTGTTCTACACTTTTTTCATTTTGCAGGTATCTTTGGGACTCCTCATCAGCCTGTTTCCGAACGTTTCGCTGTTCGGCATCACGCTTTACGCCAACTATCTAAGCGGCGCTTTGGTGCCGGTGGTTTTCTTTTTCTTGCTCAAGTTTTCCGGCGATAAAAAAATCATGGGGGAGAGATACGTCACGCGAGGATTTTCGCGTTTCTTCCTCCAGCTTTCTACGGTGGTCATCATTTTCGCCGTGGTGATGACGCTGTTCGGCGGAATTTTCTTCCGTTGACGCGGTACGACGGGCGTCAGCCGGGAGGGCAACTTTTTTGTTTCTAAAACGTAGTATTTTATGTCCGATCAGGGCGATCGGCATTTCTTGGCGCAATTAACACTTTTGAGATGACAAGAAAAATCGGTTTGTTCACCATCGCCGCATTGGCAATCATCGCCGCCGGTTTATACGGCGTCAAGGGATACAGCGGGTGGCAACAGGAAATTTTTGACGGCCGGATCGCGGCCTTGCAAAAGCAGGTCTCGCAGCTGGGAGAAGAGGTGGCCAAGCTTTCCGGCCAACCGCAGGCGGCAAGCCTGCCCGCGGCGGAAGTGCAGACCCGCGAAATAATTCGTGAAAAGTCCCAGGATGATCTGCTCACCGCGGCCGTGGCCAAAGCGGCGCCGGCCGTGGTGTCTATTGTTATCAGCAAAGACGTGCCGCAGCTTGAGGTGGTCTATCAAAATCCCTTCGGCGACGATCCGTTCTTCAAGGATTTCAATATTCAAGTGCCGGTCTATCAGCAAAAGGGCACTACTTACCAGAAAGTCGGTGCCGGCACTGGTTTTTTGATTACTGCCGACGGCTATATTCTGACCAACAAGCACGTGGTCTCAGATGATAGCGCCGATTATACCGCGCTAACTTCCGACGGCAAGCAGTACGCGGCCAAGGTGGTTTACAAAGACGCAAGTAATGATATCGCCGTTTTAAAAATCGAAGGCAGCGGTTTTGCCACCGTCGGTTTTGGCGATTCCGCCTCGCTCAAACTCGGCCAGACCGTCGCGGCCATCGGCAACGCTTTGGGGGAATACAATAATTCCGTTTCCACCGGCATCATTTCCGGGCTTGACCGTACCATTTCCGCCACGAGTTCAGACGGGAGCGTGGAAACTTTATCCGGCGTCATTCAGACCGACGCCGCCATCAACCCGGGTAATTCCGGCGGCCCGCTTTTGGATTTACAGGGGCACGTGGTGGGCGTGAATGTAGCCACGGTGACGGGTTCCAACAGCATCAGTTTTTCAATTCCGATAAATGTCGTAAAGCCCATAATCAGAAGCGCGATCGGTCAGTCGCTGTAATTTTGGCCCAAGAGGCGATCACTATTTGTATCCATTTTATCGTGGTCGTATAACGAAAGGGTAAGGTTGTGATGTTGAGAGCATGGAAAAAGAAATCAAAAAATACGGTCAAATTTCAAAGAACATACTGACGGCTTTAGGTTTGACCGCGACAGTAACAAGTGTGATTATATTTCCCGGCCTGGCCTATGTTTGGGACGCGATCGACAAAGCTGTTACCGAGCGGAGCCAAGCGAAAGCGGCCTTTTACCGGTTGAAGCAGCGTGAAATCATTTCAGTGGGACGAGCCGGGAAGAAAATTAAAATTTCCCTGACCCCAAAAGGCCGGCGTAGACTCCTGTCCTACAAGCTTATGTTTTCAAAATCGCCCAGGCCCGGGCATTGGGATGGGCGTTGGTGGGTAGTGATGTTTGACGTGCCAGAAGCCCGCAGAAACATTCGTGATCTTGTTCGCCGCCGGCTTGCGTCCGCGGGTTTCGTCTCTATTCAAAAAAGCGTATTTGTTTACCCATTTCCTTGTCGCGAACTGATTACAGGGCTTCGGGATTATTATCAATTGCATGGCGGCGAGTTATATATTTTTCAGGCCAAGGTTTTGGAGGGTGAGAGAAATTTAAAAAAGACTTTCGGGTTGGATAATTAGAGTTTTGTGTAGAGCATCAGGAAAATAGTTATATTCAAAAATCGCGGTCGTGTAATGAAAGAGAGAAAAAAAAGAGCTCGAGGCAGAAAGCTTCGAGCTGTTGAAATTGGTCGGTCCAACCGCGACGTCAGTTGGTCCAGAATTCGAACGGTATCGCCGTGCCGTTG
>JAMDAJ010000052.1:0-2936 GCA_023485925.1 Patescibacteria group bacterium
TCGCAATAGGCGCAAGCTTGCAGGGGGTTGAGGCGGAGGGCGGACGCGCAAAAATCGCAAAGTGACAAACCTCGCTTGCCGCAAATCTGACAAATGGACGGAAAGACTAACTCGAGAGCAGCATTCAGGAAAATTTTAGTTTTCAGATGTTTGTTTTTGGCCAGCATTTAAAATTTCTAGCAGGTTGACGAGCGGTGAGATATAATAACTATAGCATTCACGCGGCAGGACAACCATTTATGCCTCGGGCTCAAGCGGCAAAATCGAACGGGTTTGAGGCGGCTTATAATCAGGCCGTAAAGTTTTTGGCCGTGAGGATGCATACGGTGGGGGAATTACAAGCCAAGCTCTTGCGGCGTTTTTCCCGCGATACCGTCCGGCCGGTCTTGAAGGCGTTGGAAGAAAGCGATTTTCTAAACGACATGCGCTACGCCCAGATCTTCGTGGAAAATCTTAAGCGCTACAAGGATTTCGGCTATTACGGCATTAAGGTCAAACTCCAGCAGCGCAAAGTCCCGACGGAAATCGCGCTGGCGGCTTTGGACGAATTTTTTTCACCCGAAGATGAGATGATGGTGGCCCGGCGGGTGGTGAAGAAATTGAAAAGAATGAAACGCGAGCGCTATGAGCAGGTGGCGCGGTCGCTATCATCCAAAGGTTTCCATGGCGATATCATCAGTCAAGTTCTGCGGGAGGGGTTTATCTCGTAATCTTTTTTGCTCGCGTTCTTTTGATGGCCGGCAGTACTACATAAAAAAAGCGGCCGCTTGTTTTATGTAGTATTTATTTCAGACGATATTTTCGTTTTAACTGCGCGTCGTCGTCAATTTCATCTACGCGCAGAATCCGGATATAGTTTGACAGTCCGGATCTTTTTAAATATTCCACTCCTTCGCGGTTTATCGGGTAGGGGCTGATAAATACGCTTGCCTGGAGTTTTGAAAAACCGTTTTTTTTAAGCAGGCGGCGCAAGTGTTCGCGTTTTTGTCGTGCCTGCTCGGGAATGTCAAAAATCAAAACTCTCCATTTCCCGTCCCAGGTTTTTGGTTGTTGGAAAAGTTTCGCTTTATCGAGTAGAACAGTTAACTGCCCCTTTGAGGTCAAGCTGATGAATTTTTTTCCGGCCTTGGAAGCAACGCGGATAAGACCGCGTTTCTTCATATGTTCGACAGTCCGCCAATATCGCGCCCGGTCAAGATTACCCGCCCGACGGATATATGCATATGGAGTTTCAAAAGGCGCAGGCGCCATCTCGCCGATCTCCTGCAGAATTTTTAAAACTTTCTGCACTAACGTGGCTCCTTTTTGTTTCATCTGTGTTGAGTTTATCTCTTTCATTTTACACTATACATAAAACAAGCGGCCGTCAAATTTATGTAGTGTGGATTTTGACGGGGATGGGGGGAGAAGTGGCAAATTTTAAAGATTAGTTTGGGGTTCAGGAAACCCCCCAAAGGCGCTTTTTTGACGCGTTTTGAAAAATCGGATAGTATGTTGAGTCCGCGAAACCATTTTTGCGGCGTCCACGAACCCAAATCCTGTTGTAAGGAGGAATTGATGACCTTGAGAAAACGTTCCGGTGCGCTATGGACGGTCCAGTACTGCGGTTCCGATCCTTTCGGCGCGCCCATTCTGTCACCGCTGCAGGTCCAGAAATCTCTGGGCATCCTGACCTGGGCGAGGAAAGCGGGGCTCATCCACTTGTTCTCCGCCCACGACGACGACCTGTTGCCTTGGGAACCGAAAAACCCCGAGGACTACCTCGACCCCAAGGCCGAGATTCACGATCGGCTACTCGCTATCAAGGAGCAGGTGGACAACGCCCGGCTGCCGATGAACATGATCACCTGCTCATTGCACGGCAACCCGATTTTCACCGCTGGCGGGTTCACCAACCGCGATTCCGCTGTGCGACTCCTCGCCGTCAAGAAGGCCCTTCGTGCCGGCTGGATCGGCAACTTCCTCGGCGCGAAGTATGTCACGTACTGGACCGCGCGCGATGGGTTCGAGTGCCATTCCTGCGACCCGACGGCGCCGGAGAGCAATCCCTATGTCTGGCTTTCGCAGGCGCTCAACATTGTGGCGGCCGCCTGTAAGGCCGCTGGCGGCAGCATCGAGCACGGGACCATCGAACCCAAAGTCAACGAGCCGCGCGGCTATTCCTATGTGCCGCTGGTGGGCTCGGCGCTGGCGTTCATCTTGCAGCTTGCTGACCCCGAGTTCTGGGGCGTCAACCCCGAAGTGCCGCAACACGCCGCGATGGGCTGCCAGAACCCGTACCTCGAAATCAAGCAGGCCCTGCACTTCGGCAAGCTCTTCTTCCTGCATCTCGGTGGCCAGATCTGGGGGCAGTTCGATAACGACTTCCCCGTGCTGGTCGGGGAGAACAAGGAGCTGATGGTTCACATCTTCAATCTGCTTGAGGAGTACCGTTGGAAGGGCGTCTTGGAGTTCGACTGCCATCCGCTCCGGTCGGACCTCGCGTCGGGACTTTCGGAAGAGCAGCATCTCGAAATCTTCCGGCAGTTCCTCACTCACAACGCGATGATGACGGCGCTCATCGAACGAATTTTGGTGCCGCGGATTCGCCAGAGCGACCCGCTGCAGGAAGAGGTGTTGCGGCTGAATTTACCGCGGCATTCCATGTATGGCGACCATCTGGTCAGGACTGGTCTGCTTGCTCTGCCGCCGGCCAAGGCCGCTGAATCAATCGCGAAGGCGTCGGTTCCGGCCGAAATCTCCAATTTCCGCCAAAACCATCTGGCCGTGGAACAGGCGTTCAATCTGGCGCTCTACGGCGTCAACGATGACGACTTGGCCACAGCCATGGCCAAGGAAGATGTAGCGGCCATGGAGGAGGACGAGAGCGATCCCGCGCCCGGCGATTCGCCCGGTTGGCGCGCCTGACCGACTACCACCGACGGAATTTCCCGTCG
>JAMDAJ010000052.1:2946-9855 GCA_023485925.1 Patescibacteria group bacterium
TTTATTTGTCAAAATCAATCAGCGATCAGCCCGGTCGATAAAATTTCACTATACATAAATTTGACGGCCGTCAAATTTATGTAGAGGAAGTGTTTTACAAAAAAACCGACCTATTCAGCCGGTTTCAAGGAGAGACCACGGTTTCATCCTAAATTCATTTCTCGTAGGCGCTTGATGCGTTCTTCCACCGGCGGGTGGGTATTGAATAGTCCCGCAAAAAAGCCGCGGCTATCTCGGCTTTTGATACTGGCGTGGAAAGGATTTTCAATGTAAAGATGGGCCGTGGCTTTGTTGGCCGCCTCCAAGGGTTCGCGGTCGGCGGAAATTTTTTCCAAGGCCGAGGCAAGCCCCTCGGGATACCGGGTCAAAAGCGCGCCGGAAGCATCGGCCAAAAATTCTCGTTTGCGCGAAATTGCCAATTGCATAATGGTGGCGAAGATGGGGGAGAGTACAGCAAGAGCCACGCCAATAAGCATCATTATCATCTGCAGCTGTCCGCCTTCGCTATCGCGGCTTCTTCGTCTTCCCAAAAAAGAAAACCGCAGAAACCAGTCGGCGAGTAACGTCACCATGCCCACTAATATCACCACGATGGTCGAAAGGCGGATATCGTAATTGCCGATGTGCGAAAGTTCGTGAGCGGCAACCCCTTCCAGTTCCTGACGGTTAAGCCGCTGCAAAATGCCGGTGGTAAAACAGATGACGGCATGCTTAGGATCGCGGCCGGTGGCAAAGGCATTCATGGCCGTGTCTTCGATGATATAGATCTTGGGCGTGGGCAGGCCGGCGGTGATGGTCAAATTCTCCACTAGCCGATAAAGCTCTTGGTTGGTCGCGCGATCCACCGGCCGGGCCTGCGACATCATCAAAGTAATTTTATCGGAATTGTAGTAGGAAATAAGCGACATCACCGAGCTAAAGAGTACCGCGATGAATAAGAGTTCGGGCGCGTCGTAGACGTAGGAGAAGGCCCAACCCAAGCCGATTATCAATACCAAGAAAGCCGTGATTAGAAACACGGTTTTCCGTTTGTTGGAATCAATGTGGTCGTAGGTGAGCATAGGAGGTTATAAAGTTTTTCAAACTCATCAAGTCCATCAAGCTTTACTTGATGAACTTTATGGGTGTTATAACCTGGCAGACTAGAACTGGACGTTGACCCTTTGTCCTTCCGGGCCTTTTTCGTCGATATCAAAGAATTCGCGGGCGGCAAATCCGAACATCCCGGCGATCATATTGGTGGGGAAGACCTGCAGGGCCGTGTTGAAGTCGCGGACGTTGCCGTTGTAGAAGCGGCGCGACGCTTGGATTTTGTCTTCGGTGTCGGTAAGATCGCGCTGCAGCTGCATAAAGTTTTCGTTGGCTTTAAGCTGCGGGTAGGCCTCGGCCACGGCGAACAGGGATTTTAAGGTGCCGGCCAGAGCGTTTTCCGCCGCCAATTTTTCCTTGGGGCTTTGGGCGCTCATTGCTACGCTCCGCGCTTCCGTTACCTTGGTGAACACGGCGTCCTCGTGTTTGGCGTAACCTTTGACGGTGTTGACCAAGTTCGGAATGAGGTCGTAGCGGCGTTTAAGTTGGACATCAATGTCGCTCCAGGCCTCGTCCACCCGCAGGCGCCTTCTAATGAGCGAGTTGTATACGCCCACCAGCCAGACCGCGACGACGGCCAAAATTATCAAAATATACCAACCGAACATAATTTTCCTTCCTATGGCCTCGCTAGAGGCGTTAATTATAGACCTCTTGCAGAATAACCTTTTCGGCTGGAATCGCCGAATTCGGTCTGCAAACGGTTCATCGGAATTCGTCGTAGCGCTATCGGCTACGCCTTCATTTCTCTTCACCGTTTTCGCCACAAATTCGTCAATTTCGCCCAGAAAAAATATTCTGCAATGGGTCTTATACAGCAATATTATAGCAAAAGACCTTTTGGTTAGCCAGTTTTTATTTTTTGCCTTTTTCGGCAATTTTTACTATGATTTATGCATGAATTTATCTAGAAAAGAAATCGAAAAAATTGCGACGCTGGCCCGTTTGCAGCTGACCGGGGAAGAGAAGGAAAAATTCGCTAAAGAGCTTTCTTCGATCTTGGGATACGTCGAAATACTGCACAAAGCCGATACTACCGAGGCAGATTTAAATTTGACCGAAACGGAAACCGCGAATTTTACGCGCAAAGACGAAATCGCGGACAGCGGGTCGCAGGCGGAGATTTTGGAGAATGCCCCGGCTTTAGAGGATAGGTTTATCAAGGTAAAATCGGTGTTTTAATTCTGATGGACTTCACAGAACTCACTATTGCGTCTGCCGGCAAGCTGCTGGTCGAGAAAAAGTTGTCGGTGTCAGAATTGGTGAACGCTTGTCTTGAGCGAATTTCCAAACTGGAGCCAAAGCTGCACGCTTTTATTTTAGTGGCCGAAGATAAGGCTCGCGAGCAGGCCGAGATGGCGCAAAAACTCATCGACCGCGGAGAAGCGGATTCGCCTTTGCTCGGTATCCCCATGGGGCATAAGGACATTTACTGCACGCGCGGCGTGGAAACCACTGCCGCATCGAATATTCTGAAAGGTTATGTCCCGCCCTACAGCGCAACTACGGTCGAGAAATTAGAAAAAGCCGGAGCGGTGTCTTTGGGCAAATTGAACTGCGACGCGTTCGCCCACGGCTCGTCCACGGAAAATTCCGATTTCGGGCCGACCCATAATCCTTACGATATTACGCGCGTGCCGGGAGGTTCGAGCGGCGGTTCGGCCGTTGCCGTGGCTGCATCGGAAGTCTTTTTTTCAACCGGCACGGATACCGGCAGCTCCATTCGTTTGCCGGCCGCTTTTACCAATACCGTTGGGCTCAAGCCGACTTACGGCCGAGTATCGCGATATGGCATCATGGCCATGGCTTCTTCCCTGGACAGCCCGGGTCCGATCACGAAAACCGTGGAAGACTGCGCTTACGTTCTCTCCGCCATGGCCGGCCACGATCCGCGCGATGCCACCTCGAGCAAACGCCCGGTGCCAGATTACGCTTCGTTTCTAGGCCAAGACATCAAGGGCTGGAAAGTCGGCGTGCTGAAGGAATTTTTTTCCCAAGGGCTCGATCCGGCGGTCGAGCAGGTAACCCGAAAAGCGATCGCGGAACTTTCGAGTTTGGGCGCGAAGATCGAAGAAGTCAGCTTGCCTTCCCTGGAATATGCTTTGGCGGTTTATTATATCATCACGCCCTCCGAAATCAGCTCGAACCTAGCGCGTTATGACGGCATCAAATACGGCTTCTCCGTAGAAAAAGAAGAATCTTCCGCCGCCCGCGATTTGTTAGAGGTCTATGAGCGTTCACGGGGCTTGGGTTTTGGCGCGGAAGCCAAGCGGCGCATCATGATCGGCACTTACGCGCTATCTTCTGGGTATTATGACGCCTATTACAAGAAAGCTCTAAAAGTGAGGGAATTGATCAGGCGGGATTATGTTTCGGCATTTGAAAAATATGATTTGCTGGTCGGTCCGGTTTCGCCGACGCCACCTTTTAAATTAGGCGAGAAAGCCGATGACCCGTTGCAGATGTATCTTTCCGATATCTATATGACGCCTATCAATCTGGCCGGCATCCCCGCGATTTCCGTGCCTTGTGGTTTTGTCGCCGGCCTGCCGGCGGGTTTGCAGATCATGGGACCGCATTTTGCGGAAGAAAAGATATTACAGGCCGCTTACGCCTACGAGCAAGCCACGCAATTTTATAAAATAAGGCCAAAACTTTAAAAACAGACATATGCAAAAAAAATTTGCGTTCACGTTATTTTTTCTGCTCGCCTTATCCGTAACTTTTTATCCTCTCGTCGCCTTTGCTGCGGAAGAGTCTCAAGGGCCCTGCCAGGGCATCGATTCCGCCAAGAGCGAGGCATTGGGGGAGTGCATTGTGGCCATCTACAAGTGGGCTTTGGGCTTTAGCGTGATTTTGGCGTTGCTCATGATAATTTTTGCCGGATATTTGTATATGACTTCCGGCGGCAACGCGCAGCGAGTGACCTTGGCCAAAGAGTTCTTCGCCGGGGCTATTATCGGGCTTATCGTCCTGTTTTGCGCAATTATCATCCTGCGCACCATAAATCCGGAACTCGTTAATTTTAACGACATCAAGAGTCTAAAACTTTAGGCAATGACGGAATTTACTCCGGTCATCGGGCTGGAGATACATCTCCAGCTTAAGACCCGCTCAAAAATGTTCTGCGCTTCGCTGAACGGTTCGGACGGCGCGGATCCTAATACCAATATCTGCGAGGTCTGCACCGGCCAGCCGGGAAGCCTGCCGGTCGCCAACCGCGAAGCTATCGAAAAAGCCATTCTGATGGGCTTGGCTTTGAATTGCGAGATCGCCGAATATTCCAAATTCGACCGCAAGAATTATTTTTATCCCGATCTGCCCAAAGGTTATCAGATCTCCCAGTTCGACAAGCCGATTTGCGGCAAGGGCGAAGTGCGCTTCGAGGTCGGCGGCAAAGAGTGCCGCGTGAGCATCACCCGGGCGCACTTGGAAGAGGACGCCGGCAAGCTGATACACCCTGTAAACTCCGATTATTCGCTGGTGGATTTGAACCGCGCCGGCACGCCGCTTTTGGAAACCGTCACCGAGCCGGATTTTACCAGTCCCGAACAAGCCAAGGCGTTTCTGCAGCACTTGCGCACCCTGGCGCGATATCTCGGCGTTTCAGATGCCGACATGGAAAAAGGGCAGCTGCGTTGTGACGCTAATATTTCGATGCGCCCCCACGGCTCCTCGGCGCTGCCAAATTACAAAGTGGAAGTGAAGAATATGAATTCTTTCAAAGCCGTGGAGGAGGCGCTGACTTACGAGATCGAACGGCAGAGCGCGGAGTTGGCCGAAGGCCGCAAATTGGCCACGGAAACCCGCGGCTGGTCGGACGAAAAAAAGGTCACGCTTTCCCAGCGCTCTAAAGAAGGCTCGGACGATTATCGCTATTTTCCCGAGCCGGACCTGCCGGTGCTGCATTTTACCCGTGAGTTTGTCGAAACCATCCGGTCGCGGCTGCCGGAATTGCCCGCGGCCAAACGCGCGCGATTGATAAGCGAGTATAATCTTCCCGAAAAATTGGCCGGACAGCTGGTGGAAGATAAATTCTTGGCCGAGTATTTTGAGGCGGTGGTGTCGGAGCTTTCTGAATGGCTTTCGGTTGCAGGGGAGCGCGAGCCGGAAAAACTGAAAGCTTTGGTCAAAGAAGCGGCCAACTGGTGCGCCGGAATTTTCACCGAGCTTTTAAATGCGGCCGGAATTGCGGCCGGTGAAAGCAAGGTGACGCCGGAGAATTTCGCCGAGCTTTTGAAGATGATAGAAAAGAGCGAAGTGTCCAAGACCGCGGCAAAGGCGGTGTTTGCCGAGATGTTCGAGACCGGCGAGGACCCTTCCAATATCGTGGAAGAAAAAGGCCTTAAGCAGGTGAGCGACGCTGGAGCGATCGAGGCGGTTTTTGATAAGGTAATGGCAGGTAATCCCAAATGGGTCGCGGATTATAAAGCCGGTAAAACGCAGGTCGCGGGATCCTTCATTGGCGCGGTTATGAAAGAAACGAAAGGAAAGGCCAATCCACAAGTGGTCAACGAGATTTTGAAGAAAAAGCTAGAATAGGGTTCGGATAAAAAAAGCAGCCGGAATTCCGCTGTTTTTAGTTTGTCTGCCCCGCCCTACCAGGGCGGGTATTTTCCGTCTTTGATGCCCTGCTCGACCGCCGGGTCGAACTTAGGCGAAAAGGGGGCTGTGTCCGCACACTCGTCCTCGCAGGGCACGCCGATCGACGGGGGTTGGACCTCGGCAAGACCAAAGGTCAACGTCTCCCCTTCGACGTGGAAGTTGTCGGGGTGTGACTCTCGTGAGCTCATTTTGCCTCCGGTAACGAAGACAGTATCAGTTTTTAAAGAATTCGTCAACAAGTTTTCGTACGTGTTGCGGGCGGGGGGTTATCCATCGGATTTGTTTATTCCTTGTAAACCACGTTTTTTGCCGTTTGGCGTAGTGGTAAATGGCGCTCACCGAGCGCTCGAGCATTTCAGCGCGGCTGATTTTTTTATCGAGGTAGACGGCGACAATGGGGTAGGCGAGGCCGATTTCTTTGAGTCGTTTTTTGCTAACCGCCTGGGTCAGCTTTTCGGTTTCAGTAAGCAGGCCGGTTTTTAGCCATTTCAGAAATCGCATTTTGATGCGTTTTTTGAGTTCGGGGTTTGAAAGAGTGAGGCCGAGGAAAAGAACGTCCTGTCTTTTCTTGTCATCCTGATGAAAATCAGGATCCAATCTTCTTTGGTTTGGATTCCGAATCAAGTTCAGAATGACATGGCTTGATACTTTTTTGTCCTTCGTAAAACTGGCTATTTCAATCGCGCGGGTAAGACGGCGGCGATTGTTAGGGTCGATGGTTTCGGCTCTTTTAGGGTCGAGTTTTTTCAAACGGTTGAGCAGTGTCTCCGTTGTGAGTTTTGCGAAGTTTTTCCGCAATTTCGGATTCGGCGGCACGTCGGACAAAAGTTGGGGGTTAAGCAGCGCGTCGAGCCAAAAGCCCGTGCCGCCGCAGACGATGGGGAGCTTGCCGCGGGCTAGGATATCCGCGATGGCTGAACTTGCTCGTTTTGCGAAATCCGCTGCGGAAAAAATTTTTTTCGGCGACAGGAAATCGACTAAGTGGAATCTCACTCCGCTATGCAAATAAATCTTCAATTTTTGACGGCCGTCAATTTTTGAATAGTGCAAATCTCTTGACGGTTTGGCCGTGCCGATATTTAGTCCTTTGTAAATCGCGCGGGAGTCGGCGGAGATGATTTCGCCGTTATATTTTTTTGCCAATTTCAAAGCCAGGTCGGTTTTGCCCGTGGCCGTGGGCCCGACGATTGCGATGACAACGACAATAAGCGCTAT
>JAMDAJ010000034.1 GCA_023485925.1 Patescibacteria group bacterium
TTGGCTGTCATATCCGGCTTGCTTTTTATCTGTTCAAATCGCCGGCCGCCCAGTACGAAAATTTTCTGCTCTCCGCCCAGCAGCTTAAACAAAACGTCACCACCTGCCGAATTTGCTACAATATGGCGGAAAACCCGACATGTCCGGTCTGTGCCGACGCCAAAAGGAACCGGCACATCATTTGCGTGGTGGAAGACCCGCTGGATGTCGTAGCCTTGGAGCACGCTCGCCGGTTCGAAGGCGTCTATCACGTTTTGGGCGGCGCCATCTCCCCCATCGACGGCATCGGGCCCGAACAGCTTAAGATCGCGGAACTGCCGGAACGCGTCAAAAAACTCCAAGGTGAGTCTTCCGAGCCGATTGAAATTATTTTGGCCACTAACCCCAGTCTCGAAGGCGACGCCACGGCTATGTATATCGTAAAACTTTTACGGCCGCTCGGCGTCAAGCTCACGCGCTTGGCCCGTGGCATCCCGGTGGGCGGAGATCTGGAATACACCGACGAGCTCACGCTCTCCGACGCCATCGGCAACCGCAAGGAAATTTAATAAACCTTGCGTTCCGCTTACGCTATGCTAGAATACCCCTCGGTACCTGAGGGGTTTTTCGTTAAAACGTACGCATCTTTCGAACCGTTCGAGCCGCAAGTTTCGCCGCAAAGCAAAGTACGCACAGGTACCGCGCACGCCAGCACATCAAAAATCTTGGGGAGGGCTTTAACTCTCCCGGAAAGGACATTATGCGCCGAAAGCGACACACGGCCTGGTGGGTCTTTCTCATCCTGCTGCTGACCGTTATGGCGGCGGCTTACGGTCTCACCTGACGTTCATGCCACGAAAGTGGCCCTTTTTTTACCTTGACTATTCGACACTTTTGATTAAAATAAAAATGTCAGCCGGGGATTTTGTTGCCTCCCCTGGCATAGCGCTTCGCGCTACCGCGTCAAACAAAACCCCCGGCTGCCGAAACCCGCGTCGTAAGGAGGATTCCTGATCTCTGCCGGCCCCGCGCCGGCCCAACTTCGCAAAACTCCGACCTTTCAGCCGGAGTTCTTTTTTTAGTATTACTGTTCGAGCTTGTCTGCGGTGAGTTTATCGAATCCGTCGAGAACTCACACTCGAACTATACTTTTGTGATTTCCACTTCAGTAAAATGCTGGCGGTGTCCCTTTTTTCTGCGGTACCGGGTTTTGTTGTGATACTTGAATACGATGACTTTCTTCTCGCGAGCCTGCCGCAGAATTTTGCCGGAAACGACGGCGCCGTCCACGTACGGCTTGCCCACTTTCACGTCTTTACCGTCTGCAACCAGCAAGACCTTGTCAAAACTGACAACGCCACTCGCTTTTTCCACGAGTTTTTCTACTTGGATTTTTTCTTTGGGTTCGACCAGATACTGCTTGCCCCCTGTCTCAATGATCGCGAATTTTGCCCCGTTAGAAACTCCACTCTCTTTTGATTCTGACTGTGTCATAATCGAGATAATTTCCTTTTACAACCCGTAAAAAATCAATCAATTTCTAACGGGGTGAATATTTCGGATATCGGTTTAAAAATATATTGCCTTCTGATGATAGCATACAAACCGTCCGGAATCAAGGGGCTTCCTACATCAAAAATCCCTTTGACAATCGGATGGTTTAATGCTAGGATTTCTCGCGTATCTCAAATATTGTCTGGAGGCAAAAAAATGCTCGGTGGTTCCTATTACACCGCAAACCCGTTGCCAGACGGCGTACTGTTCAAAGAATTCGTCAAGGGTATCAGCCAATCCTGGCTCGACAGCGCTCTGGACGGACTGGACACAACGCCGGTCTGCGACGACCGACCGGGGAGCCGCGTCTGGTACTTCGTTCTGTACAAGGCGCACACGCTTGTCGGCATCATCATCCCTCGCGGCAGCGACCGGACAGTCGTCGCCGCCATGCTCCGCGCGCAATTCGGTCCGGATTCGGCCCTGCACTTCCAACGCTTCCCCCGCGACCACGAAGCGCACCTTGTCGTCCAGCCGGCGTCGCCGGCCGCCCAAGTCCACGCCTGATTTCAATCGGGCTCTTTTTTTCTCCTACAATCCGCACCACTCAACAAAATCTACTCCTATTTTTCACCCAGGTAAAAAGTAGCGGCACTCCTTTTAGCTTCCAAATCCTTTCTGGACAAAACTACCATACTAGATAGTATGATAGTTTTTGCGATTTTAATCAGCGCGAATCCTACGAGTTTTTAGTATCGCGGTTCCCAGCTTCCTTTTGCCCTTTGCGATTGTAAGCAATCACCAAAAAACTACCCAAAACCAACATCGTCGAAAGCAGAATGAACAGAGCCACCAGCTTGCCAACAGATTGCAAGAACAATCCCGAAACGCCGAACGCCGCGGAAATAAAATACAAAAAAAGCACCGTCTGCCGCTGGCTTAGACCCAAATCCAAAATCCGGAAATGCAGATGTTTTCGGTCGGCGACAAATGGTGAAAAATGCGTGGCTAGGCGGCGCAAAATCACCCAAGCCACATCCAGGATGGGAATCCCCATAATAAGCAAAGCTGTCGCGATTTTGCCGCCGGATATGACAGCCAAAGTTCCCAGGATAAAACCGGCATAGGTACTGCCGCCTTCCCCTAAAAAGATTTCCGCCGGATGAAAATTCCACGGCAAAAAACCAAAAAGCGCACCGGCAAAAATAATGCAAAGTAGTGCCGTGTCCATCTGGTTCACCACCGGCACCTGTGAAAGGAAGAACAACACCACCGCACCGATGCCCACAGTACCGGAAGCCAGCCCGTCCATGCCATCCAAAAATTTCGTAGTGTAAATCATCCCTAATATCCAGATAAAGACAAACAGCCCGCCGGCCACAGGGTAGCCCGAGACTTTTACGGTATCAAGCAAAATTGCGCCACCAAAAGGATGATTGATGTACGAAAGCTGTACGCCGGAAAGAATCACCACCAAAACCGCCAGAACCGGCGCGACGAAAGACAGGCGCGGCGGCAGTTTGTAGCGGTCGTCCAAATAACCGCCAACCATCAAAATCGCGCCGCCCAAAAGCAGGCCCCACAGGTATTCGAACTTGATGTGCGGGCCGAAAGTTCCGGGCGAAAAAACCATCCACAAAAGCAGCGTCGCCGACACGCCGAAAAATACCGCCAGCCCCCCCAGCGCCGGCACGGGCCGATCCTGGATCTTCCGCTGCGCGTCGGGATAATCCACGGCGCCAACCCGCCACGCCAAACGTCGCACCAGCGGCACGCTGGCCGCGCTCAAAATCCCCGCGGATAAAAACGCCCAAAAGAATTCCTGGTTCATAATTTTGAAGATGGCGCTGGCCGGCTGTCCAAATTCGCCCTCCCCTCCGCCTCACGACGGATTTTTGGAGTCGGCCAAAATTCCATATATTTGCCAAGCATCAAACGAGTCTGGGCGTCGATCGCCGGAATGGCGCCAAAGCACAAAGACGACACCGGCACCAGCAGCCACTGCAATATCATCACTAAAAATTGAAACCGCTTTTTTCCGTCCGGCCGCTTGGGCAAAAGCCCAAAATAAAGCACCACGAAAAAAATCAGCAAAAAAGTCGAAATGGTCATAATAGTGCCCGTTACCTCCGGCAAATTCGTGGCGAACACCTGATTCTCAAAACGTCCGCCGCCCAAAAGCAGCGGCAGCCAGCCCAAGAACGCGATGATAGGCGCGGCAGTCGCCCAAAAGTAATGTCCCTCCAGCAACCGGTAGGCAAACAATATTTTTTTCCAAAAAGGAATGGTGCGGTCACGGGCAAACCCGTAAGCGACGTAGGGAAAATCCACGATGCCCCAGGCCCAGCGGCGGTTCTGTTTGTACTGACCGACCAGCGAATTCCAGTACGAACCCAAAGACACGGCATCCAGCGACACGGTGGTGAACAAGGGCACGGTCTGATAATTGCCTCGATAATGCAGAAAACACCGCCAGAATATCTGGGAATCTTCCGAGACCACGTCGGTCGGCCAGTAATCCACCTCGGTAAGCGCGGCAAAACTCATGCTGTGGGAAGAAAAAGTCACCAGCCGGTCGGAACGGGACGATTCCACCATCTGCCAGAAACTGCTGTTGACCGCCACCAGCCGGTTGATGGCCGGCGCGTCCCAAATATTGTTGTTGTAAAGCGGCACCGGCTGATACGACGCCCGCGTGGGACACTCCACCGTAAGATACGTATAAGACAACTGTGAAAAATAATTCGGTTTCACCACAGTGTCGGCGTCAAAAGCCGAAACGATGACATCCGCATGCGGCAGATGGAGCTGGTCGATGAAAATTCTGGCCTGCCGCGCCGCATAGGTTATATTCGCCCCCTTGGTCCGGGCCTCCCCCGGCAGACCCTCGGGATGGAAGGTGGCCAGAAATTTCATGAACTTGCCGCCATAATACTTTTCAACCGTCCGCGCTAACGCCAGCCCCGGCTCCCCCGCCCTCTCCTCGCAGGCTAAAACCAGGATCATCCGGTCTTTCGGATAATCGCAAGCCAGATAAGAATCGATGGAGGCCCGGAGGACTTCCCACGATTCGTGAATGGTGGGCAAAATGATAAGGTGGACCAATTTTCTAAAATCAACACCCGCCGAGTGCTTTCCCAAAAATCTTTTCAAAACCGCCTGCGCCTGTTCCAGATCTTCCCGCACGCCCGCATCCTCGGCCGCAAAAGCTTGAACCTCGAATTTCTCCAAAAGCGACGTCGGCTTCAACAGCCCCTCACAGCGGTCAAGCCAGTCAATTCTTTCGTGCAGCTGGATCTTCCGGTAAGTGTGGGCGAGATGAAAACTGATATTGACCGCTTTCAAAAACCAGTACAGATCGAAAAGGATGATGAAAAATGCCACCCAAAACGGAGAGATGTAAGAAAAAACCACAGCGGCGATGAAAGTTGCCCAGGTCAAAATACCAGGCGCGATCTCTAAAAGCCGCAAGGGCAAAGGTTTTGAGACGATATGAGGAGAAGCGTCCATCAACGGTTAAGATAAAGTACGCTGAAAGCCGCCAACAACAGAAAGCACTGCAAAAGCGCGCTAGTGAAAATCACGAGGCGGGATAAAAATCGCTCCCGGCCACTAAGATGCGCCGCCAGATAAAAATTCACGATAAATAGAAACAGACCGATGGCCGGCAGTTCCAGAAGCAGAAAGCTGCTGCCGACGTAATCAATGCCGTAAATCACGCTGTAATGCAGCGGGATGGGTTTCCCGCCGCCCGCGGTCTTGATTAGCACCAGCACCCAGAGTATAATATTTACGAGAAGTGCGACAATAGTCGCAAGCCGCTCAAGCTTCCCTGAAGCATAATCTTTCAGCACTAAAAACGAAAGCAAGTTCTTAAAACCAGAACTTGTCCGCCCCCCTAAATCGTCTTTTTTGTGCAAAGGAATCGACATGGAATAACCGCTTCGCGCTTAGCAAAACCCGCGATTTGGCGTGAATCTTGCCCTTCCACCCTACCAAAAAATCCGAAAAAAATCAACCGTAAAAATCACAAAAAAATAAACATGAATACATTTTTTGAAACCCATCGCAAGACCGTTGTTTTGATACTCTTGCTCGGCGGCTTTGCTTTAAGCTTGTTCACCATGCTCGGCGACTCCGCCATCGTGGATGAGATCGCCCACGTTCCGGCCGGCTACTCCTACGTCCGCTACGGAGACTACCGCCTTAATCCCGAACACCCGCCGCTTATCAAAGACTTGGCCGGACTTCCCTTGCTGCTTTTGCCGCTTTCCTTCCCCACCGATATCCCGGCCTGGACCACGGACACAAACGGCCAATGGGAAACCGGCTGGAATTTCATTTACCATTACGGCAATAACGCCGATTTGATTTTGTTCTTCGCCCGCCTGCCTATTTTGCTTTTATACGTCTTGTTCGGCTGGCTGCTCTACGTTTTCATCCGAAAATATTTCGGGACAAACACGGCTTTGCTGTCCGTGTTTTTCTACGCGCTCTCTCCAAACTTTCTGGCTCACAACCACCTGGTCACGACCGACCTCGGTATCGCCTTCTTCATTTTTCTCGCTTTGGCGACATTCGGCGCGTTCCTGGTCCGCCCGTCCTGGAAAACTTTGGGGCTGACCACCTTGGCTCTGGCCGGCGCGGAACTGGCTAAGTTCTCCGCGGTATTGCTCATTCCATTTTATGCTTTTATCCTTTTGCTCGCCCTGATTTTTATCAAAGCGCCGCCGAAATTCGAACTTTGGGGGAGCTATAAAATCAAGCGCGCGTTCTGGAAAAAACTGTATGTCTACGGCCTTTCGTATTTTTTGATGATGGCGGGCGCGCTCGTCCTAATCTGGCTTTACTACATCCCGCACGTCTGGAATTTTCCGGCCGATAAGCAGATTGAACTCATTAAAACTTCCCTGCCCGATCCGCGCTGGGGTTGGCTTACGAATTTTCTCACCGCCATAGCGCCGAATAAGATTTTGTCCGCGCTCACCCAATACCTGCTCGGTGTGGCCATGGTCTTCGGCCGGGTGGGCGGCGGCAACACCACGTATTTTCTGGGGCAAGTGTCCAATCAGAGCTTCAAATGGTATTTCCCGGTCTCCTATCTTCTAAAAGAACAAGTCCCATTCCTGCTGCTTTTAAGTCTGACTCTAGTGCTGTCGGTTGCAAAACTCTGGCGGACGAAAATTAAAAATTACTTTAGCGCCTTCAGCCGGCTGTTGGCAAAAGAACCTCTAAAGCCGATTTTTTTTCTGTTCATCCTCTACTACGCGGGCATCAGCATCTCCGGTAATCTTAACCTTGGCATCCGCCACCTCTTCCCCATTCTACCGCTGATTTATATCTTGGTTGCGGATCAAGCGGCGCACTTCTTCGCGAATTTCAAAACGTTCTGGGGAAAACCCATCGGCTGGTCGATTTTGGGGCTCTTGATTTTTTGGTACGCGCTCACCCCGCTGGTTGTTTTTCCCAATTATCTTTCCTACCACAACGAAATCATCGGCGGCGGCAAGTACGCCTACCGCTACTTTACAGACTCCAACGTCGATTGGGGCCAGGACTTAAAACGACTCGTCACTTGGACCAAAGAACATCCGGAGATAACGACGCTGAAGCTTGATTACTTCGGCGGCGGCGAGCCCAGGTACTATTTCTGCAACCGCAAGTACGACGAACAAGGGCATCTGATAAAAAGCGCTGCCGGCTACGATTGTTCCAAATCGATTTACCGCGAATACCACGTCAACGACGGCCCGACCACCGGCTGGATCGCGGTGTCAGTGACCTTTTTGCAAAACGCCAAATGGTACGCTATCCACAACGGCCAACCGGACTATGAGTGGCTCCGCTCCCGCACGCCTTACGCCAAGATCGGCAATTCGATATTCGTGTATTGGGTAAGGTGATTCTCCACAAAACAAAACAGCCCGCCATAGGCGGGCTGTTTTTGATTCGTGCTTCAGCTGATAAACGTGCCCTTAAAAATTCCGCCGTCCAGAATGCTTTGGAGATTTGTGAGGTTGCGGCCGTTGGCGATAATGACCTTCACCCCGAGCTTTTGCGCTGCCCGCGCCGCCACCGGGTCAAAAGGGGCGTGTGACCCCGGTTTGCGGACTGTGCCGATGATGCCAAAGTATTTCTTCCAGGAGAGCTGCTTGAAAAATTTCGCCGTCTTGAACTTTTTAGGGTCGCGCGCGTAAACATAATCCACGTCAAAAAGATTCACCACTTCCTCAGCCCGGTGAAGCTTGGCAAGCAAAACCGCGTCATAATCAGTGGACCAGCCGGGCTTGTAGCCGCTTGCAACCAGAACCGGCGCAGTAAATTTCATCACCTTGGTCGGGTCTTTGACGATATCGGGATGCGCCAGTTTGCCTAAAGCCAGCTGCACCAACCGCGCGTTTACTCGAGTGGTATAAATTCCCATCCAGTCCAATTTTTCAGGACTTACAGCGGCAACTTTTGACAGAGCTTTTTGGTACTGCCGGCAGGTTTTCCCACCGCCGACCACGATAATGAACCGGGACTGGCGAACATTGCGTTTGATAAAAAAAACAAAACGCTTCAAAAAAGCGGTGTCTATCGTATCCGGCACCACTATCGACCCGCCCAAAGACAGCACGACCAAACGTTTTTTCATAATATAACCCACCTCTCCGTAATCCGGAGAGGAGAAAATCACTGTGCTATTTTGAAATCGATCTTATTGCCGAACTTCGGCACACTCTTCACCCAGAATGGCGAAAAAAACACGGAGACGTCAGAGATCTCGGGCCTTGAGAGCAGAATTTCTTTCACTTGGGTCGCGGTCTTGCCTGGCAAACTCTGCATCAAGAAATCCGCGTTGATCTGATACCGCACTTCCGATTCGAAATGCGCGCGTAAAGTACCCACGCCGCCGCCCAAATCCAGCGAGACGAACTGCTCGCCTAGACTCTGTTGCTCGGCCGGCGCACATTATTTGTTCTCCGGCAGCAGTCGTACGATCCGCTCCACGATCAAATCCCGCACGTCCGGCTCGGAAAACGCCAGCGCGGTCACTTCGGCTTTTTGGGAAAGCTCGAACGACTCGGCCTCCTCATTAACCTGCCGGCTGACCTTTTCCTCTTTGACCGAAACGGTAAAAGCATTATCCAAAAGCTTTACATCGGCCGAGGCGGTTGCGGAAAGCGACTTGCGCACCTGCTCGCCGATCTTGGATTTTAAATCCGCTCGAGCGCTCTCGATGTCAGCAGCTGAGACGATCTTTACCTCCTTATTGGTCCCACCGGCGATGGGATTGGCGTTGACCGCGTACAGCACATCCGGTTGATGACCGAAAACTTCGTTATAAATCTCAAAATGTGCGCCTGCCGGCAGATTGTAATCTCCGCCCGCGCCTTCCGCCACAACGGGCACCGGGTCAATAAGACTACTCTTGTCGATCTCAAGGTCGGTACCGATGCGGGCCGTGGGACGGATCGACCCGACGTCCTGTAAAAATCGATAGCTTTTACCGTTGACTTCCAGCCGAGTGGTCGCGCTTTTCAAAATCAGACTGTTCTTGGAAAAGTTGTAAAGCGTCACGAAACCCGAGGCCTTTTCTCCGACGTTCTTCACGCCGGTCGTGGGGTAAATCCCGCTTTGTGCCACCTCCTGGGTCAGCCGTTTGCCCGGAATAGTCAGATTTTGCACGTCGGGCACGCCGGCAGAAGCATCAACCTGCATCTCCAAATCTCGAGTGATAGGTTCGGTGCGGGGCACTACCTTCACAGTCGCTTTCGGCAGGATGAAAACGGCCAGAACGAACAGGACGGCCAAAAAAATGAGCGCCGGCAGTACTGTGTACCGAAACGGCAGATGCGGGATTTTGACCGGCTCCGGCAATTTTATCTTGGGCGATTCCTCTTTTGGCCCGATAAGCTCAGCAAGCTCCGAAACGGATGACTGCACAGGTTCGACGGGAGCGGAGGTTTGGGCCTCCGACGATTTGGTCGAAACTTTAGGAAGCGGCTTTACCGGACGCACTAAAACATCGCCCATGCCCGAAGCTCCGCGGCGGAGGCGCAACGAAGCCGACTGTTCGAGCGGCTGTGCCGCGCTTTGGGATACGGCCGACAAAACCGGAATGCCGGCGCGCTTCACCAGCATGCGTCCTCGCTCGTCGGCGGTGGCGATTGACAGGATTTTTTGATACTTCTCCGCCTCTTGCTTTAATAAGCGCAGCCCGGTGAGATTGCGGAACAGCCGAGCATCTTTAGGCACCACTAAAACCACCTCCGCCTCGGCGGAATTCCGGATCTTCTGCAGAACCGAGAGCACTTCCTCGTCGTATTCAAGATAAAGGGTCTTGGTCATAGTCTGATTGTAAAGTTTTTTTGTC
>JAMDAJ010000037.1 GCA_023485925.1 Patescibacteria group bacterium
CGATCTATCGCGCTCAACTTTCCGATCAAAAGAAACCCGCCGAGATAATGGAACGTATTATCAGCGGTAAACTCGATAAATTTTACGAAGAAACCTGCCTTTTAGAGCAGCCCTCGATCAAGGACCCGAAGATGAAAGTGTCCCAATTACTGACCGACGTTATCACCAAGGTGGGGGAGAACGTGGTGGTTTCAAGGTTTGTGCGTTATCAATTGGGAGAAAATCAGAGCATGTAACAATAGGCCCTCGTCGCTCCAGCTTTTTGGCTGGGTGCGGGAGTCATTGGATAAATGTACAAACTGATTCCACAATTTCTTGTCATTCTTTCCATCCTGACGATCATCATAATCGTCCTGCGGCGGCTTCCGGAAGTGACGGTCGCCGAAGACGAGCCGAACGGGCTAGAACCGGAGGCAGGGACGGATAAGGTTTCGCGCGGTGGTCTACGGAAACTTGCCGAAGTGGGAAAAAAATTGGTCGGGGTTTTGGTTTATTACGCCAAAGCCGCCAAAGAGCATTCGGTCAAAGTCAATTATCTGGAGCGGTTTTCCAAGGCCCTGCGTTTGGACGCAGTGAGGATGCGCAGCCGGCCGCAGCCGGCCGAGCCAGCCGCTGCACCGGCGGAGGGAGAAGCCAAGGGGAGCGCCGATCACTCGGAACAGCAGTTGATAGAAAAAATCCAGAAGAATCCCGCGGATCGGGAGGCTTACGAAGATTTGGGCAAGTTGTATCTGGACCGGAAAAAATACCGGGACGCGGAGGAAGTGTACGAGTATCTTACGCGGAACTACGAAACGGAGGACGGTTATTTAAGCCGTTTGGGAACGGTCTACTTCAACTTAAAGAAGTACGAGAACGCCGCTACCGCCTATAGCCGGTCCATCGAACTTCGTTCCGATATGCCGAACCGTTACGTGAACTTAAGTCTGTGTTATGAGGCACTGGGGGATTATCCGCAGGCCGCCGAAACAGCGCGGAAAGCGGTGAAACTTGCCCCCGATAATATCACTTACTTATCGTTGCTTGCCGACTTATTGATCCGCTCCGGGCAAAATCATGACGCTTCCGAAACCCTGGAAAGATTATTGGAACTGGAACCGGCGAACGAATTTGCCCGTAAGCGCCTGATGGACTTGAAATTTTAGCGAAACAAAATTATAATCCTAGGACTTTCGCGTTTGTCATTCCGGACTTGATCCGGAATCCAGGCGAGCCGCAAGTGTTCACGTTTTGATAAGTAGATCCTGAATTGAGCTCAGGATGATTCCTTAAAAATTCCGAACGGGAAAGTCATAGATCCGTAGGATGCCGAGGTAGCTCAATTGGCAGAGCAGGGCTTTTGTAAAGCTCAGGTTGGAGGTTCAATTCCTCTCCTCGGCTGATGAAAATTTAAAATCTGCGATCGAAATTTAAAATAATTCGGGCAGGTACTCAAGCGGTCAACGAGGGCAGACTGTAAATCTGCTGGCCTCCGGCCTTCGTAGGTTCGAATCCTACCCTGCCCAGTGAAAACCGCGATTTTTTTGGATCGCGGTTTTCAATTAACCAGATAAACCGCCAGCGTCTAGCTGGCGAGTGCGTTTGAAAGCGTAGCTCTTGGGTATAATAAAACCACCTCCGCCCGAGGTAGGAAGGGGGTGATTTTAGTGTCAATCCGCACGAAGTGTTATCGTTTTGGAACACTGCATGTATGACTGTAGTTATCATATCGTCTGGACGCCACGATATCGCGGGCGTGTCTTAGGCGACACTCTCATCGCTCAATGGAAGGGCTTGACGCTCTACGCCTGGCACGTGGGCGACGAGCATATACACTTGTATCTGGGCATCCCTCCCAAAAGTATTCCGCCGCCTACTTCATCCAGGTACTCAAGGGCAAAATCTCGAGTTGGATCGAGAAAAAAACCAAGAAGTTCCCCCGCGGCCCCTTGTGGGGCGGGGTTATTTCGTTTCCACCGCAGGTATTGAGGAACAGACCACCCGACGTTATCTCCAAAACCAGTATCGCCATCAAGTGAAACCAGCTCAACCCAAACTCGTCTAAAGCTGCCGTAGGCAGCAGAACGGATACCGCCAGCATTTAAGCTGGCGGTATGTTCATTCCGCTAGATTGGGGTGAAGCAAGGGCTTAATTTTCTGAACCTTTGCTTCTTTTTTGACTGGTGTGCTATAATATATACGAGTTTTGGAACGATTTTTTGAAAAAAATAACCATAACAAAATCTGTTTTTCTGCCTAAAGTTTGGGCGGGGATTTTGTCGGAACGGAGAAATTCTATGGGAGACAAAGCGAAAATTTTGGTCGTGGAGGATGAAGAGATTCTTTTGACGGCATTGCGAGAGGAGCTTACCCAAGGCGGCTACGAAACCGAAGGCGCCGTCGACGGCGAGGATGGCCTTGTTAAGGTTAAAAGTTTTAAACCGGACTTGGTTTTGTTGGACTTGGTCATGCCCAAAATGGACGGTATGCAGGTTTTAAAGAAGCTTAAGGAAGATGAGGCGACTCGCGACCTTTCGGTGGTTATCTTAACCAACCTGTCCGATTACGAGAGGATTTCGGAAGCCCTGTCTTTGGGCGCCAAGGACTATTTGGTTAAGGCCAACTATTCCTTGACGGACCTTTTAGAGAAAGTCAAAACGGTTTTATCGCGGCGAAAATCTTCACCTTCGCCGATGGGACAATAATTTTATGCCTAGCAGAGAACAATATCAGGAGCTGATGAGCGAGATTATCCAGAAGCAGATCGCCATTTTAGGCCCGGACATCGCTTTGCATAAGGCCGAACAGGTCCCGGGCTTGAAGCTGGACCGTTCCGGCAAGGTTGTTGCTTTGAGCGGTTCGGAGCAGGAGGTGCTGCAAGCGCTCATTGATCGCTATATCGAACTTTCCGGTCAGATAGTAAAATCTATTCTTGGTCCGGTCTTTGCCAAATATCCCGGCATCAACGTCAAGATTCCCTAGGGTCTTTTTGAAACCAATTAATTGACAATGATGAAGATAAAAAATTCCAACTGGTTCCCGGTTGTTTTAAGCACGGCTTTTATTTCGGTTCCCATACCCGCTCTGCCCCCTGGAACCACTGTCGAGACCTTGACCTTGCCGCAAGTCGCCGGGAGTTTGCTGCTTTTAGTGACCGTCATTGGGGTGGTCTATAATCTTTGGAAAACCACCCGGGCTTACGGCGGGCTGATTGGCCAGGGACTGCGCCGGTTTGGATTCGGTATCATCTTCTTGGTTGTGGAGGCGTTGGACCGCATCGCACAAAATTTTGGGAGCCCCGATCTTTTGGGGACTTTTGTTCCCAGATATTATCTAAGCAACTCTCACGACATTCTGTTGCTTTTGGGCCTGCTCTTTTTGGCTTTGGGTTTCTCTAAATTGTCTTCCGCCGTAAAAAATTAAGTCCAGAAAACCCCGCGCGTGTTTTTTGCCGGGGCGACCCCGTAGCATTCGGTAGAAAATTCGCATAAGGTCTATTTCATTTCGGCGATGGATTTAACCTTCAGTTTTTTCAATTTCGTTTTCCTCCTCGGAATTTTTACGGTAGTGGTCATTACCATTTTTTTGTTTCAGTACCGGCATTTGCGCCGATCGCTGTGGATACGCGAGCAGGAAATGACGCGGCGTATGTATCAGCTGTCGATCTTGCGGGAATTGGGCGAGCGCATCGGGTATTCGTTGAAGATTGAGAAGATCGTAGAGGTTATCGTTGGCTCCCTGCGGCGTTTGCTGGATTATTCCACCGTGGCCTATATGCTGGTGGCGACCAACGCCGAAGGGAAGACCCGGATTACGTTCAACATCAATCTGGAAAAACCGGTGCATAAAAAGTTCATCGAGAACGTGAAGGGTTCCATGCTAGTTTCGCTGAATGCGCTTTTGTCCAGCAAATTTTCAACGGACGATATCGACGAGACAGTTTCCGGCACCATCACCGATCCGACCAGCGAAGAGGCGGTGGGTTCTTTTTTTAATGTCCCGATCGTCATTGCTGGTGCTCCGACGGGCCTTTTGAACATCGCCGCGACGGAAAAGGGGCTGTACCACGGCAAAGAAGTGGAGATCCTTTATACCATCATGAATCAGGCCTCTGACGCCGTTTCAAAACTGGAAGTGGTGCTGCGTATCGAAAAAGGCAAGCTCAATTCCATGGTATCAAGCATGGCCGACGGGGTATTGATGATCGATAACCAAAAGCAGCTCATCGTCATCAATCCTCGAGCAAAAGAAATGCTGGGCTTAACCAAGGAGCGCGTGGCTATTTTTGACATCTTGGACGCTCTGGCTAATCAGATCGACCTCCGGACGAAATTAGAGGAAAGTCTTGTGGCCGACAAGGTGATTGTGGTGCCGCCTTTTAACCTCAATGCAATTTTTTTGCAAGTTCTGATCTCGCCGGTAAAGGATGATGCGAATAATCTTTTGGGAGAAGTTGTCATTTTCCACGACATCACTAAAGAAAAAGAGCTTGAAAAAATGCGCGAAGATTTTACCAGTATGATGGTCCACGAGCTGCGCTCACCGCTAACTGGTATTCGCAGCATCGCCGGATTGCTCGCCACTCCCACCGTCAAAAGCGATGACAAAAAATATCAGGAGTTCATTTCGCTCATCTCTTCCAACTCCGCGGATATGTTGGGCTTGGTCAATGACCTTTTGGACGTCGCCAAATTGGAAGCGGGAAAATTTCAAATCTTAAAGAAACAATCCGATATCAAAACCGTGGTCGAACAGCGGGTGGCGTCATTTAAGACCCTGGCCGAGCAGAACAGTCTGACTTTGGCGAGCAAGATCGATGCTTCCGTGCCCGCGGTTTTTGAATTTGACGAACATAAGATCGCGCAGGTGCTGAATAATTTTATTTCCAACGCCATCAAGTTCACCGTCGCCGGCGGCAACATCACGGTTTCGGCCTTTCTGCTCCCGGCCGGTAAAGATCTGGCCAAGTCGGTGGTAGAACGGTCCCTGGTATGGCCCGGTATCAAATCGGGTGTAAGTTGGCCAGCCGATCAAGTCATCGTTGCCACGACCGATACCGGCAGCGGTATTCCTACTGATAAGCTGGGAAAGCTGTTCAACAAATTCGTGCAGTTGGAAAGCTCCGCCCGTTCGGAGAAAAAAGGCACGGGCCTGGGGCTTGTGATAAGCAAGGGTATTGTCGAAGCCCATCGCGGCACCATTGGCGTCTTTTCCGAAGAGGGGGAGGGCACCACCTTTTATATTGCTTTACCGCTAAGTTAGATTTTTTAAGACTAAGAATATGGAAAATCTCAATCCGAAAAAGATATTGGTAGTCGAAGATGAGCCGTCGATACTCAAAGCCGTGGTCGAGGTTTTAGGAATGCACGGTTATCAGGTGTTTTCGGCGACGGACGGCGAGCATGGTTTGGCGCTCGCTTCCGAAGTCAAGCCCGATCTTGTCTTGCTCGATCTCATTTTGCCGGGAAAGAACGGATTTGAAGTTCTAAAAGAGCTGAAAAGCACGGTGGGGCTTTCCGACATTCCAGTTATCATTTCTTCCAATCTCGGCGACGAAGAAGAGGTGCAGCAGGGCCTGAAATTAGGCGCGGCGGATTACCTCATCAAAGCCGATTATGATCTGGACGAAGTCGTGAAGATCGTGGCCAAGAATCTGAAACCGGCTTAACAATTATCCATTCAAGATGATCAAAGCACTCAAAGATACGCGAGCCGGAGGAGTATTGCCGACAGAAGAGAAACTGAAGACGGATTTCGTCACTCTTTCGTCGCATCAATTGCGCACGCCACTTTCGGCGATAAAGTGGTTCATCGAGATCCTGCTCACCCAGCGTGCCGGTAAATTGAATAAAAAACAGATCGATTACATAAAGGAGATCCAGCGTTCCAACGAGCGGGCCATCGCCCTGGTCAACGATTTATTGCAGGTTTCGAGAGTGCAGGAAGGCAAGCTGCACTTGGACACCGCGGAAGCCGACTTGGCTCAGCTGGTGGAAGAAGCTGTGGACGCGCACCGTTCGCTGATGACCAATAATAATATCTCTTTCCATTTGGAGATAATCAACGGGCCTTTGCCCATTATCGTGGTGGACCGAGTGAAGATTCGGCGCGTTATCAGCAACCTGTTGAACAATGCCGTAAAATACACGCCCCGGGGCGGATCGGTGCGGGTGGTCGTCAAAAAGGAGCCTCGGGAACTGGTTTGCAGTTTTTCCGATACCGGCGTGGGAATTCCAGTTGATGAGCAGGAGCAGCTGTTCCAAAGGTTTTTCCGCGGCAGCAATGTCTCCAAAATTCAGCCGGACGGCACGGGTTTGGGCCTGTATATCGCGAAATCTTTGGTAGAAGCGCATAAGGGCAAAATTTGGTTCGAATCGGAGGAGGGGAAAGGGACGACTTTTTACTTAAGTCTCCCGACAACTCGAAAGTAGTCCGGGACAGCCGGTCTTTTCAAGACCTGCCAGTTATGTTAAGATAACCGCAGGTTTTTTAGTACTTTCGCGCCGACGTAGCTCAGCTGGTAGAGCAACTCCATGGTAAGGAGTAGGTCATCGGTTCAATTCCGATCGTCGGCTCCATAAAAAATATGAGAAAGGGGCTGGCTATAGTCATTGTACTTGCATGTTCTGTTGTCGCCGCCTTTTTGATTTATTTCAGTTACGGCGATATTGGCCAGGAGACCGGCATGCCGCGTCAGGTCCAATACACTCCCGCGGCGATGTCGGAATATCCCAGTTTGGCTTCGGAACTGGCTCAGAAGACAAACGAGATATCTCCCACCCGCAGCTTCGATGATATCGGCTGGATCGCTTTGCGCATTTCTTTCGTCCCCAACGATGCCTTGGCCTATATCGAGTATACGGATACACACGTGACCTTGCGTCTGCTAGTACAGTATGGCCGTGAGAACGAAACTCTTTTGACCACGGTCCTGGCCACTTTCATTCCGCAAGAATCCGGCGGCTGGGAATTGCAGTATGGGCGCGATGTCGCATCTCGAGCTTCGGTATACAATTATCGTTTTAACGGTGACGCCAAACAGTGGATGCCGGAGGCGTCGAATATCTGACGGTTGACACCGACCGCGGATCGGGCTAAGATTATTTAGTGGAATTTATATTTGTAAGATTATTCCCGGAAGCACCGACCCTTTTTCTCCTTGGAGCAAGGGGAGGTTAGGAGGGGTTAGATTCTTTCAACAATATTACATTCATTCAGATAAATCATGTCCCAAAAGCATCTCGTTAAATTGGTTTGCTCTGTCTGCAAATCCAGTAATTACTACACCAGCCGTAACGCCAAGAGCGTGACGGAAAAATTGAATATGCAGAAATATTGCAAACGCTGCCGCAAGCGCACCGAGCATAAGGAAGCAAAGGTGAAATCAAGTTAAATCTGATTAGAGTATATAAAAACGGGCCTAGGAGCCCGTTTTTTTGTGCGAGGCTTTTTCAAGTTTCTAAGAAGCCGGTTGAGAGGGGTTGAATATCCTTCTATAGTATTTTCTGTAGATGACAGAGATTAACAGGACATTCGCAATCAGTAGATAGATTTGGAAGGCAGAATTTTCGACATTCCATACTGGGATTGAGGGCAGCACCAACAGGGTGCTGACTAGACCGGCTATGTAAGTCAGCCCAGTTTCCGTTTCGGGATTTGTCCAAGCTTTACGCAGGGTGGGCAGAAGCGCGAAGCCATCACCTAAAACGGCAAGCAAAATGGCCGCTTGCGGAGAGTCGATGGTCGCCCAAACAATTAGAGCGAGCGCGGAACACAAACCGCACAGCGCGTCGAACAAAGTGAGTTTCCAATAGCTTTGTCGGTTAATAAAGGAAGCCGTGAACACTATCAAAGGCAGAAACCCGGCGAGAAAAATTCTTATGGTCGCCCAAACGTCCGCGCGAGCGTATAGCGCAGCTGCGGTGCCGATGAGCGGCGCTAACGCCCATAAAGACCACGAGACACGGTTAGGTTTGGTTTTTCCTTTAAGTGTATCTCGGATATAAGCAGAAGAGCCAAAGACGCTGACCAAGACGCTTAGAAGGACTAGTGGGTGGGCGAAATTCATTTATTCAAAAGGTGATTGATATAATTTAATCACAGAACCCTTGCAACATTCCTGTCGGGAAAGCGTATTGTTGTTTTATCGCCGGGCAATCGATACTGCCGTTGCCGTCATACACCAGCGTCCAGACATTGTTTTTCTTGGCGGCTAAGAATATGCCGCCTTCGCCTGGCTGGGGGAGACCGGGGGCAAAAAAGGAAACCCGGCCCGCAATGTAATCGTCGGTTTTCTTGGTCGCCGTCACTGTGATTTCGGAAATCGGCTTGTTATATTTCAGCGCCAGAAGATGCTGGATCTCTTCTTCCGGATTGGCATAGCAGGATTCCTCCCAAACCCGCAGACATTTATTTTTCGGCTCGCACCAGCTGTATCCGGCCGAGCCGATGCAGCCGTGTTCGTCGCGGTCGCCTCCGACCAAAGTAGTGGTCGCCGACTCTTTGGCAGTCTCCTGCGCCGGTTCATGTTTTAAATAAAAATAGGCGCCCAAGGCTATGACCAATATCACGACCAGCGCCAGAAGTGTGGCAAGTTTACCCTTATTCATATTAGTGAGGAAAAATAAACTCTCCGAGGAGAAAAATAATTAAAGTTAAACCATATAGTATCGCCAGAGGTTTCCAAATCGACCACTCTTGTTGCTTGATGATGGTATAAATCCCGATAAAAAAAGACAGGGGAGCCGAGAGAGAGAAGATAAAGGAGAGCGCGTAGGCAAGAAATGTGAGCGTCGGGTTTTTTTCGATGACGGCGGCATCTCCATTTATAAAAAACGCGAAAACAAGGGAGAGGGATATTGATGCGGCTAGGGCGATACCGAACCCCAACGCCAATTTGCCGGAAAAACTTTTAGGTACAAAAAATCCATTCCGTGGCTTTTGCGGTATCTCGAGAAAATCGCGATTAGTGTTGTTTTCCATATTCGGTCTAGTCTTTTGATTCCTTGACCGCGATCCAAACGATCACCCCGATAATAACTAAGCCGAAAATGATTACAATACTTAGCATACTATAGAATTAGAAAGTAATATTGTTCGAGCGAAGTCGAGAACCAGTTATGTTCTTAAATTCCCTATTACAGCGTTCTATTTGAAACTCATCCAAAAAAACCAAGTACCGATAAGGAATATCACCCCGCCCCATAATACTTGTCCGTCCTTGAACATCTGGCGATACTATATGGTTT
>JAMDAJ010000004.1 GCA_023485925.1 Patescibacteria group bacterium
TTGACTTAAGGCACAAAAATATGTGGCAATAATGGGCTTGTGTGAATAACTATCGGGCTTTTTGATATCAAACCGTAAATTAAACGGTTTTTTTGTATATTGACTCACGTTTTTGTGTGATTGACCGGAATATAGAAGTGGTATATAATGAAAGTGAAGTGGAGAATTGTGGATAAAAGTGTTAAGAACTCTCCTTTTTGGTGGATAAGTAACTCCAATTACTCCTAGGTTCCACTAGTTTGCCGGTCGGTCAATCGGAAAGTTATTTTTATCTATAAAAAATCTGGTCGAAAGTTATGTTGATCGGCGAATATCGGCACTCGATTGATACAAAAAAACGGATCGCGGTACCGGCCAAAATGCGCAAAGACCTTGGCGACAAGGCGATTTTGACCCGGGGCTTGGACGAATGCTTGTTCTTATATCCAATGTCGGAGTGGGAGAAGCTGGTCGGGAGGCTTTCAAATTTGCCGATGGGAACCAGTTCTACCCGCAGCTTTTCCCGGTTCATGCTTTCGGGCGCGGTGGAAGTGGAATTGGATCAATTGGGACGCATCTTGATACCGGAATATTTGCGGCAATACGCGCATTTGAAAAAACAGGCGGTAGTGGTCGGCGTCCATCCGAGGATCGAAATCTGGGACGAACCGGCTTGGAACGAGTTCAAGCAGAAAACCGAAAGCAACGCCGACGCATTGGCGGAAAAGTTGGGCGAAATCGGAGCGATCTAAATTATTGACAAATTTGCTTGTCATCCTGAACTTGATTCAGGATCCATCCTTTTTTTGAAAGATCGTTGGCAGTTGTTGGATCCTGACCTTCGTCAGGACGACTTCAAAGAAAGTCGTTTTGTTCAATGCCACACGTCCCGGTTCTTTTAAAAGAAACTTTGGAACTTTTAAATGTTGAAGAGGGCGAAATTTGCATTGACGCCACTTTTGGCGGCGGCGGGCATTCAAAAGCGCTTGCAGAGAAAGTGGGCAGTAGCGGAAAGGTTTTGGCTTTGGATGCCGATGCTGGGGCGGTGGAGAAATTCCAGATTTCACCCATTCGACAAACTCAGGGCAGGGATTTCAAATTTCAGAATGTCGCGGTTGTGCACGGAAACTTCCGTGATTTGAATACTCTCGCCAAAGGCCGCGGTTTTGAACAAGTCGATGCGATATTGTTCGATCTCGGGCTTTCTTCGATGGAATTAGATGATGCCACCCGCGGCTTCTCTTTTCAAAAAGACGGCCCGCTCGATATGCGTTTTGACCAGACTGTTGGACGGACCGCGGAGAAGCTGCTGGCCGAAAGTACTGAAGCCGAACTGGCGAGGATTTTCAAAGAATACGGCGAGGAGCGTTTCGCCAAAAGAATCGCCCGCGCGATCGTTGCAGCGCGCGTTGAACAGCGCCTGACCTCAACTTCCCAGTTATTTGAAATCATCAAGCATTCGCTGCCAGGGGCGCTTCGTCATCGGGCTGGAGATTTTGCCCGCCGGGTTTTCCAGGCGTTACGCATTGCGGTGAATGGCGAATTGGAGAGTTTGGAACTTGCGCTGCCCCAAGCCCTTGCGTTGCTGAAACCCGGAGGCAGATTGGCGGTCATCTCCTTTCATTCATTGGAGGACCGGATCGTTAAGCGGTTTTTGGTAGGGAGGTCGCGTGGCTGCGTTTGCCCGCCGGAATTTCCGGAATGCGTTTGCGGCAAATCGCCCGAGCTGCGGATTTTAACCAGAAAACCCGTCACAGCGTCGCTCACGGAGCAATTGGAGAATGCCCGTTCCAAATCGGCGAAATTAAGAGTAGCTATAAAGTCCGAGGGATAACGAATTTGGGTATCGGGAATAGTCAGCTGATTAATTCGCGTACCCAAATTCGAGATTCCTCTCGAAAACCCGCAGATCCAGTAGTAGAACTTTGATATTTTGACCTCTTGGCTTAGCGCTTTGGCCGCAGGAAAAATCGGACTTTTCTCATCGGTCGAGGCTTTTGTCACGTTCGGTCAAAATCCGCATCTAATCAAAGTTCACTACCGGATGGAAACAAAAAACAAAAAATTAATACGATATTTTGCTATGGGGAGCTACTTCTACTTGGCAGCGTCTTTGCGGAGTTTTGCGGGGTATTCAAGGTCGGCGCGGTTAAAAAAGAAAACCCGCTTGTCAGCTTCGGTCGGGAAGCTGGTTCTAAGCCGCCGGGCTCTGGCGGGTTTGTTGGTCGCGATGATCGTTATCATGGCCGTTTCGTATATGGCGCTTATTAATATCCGCGTGACGAAGGGATTCGAGATCAAGGCGCTGGAGAGGAAGCTCGCCGAAATCCAAAAAAGCCAAAAACAGCTGGAGCAGCGCGCCGCGGAATTGCAGTCAATTCAGAACATCGAACAGAAATTGGATATGTCGGGTTTTGTCCCGACCACCAACGTCAGCTATATCAAAACCGGCGATTACGCCTTGGGCAATCCTGCAAGCCCCACTCCATAACTTTTTCGTCGGTGCTGGCTCACTTATTATTTTGGGAGAGGACATGATCGCAAGACGCTCTCCAAAAGATTCTTATCGCGTAAGAATCTTTTTATTAGCTATTGTCAGTTTGGCTCTCATCGGGCTCGTCGGGATCCGGCTTTTTGTGCTGCAGGTTTTCTCCCACGATTATTACGTCGCCCTGGCTGATAGTCAGCATAATCTGCGCCAGGAGCTGTTGCCGGTTCGCGGGCAGATTTTTATCCGCGATAAGTATTCACCCGATCCGTATCCGGTGGTGACCAATGTGAATCGACCCTTGGTCTATGTTGTCCCGCAACAAGTCAAGGATCCGCCGGCTGTAGCCACCACTCTGGCTTCAGTGCTGGAGATGGATCGCAAGGCCGTGCTGTCAAAGATCTCCGACCAATCAAAAAAATACGTGCCGCTTGCCAAAGAAGTGCCCGAGGACAAGGCGGAAAAACTGAAGCAGCTGGATCTTCCGGGCGTATTTTTTGAAGATGAAACCTACCAGAATTACCCCGAAGGGCAACTCGCTTCGCAGGTTCTAGGTTTTGTGGCCTATGACCAGGACACGCGGGTGGGGCGATACGGGCTCGAAAATTATTTTGAGGAAGCGCTGGCCGGAAAAGCTGGGGAAATTTCCGGGACTCGCGATCCCTCCGGCGTGTGGGTCACTTCCGGCGATAGAAATTTCGTTCCCGCCGAAGACGGCTCGGACCTGGTGCTGACCATTGACCGGGCCATCCAGTTCAAGGTGGAAGAGGTTCTGGACCGGGCCGTGCAGCAGCATGGCGCCAAGGGGGGCAGCGTCATTGTAATGAACCCGAAAACGGGAGCGATTTTGGCCATGGCCAATTATCCCACTTTCGACCCGAACAAGTTTTCGGAAGTGGGGGACTCATCCTATTTTAACAACGCCGCGATTCAAGGGACTTACGAGCCGGGTTCCGTGATGAAAGCTGTCACCATGGCCGGGGGATTGCAGGAAGGCGTGGTCGGGCCGGATACGACTTTTACCGATCCGGGTTCGATGACCATCGACAAGTTCACCATCCGTAACGCCGAAAATAAAACGTACGGGGAAGTAAACATGACCAGCGTCCTGGACAACTCTATAAACATGGGCGCGATTTTTGTCGAGCAGAAAGTAGGCCGCGACAAATTCATCAAATACATGGAAAATTTTGGCTTCGGCAAAAAAACCGAGATTGCCTTGCCGTTCGAGGCCAAGGGGAATATTGATAATCTTTATCGGGGTGGGGAGCTTTACCCGGCGACTGCATCTTTCGGCCAAGGTATCACCGTGACCCCATTGCAGATGCTTGTGGCCTATTCTGCCATCGCCAACGGCGGCACGCTTTACAAACCGTACGTGGTGGCGGAAAAAATCCATGCCGACAAGTCAGTTGACACCACCCAGCCGCAGGCCGTGCGGCAGGTGATCTCGCAAGGCACTTCGAGCGTACTTTCGGCCATGCTGGTTTCCGTGGTGGAAAACGGCCACGGGAAAAAAGCGGCGGTCCCGGGTTATTACATCGCCGGCAAAACCGGCACGGCGCAGGTGCCGTACGCCGACCGACCGGGTTATGATCCTAACCGCAATATCGGGTCATTCGCCGGTTTCGGCCCGGTGGACAATCCGGTTTTTGCCATGATCGTCAAAATCGACGAACCGCAGGACGTGAAGTTCGCCGAATCCACCGCCGCACCGGCCTTTGGCGAAATCGCCCAATTTATCTTAAACTATTATCAGGTGCCGAAAAGTCGATAAATTAAAGATTTAAGAATTCAGCTGTTTGTCATTCTGGCCTACGAGCCGGAATCTAGGCCTGTATTGTAAAATCATTGCGTCCATGCGTGGATCCTGAATCAAGTTCAGGATGACACCCTGAGCAGTATGAACGTTGAGTTGAATAAATTGTAATTACGGTGCGATGAAATCAAGAAAAGCCTACTTAAAAAGTCTTCCGAAAAAACGAATGGGCGCCGGGGGTTTTGGTATTTGATTCGAAGAAACGGCTGCTAATCGTCAAATCGTCATATAAAGACGGCTGGATTATTCCCGGTGGCGTGGTAGAAAAAATGAATCGCCCCTGCAAGCCGCTTTGAGGGAACCAAAGAAGAGATAGGGCTAAAGCTGGGGAGCGCAAGATTGGTTTGTTTGGATTATAAATTTTCATCGAAAAATGAAGACGAAAATCCGCAGTTCGTTTTTTCGGAGGCAAGCTTCCAAAAACTCAAATTAATCGCGTCAGATTGCAAGCCAGCGAACTCACTGAGTTTAAACTGGTTAGCATAGCAGAAGCCCGGAAACTTTTAAGGAGAAAAATGTCTAGGAGATTACCGTATTGCCTAGAGGCAATACAGAAAAAGTCGTGTGTCTATCTGCAAGACTGCGTACCCCCAAATTTATGCTAAAAGCTTTCAGTCAATTCGTTTTAAAATGTCTGGCCCGGGCGGTGTTGTGGCGGCATCGGCCGAAGGTTGTTGGCATTACCGGAAGTGTGGGCAAGACCACGACCAAAGAGGCGATTTACACGGTGCTTTCATCGAAATATCATACGGCAAAAAGCGAAGGGAATTTTAACAACGAGATTGGTTTGCCGCTTTCCGTGTTAGGTGTTGGTAAAGCGCTCTCGGGGTTGGCGCTGTGGCTTTTAGTGCCGTTTTATTTTTTTCGAGCTATTTTTAATCGAGATTATCCGGCGATCCTGGTTTTGGAGATGGGCGCTGACCATCCGGGCGATATCAATTATTTGGCGAAGATTGCCCGGCCGGAAGTGGGCGTGGTCACGCGGGTGGCGGAAGCCCACACCGAATTTTTCGGCGATATCGAAACGGTTCAGCGGGAAAAATTCCGCCTCATCACTAGTTTGTCTCCGCAGGGTCTTGCGGTTTTGAACGTCGATGACCCGCGGGTCGTGGCCATGCGGCATCTCTATTCCGGCGAAGTCGTAACTTTCGGTCTTTCTGAAGAAGCGGATGTGCGCGCATCCAATATCAAACTCACCGAGCGTTTGTTCGGTCCCGACTTTTCGGCGGAAAAAGACATCGGCACCAGCTTTACTCTGCGTTACGGGCAGACCAATCAGAATATTGAGGTAGCGGGGATTTTGGGTATGCCTTTGGTTTATAGTTTATTAGCTGCCGCCGCCGTGGGCGAGCATTTTGACTTGAGTCCGCGGGAAATTAGTTCAGCCATAAAACAAATTTCGCCAACGCCGGGACGTCTACGGCCGCTTTCGGGCATCAAAAGTACTATTCTGCTCGACGATAGTTATAATTCTTCTCCCGAGGCGGTCATTGAGGCATTCAAGGTTTTAAAGCAGATCCGTAGCCGCCGGCGTATCGCGGTTTTGGGCGATATGCTGGAATTGGGCGTCCAGACGGAAACGGCGCATCGCCGGGTGGGGCGCATCGCCCGGGATGTCGGCGTGGGGTTGCTGTTTACCGTGGGCGAGCGGGCGAAGTTCATCGCCGATGAAGCCCGGGCTTCCGGTTTCCCCAAGACGAAAATTTTCGAGTTTGCGACTGCCGACGAGGCGGGTTTAGTCCTGCAGAAGAAACTCGAGGAAGGCGATGTGGTTCTCATCAAGGGTTCGCAGGGCATGCGAATGGAGCGCATTGTGCTCGAGGTGATGGCCAACCCGGAGGATGCCGCTAAATTGCTTTGCCGCCAGTCCAAAAAGTGGCAAAAAACGTTTTAGGTAACGCCTTTTTGGGCAATTCGTCTATTTAATTGGGACAATCATTAGTTTCGTATACAAGCCCCGTGCAATTTGAGCGGAATTGCAGGGGGTATGGCTTTGTTGTATACATCTTTGATTTTGATGAAAACCCTCACTCGTGAGACTTTGAAGATATATCTCAAACACTCCCTACGGTATCGTTGGGTTTTAAGCGTGATCGTGGGCGGGATCGTGGTAGGCACCGTTGCCGACGCTTTGGTTCCGCTGGCTTACAAAAAATTCTTCGACGCGCTGAGTACCGGGCCGGGGGTGGCTTACGAGCAGATCCTGCCGGCCGTCTGGCTGGTTTTTGCTTTTGGCGTGGCGTCATGGCTGGGCTGGCGGGTCGCGACGTTCTTCAATAATTTTTTCCAACCCCGCGTAATGGTGGATCTGGTCAATACCTGTTTTGAATATCTTCAGGACCATTCCTACGGATTTTTTACCGACAGCTTCACCGGCAGTCTGGTAAAGAAGGTGACGCGCTACGCCAACGCTTATGAAGACATTTCCGACCAATTTTTCTGGAGCATGGGCCCGATTCTCATTCGCATCATCACCATGCTCGTGGTGTTGTACGAGCGGCTGTGGATTTTGGCCGCGGGGTTTTTGCTGTGGACGGTAGTGTACATGGCGTTCAATTATAAATTCACGCTTTACAAGCTGCCTTACGATATCCGTTCCGCCGCCGCTGATACGGAAGTGGGGGCGCATCTGGCCGATACCGTCACCAATAATATCAATCTGAAGCTCTTCGGTGGGCGCTCCCGCGAAATCGCCGCACACAAAAAGATAACACAGAAATTATTCTTGTTCCGCAAGATCTCCTGGGACCTGTCCTCGATCGTGGAGGCTGGCCAAGCCGGACTGATGGTGATATTCGAGCTTGCGATGCTGCTTTTGGCGGTCAAATATTGGAAAATGGGGATATTGACCTTGGGCGACTTCGCGCTTATCCAGGGTTATTTGTTGCAAATCTTCGGCCGGTTGTGGGATTTTGGTCGTAACATTCGCCGTATCTACCAGCGTTTGGCCGATGCCGACGAGATGACGGAGATTCTGGAAACGCCGCACGAAGTGCGCGATGCGCCGCGGGCTGGGGAGATGAGCGTGCGAGAGGGACTGATCGAATTTTCAAAAGTCAACTTCGCTTATGCCAAGGCCGGCGAAGTTTTGCAGGATTTTTCACTGACCGTCAAACCCAGCGAACGCGTCGCGCTCATCGGGCCTTCCGGCGGCGGCAAATCCACCATCGTGAAATTGCTGTTCCGTTTCTACGATATCCAAGGCGGCAAAATCACTATCGACGGACAGGATATCGCGAAGGTGTCGCAGGCCAGTCTGCGGGAGGCGCTGGCGTTGGTGCCGCAGGAACCCATTTTGTTCCACCGCAGTCTGATGGAGAATATCCGTTATGCTCGCCCTTCGGCTTCCGACGAAGACGTCATCGTGGCCGCTAAGGCGGCGCACTGCCACGAGTTCATCAGTGCATTTCCCGAGGGCTATCAGACATTCGTGGGCGAGCGCGGCGTAAAACTTTCCGGCGGCGAGCGTCAGCGGGTCGCCATTGCCCGGGCGATATTGAAAAACGCGCCGATCCTGGTTTTGGACGAAGCCACCTCGTCTTTGGATTCCGAATCCGAGCGTTACATTCAGGATGCCTTGCGGGCCTTGATGCAAGGGCGCACCACCATTGTTATTGCTCACCGGCTTTCCACCATCATGCAAATGGACCGCATTATTGTGCTGGAGGCGGGCAAGGTAATCGAGGAAGGCAAGCACAAAGAGTTATTAAAAGTTAAAAAGGGCCTGTATCAGAAACTTTGGCATATCCAGGCCGGGGGGTTTTCCGTTTGACCTTTTATCTTCAATCAGTTACATTTACAACGGTTAATTAGTGGCCGTGAATAATCCGTATGCCCAGAAAACCCAACTCTATAACCAGTCGAATTCTATCTATACTATCAGAAATTGGCGAAATGATGCCGATGCCGTTTGAAACGCCCTATACCTACATTAAACGTGCTGGACATTTTTCTCATCCGCAGTATCACCGAGCCGTACGAGATTTAAAGAAGCGTAAGGCGGTTGAGATAAGTCGCAGGCAAGGCAAGGGGTTCCTTAACTTGACAAAAAAAGGAGAGTTGGAGGCGTTGTTATCCAGAGCGAGGCTGATTACGGCTAAGCCGTGGGACGGCAAATGGCGCGTGGTGATTTTTGATATCCCCGAACAAGCCAGGGATAAAAGGGATCGACTGCGTTTGTTGTTAAAGCATAACGGTTTTAAAAAACTCCAAGCGAGCGTGTTTGTCAGTCCTTTTGCACTGAATCGTGCAGCGATTGAATATTTACGTAAAAGCGGATTGATAAATTTCATCAGAGTGTTACGGGTCGATGAGTGCGATGACGACAGAGACCTGCAAAAAATGTTTAGGCTGAAGTCAAAATAGAATACG
>JAMDAJ010000045.1:0-10486 GCA_023485925.1 Patescibacteria group bacterium
TACGCCCAATGATTCCGGATAACGCTTGAGGTCTCTGTATTACCGCTGCTGCTGGCACAGAGTTAGCAACCTCTTATTCATTAGGTACGCTCAAAAATTGTTCCCTAATAAAAGCGGTTTACGACCCGAAGGCCTTCGTCCCGCACGCGGCGTCGCTGGATCAGGCTTTCGCCCATTGTCCAAAATTCCCTACTGCTGCCTCCCGTAGGAGTCGGGACCGTGTCGCAGTTCCCGTCTGGGGGTACACCCTCTCGGGCCCCCTAACCGTCATTGGCTTGGTAGGCCATTACCCTACCAACTACCTGATGGTGCGCAGGCCTTGCTCGAAGCGCATTGCTGCTTTACCGTTTCCGGCACATCCGGTATTAGTCCGCCTTTCGGCGGATTATTCCGAACTTCAAGGAAGTTCCCACGTATTACTCAGCCGTTCGCCACTGATCTACCTTGCGGCAGACCCGTATGACTTGCATGTATAAGGCACGCCGCCAGCGTTCATCCTGAGCCAGGATCAAACTCTCATAGAAGAAAATTCGATGCCTAAATTAGCAGAACTAAGTTAGTAGGCGATACGGCTCAGATTCCGACGAAGTCGGAATGAGCCAGCCTGCCCCGTAGCGACGCGAAGCGTCTGCTTCGGGGGATCAAACTCTCATAAGTATCCGCGGTTTCACACCGTGTGAACACGCGGACTTAAGTTTGCTCGCTAAAAAGCGAGTGAACTTTGGCGCACACGTTTTTTTGACCTTTCGACCCACTCAAGGTTACCTTGAGCGAAGCCGAAGGGGTGATCGGACGTGTGCAGAACCGATTCGGAATCAACGTTTTATTCCGCCGTGATTTAGGGATCACGGCGGATTCCTGTCACTATTCAATGGTCAATTACTATTCAGTTGGTAAGGTACTGCCTCTGCTTTCCCCTCCTGGTGAGGAGGGGTTAGGGGAGGTTGTAGACGATTTTGAAAATTTTCCAAACCGACTATAACCCCCTCTTCATCTCCCCCTTACGCAAGGGGGAGAAACGTTTTAGAAACAAAAACACGCTCCTCAACCAAGTCACGTGCCATATCCCCCCGGACTCACGTTTTTGGACGGTTTATTTGTGGCGGTTTGTAAAAATTAGCTTTTAAAGCTTGACTTCAATATTCTATACTAGGCCAAAAAACCTGTCAAGACCAAGCGCTCGCCCAAGTGATGAGGTGGAAGCAAATAAGCAGAACGCTGCGGCGAGGACTTATAAACCGCTGTATTTTTCCCGGACTTGAGCTTATAATTACTTGCTGTAATACAATTTAATACGGAGGCGGTGATGAAAAATCTCCCGGATTTAAGCCTGCTCGTGGTGAGCGGCGAGGAAAGCGAGGCAGATACCGCGGCTGCGGAACTTCTTTTCCTGGGATTCGGCGCCGTGGCTGTCGCCACGAGCGCCTACGTAGCCCGGGAGATAATGATGCAATATCCCATCGACGCGGTGATAGTGGACAGCCGAAGGGCCATTGCGCTGCTAGGGCACCGCGCGGAATTCCCGGAAGTAAAAGTCCTGGTCGCCGGACCCCGCGAGGCCGCCCGCGCCGAGATTTTGGAAAATGGCGCCGACGGCTTCCTGCTCCTGCCGACAGAGGCGGAGGAGATACTTACCGCCATTTTTGCGCTCTTCTCTCAAGGGGTTTTACCTTAAGATTTTAAGCGATGCTTTAAGCGTCGCTTTTTTTTAAAACCCGGGTTGCCCCGGGTTTTTGTCAACTGATGATTTTGTCTAAGAGTCCGTACTTCTTGGCTTCTTCCGGACTCATAAAAAAATCACGGTCGGTATCTTTTTCGATCTTGGCCATGGTTTGGCCGGTGTGTTTGGAAAGGATCTGGTTGATCTGGTCGCGCACTCTAAGCATCTCTTTGGTACGGATCTCCACGTCGGTGGCTTGTCCTTCCGCCCCGCCCATCACCTGGTGGATCATAATGCGGGAGTTGGGCAGAGAAAATCGCTTCCCTTTGCTGCCAGCGGCTAAAAGTACGGCGGCGGCGGAAGCGGCTTGGCCGATGCAGATGGTGGAAACGTCCGCCTTGGTGAACTGCATCGTATCGTAAATGGCCATTGCGCTCGTTACCGAGCCGCCCGGGGAATTGATATAGAGCTTGATTTCTTTCTTGGGGTCGGAGGCGTCCAGGAATAACAATTGGGCGATGACCAAATTGGCCATGTGGTCGTCGATGGGCTCGCCGATAAAAATGATGCGCTCTTTTAAGAGGCGCGAATAAATATCGTAGGCCCGCTCGCCGGTTTGGGAACTGTCGATGACCATGGGAATAAGTGGCATAGTTGTGAGGTTATGAATTACGATTAGAAGATTAAGAATTTTCCGGCTTGGATTCTTCGGTTTTCGCGTCGTCTGCCGCCTCACCCTCATCCGCTGCTTGCTCTTCAACTTCCCCCACTTTCGCCTTTTCTTCGGCCGGGGTTTCGGCGGGCGCGCTTTCCTCGATCGGCTTCTCCTCCTCGCTCCCGATTTTCTCCGGCTTAATATCCAGTTTCCATCCTGTGAGACGCGCGGCCAGACGCACGTTCTGTCCGGCCTTGCCGATGGCAAGCGATAGCTGGTCTTCCATCACCGAAACTTTGGCTTCCTTGTTCTCCTCGTCCAATTCCACGCTGATGATTTTCGCGGGCGACAACGCCTTGGCGATGAACTTCACGGTGTCTTCCGACCATTCCACCACGTCGATTTTCTCTCCGCCAAGTTCCGAGCGAATCGTGTCGATGCGCGCGCCGCGCTGGCCCACGCAACTGCCAATGGGGTCAATGCCTTCCTGATTGGACCACACGGCGACTTTGGCACGGCTGCCCGCTTCCCGCGCCACCGATTTTATTTCCACCACGCCGGAATTTACCTCCGGCACCTCGATCTCAAACAGCCGCCGAACCATATCCGGATGCGAGCGGGACAGGGTGATTTTGGGGCCTTTGGGCGTCGGCTCCACGTGCAAAATCAAAACTTTGATGCGGCTGCCGATGCGGTAATTTTCGCCACGGATCTGCTCAGAAGGGAATAACACGCCCGAACCCCGACCCAAATCCACCAGCACCGTATCGCCTTCGAGGCGCTGCACCATGCCGGAAACGAGCGTACGCTCCTTGGCTTTGTATTCTTTGAAAACAATTTCGCGCTCGGCTTCGCGGAGTTTCTGCACTATAACCTGCTTGGCGGTTTGCGCGGCGATGCGACCAAAAGACGTGCCTTCTTTAGGCGTAATGTCAGTGCGTAATTCCTCGCTGACCTTGATGGATTTTTTCAGCTTCTTGGCGTCAGAGAGTTTCAACTGCTTCTGCGGATCGAATTCTTCTTCCAAAATTTCGTCTTCCACCACGGTCTTGACGTCAAACACGCGCGTCGCCAAAGACTCGGGATTCAATTCCACCACGGCGTTCTGGTCTTTCTTGCCGTAATCCTTGCGAAAAGCCGCGGCTAAAGCCCCTTCGATCATTTTAATGACCTCATCGCGGTCTAAACCTTTTTCCTCACAGATCTGGGTGAGCGCTTGCTCAAATGCTTCGTTCATAACTAGTGTTTAATGGACAGTGTTAGTAATTAGTCAGTTTAACTTATGAATTTAAAAAGAGGACTCTCCGGCAAGCCCTTTTAGCAAAAAATGCGGGCTTCGCCGCACTTTTACTGGAAACTCACCGATTATCTTCTATCGCATTCTCTATTATATTAACCGATTTGGGATTTTTGTCAACATCGGCTAATACTTCGGCCACGTCGATTCGGCAGACGTGCTCGGAAAATTCGGGATTTTGAGCCAGGAAATATTTGCAGGCGGCAAGCAAACGCCGCTGCTTGAACACGTCCACCGCCTCGGCCGGGGTTCCGAACCTAAGCGACACACGGGTCTTGACCTCCACGAACACCAAAAGTTTGTCTTTTGCCGCGACCAAATCGATCTCGCCCAAACGCTTGCCTTTCCGGTTGTAAAAATTCTTGTCCAATATCTTAAACCCCCGACTCCGGTACAGGCCGGCAATATGCTCTTCGCCCCACTCGCCTAAGCTGGGCTGCTTTTTTCCGACTTTAAGCCCGAACATCGCAAAATACGCTACCCTTTCAAATATTTTTGCTTTACTTGGTTATTCTGCCACACGGCTTTCTCCCGCGGGAAACGGAACAACGTATAAGCCAACATAAAATACAACCAGACCAGAAAGCCCAAAGCGATCGCGGCGGCGACGAAACGGATGCCTAAGTACGGGATGCTTAAATACCGCAAAGCGATCCAGATCGCGCCTGATATTCCGAAGGAAAACAGACCAAAACTCACGCGGCGCAGCAGCCGGCTGACAACAGCATTTTTTTTAGTTTGCATCAACTGTCCGGCCTTTGCGGCCACGGCGATGATCAAAAAACTCGCAAAGGTTCCGCTGATAACAAGGTCCGAGCGGGAGAATAATGCAGTAGGGGTCGAGAACAAAAAATCTGAAACGGACATAAAAATAAATTAATTGATTCCCTGTTTGTCATTCCCGCCCGCCTACCGCAGGCGGCGAAGGCGGGAATCCAAGCGCGTGGGCTATAACAGTACCCATAATATGAATGCCGGATATTCACCTCGGGCGGATTCCGGGATGACCCAGCTCTTCTCGAAGGGCTGGGTCACTTTTGTAAAAGCAGCGCGTAATGATAACTGTCAGCTGGCAATGCCTTCACCAGTTTAAAACCTTGTTTGGTAAACAGCCCGCTTGCCGCTTCTTCCGTCATTCGGGACTCGTATGACGGCCCGATCGACGACTGCTGTTTTTTCCACTCCACCAACAGCACCAATGCGCCGGTTTTCAAAATACGGTAGACCTCCCGGATGAAATTCTGCGGCTGCTGCAGCTGCGGTAGGACTTTTCCGATGATGGCGAAGTCGCAGGCCAGATCGCCGATGGAGGAGGCCCGCCCGCTCTCCAAATCGTAATGCAGAGTCCGGACGTTTTTATGCCGGTTGATGCGGACGAGGGACATGACCTTGCTTAAGGTGTCTTCCAAAACGTCCACGGCCCAGACCTTGCCCGAATCGCCGACGATTTTCGCCGCCGGCAGAGTAAAAAAGCCGTTGCCGCAACCCAAATCGGCTACGGTCAGGCCGGATTTAAGCCCGGCCTCAAGCAAAAGTTTCTCCGGATCCAAAAATTTTTGTTTTTGCATAAAAATTTTTGTCATCCTGAGCAACCGGAGGAAGTCGAAGGATCTTTTGAAAGATTCCTCGGCAAGCCTGTCTGCTGACAGGCAGGCTCGGAATGACAGTATTATTTTAAAATGATTGTCTCCAAAAACGCTTTGATGCTCCTGGCCTTTCCGGTTCTCTCGTCGACGTCGATGACGATATATCCCATCTCGGCCTCGTCGGTCTCCTCAACTTCCAAAGAAACTTTTTCGGCGGACAAAAACCTCTTTAAAGCGGTCTCCTTCTTTACGCCCAAAATCGATTGGGAAGCGCCGCACATGCCCGCATCGGAAATATAAGCGGTGCCGCCGGGCAATACCTGTGCGTCGGCGGTCTGCACATGAGTATGTGTGCCCAAGAGCGCCGCCACCCTCCCGTCGGCGTAAAAGCCCAAACCGCGCTTTTCCGAGGTGGCCTCGGAGTGAAAATCCACCAATATTATGTCGGATTTCGGCGCGGTTTGCAAAATTTCATCAAGTTTTTTGAAGGGCGATCCAATCAATCCGTCAAACTGGCGCTCCATAAAGACCTGGGCGTTGAGGTTGATGATAAGGATCTCGGTGTCCTTGACCGTAAGCTGGGCAAAACCTTTGCCCGGGTAATCGCCCTCAAAGTTCGCGGGGCGGACAACCTTGTCCGGAAAATTCGAGAACACTTCGGCAATCTGCTCGGCTTTGTCAAACATATGATTGCCGCCGGTCAGAAAATCGATGCCGGAATCGAAAAGCTCCCGCGCGATCTTGGCGGTAAGCCCAATGCCGTGCGCGGCATTTTCGCCGTTGGCGACGACCAGAGCGGGCTTGTGCTTTTTTTTCAAGGCAGGCAAAACCTGCCGCACGGCTGCCCGTCCGGTTTTTCCGACTATGTCTCCGAAAAAGAGAACACGAAACATAGCTAGTCCACTAATTCACTAATCGTCACAAATAACACTAATTCACGATTCGTTTACTTAAAACGCCTTTCTTGGAAAAAATTATCAATATTCCTAACTTAATACTATTAGCTTTAAGGTAACCATATACTTGCCTAATATGCTGATGATAAATCCCATCGGCCACTTTAACTCAACAACGATCCTTGCATCATTCTTCTCTAGTAAAAAATCCAGAAAATATCTGCCGATCGGCTTACCGCCTACCACTAACGGAGAGGTTAATTGTTCAACGACTTTAAATCCAAGTTCATTGAAAGCGTTTTTAAGTCCGCGATAATAATATTTCTCTTGATAACCAAAACCGAGCTCATTGAAAACTTTCAAGGCTGCCCCAACAATAGCATAGCTTTCGTCTTTATAAATAAGCTCGGCCATTGATTAGTGATATTTGTGTTTATTTGTGAATTAGTGGATAGGTAATTACCTAGCATACTCTATCGCCCGCGTTTCGCGAATGACATTGACTTTGATTTCGCCGGGATATTTGAGCTCGGCCTGAATGCGGCCAGCCAAATCCTTGGCGAGTTTGATCGCAGCCCAGTCGTCGAGTTTTTCCGGCTTGACGAACACGCGGATTTCCCGGCCGGCCTGGATGGCGTAAGTTTTCTCCACACCTTCAAAGCTGTTGGCCAAATTCTCCAATTCTTCCAGGCGCTTGATGTACATCTCAAAGCTCTCCTTGCGGGCGCCCGGCCGCGAACCGGAAATATTATCCGCCGCGTCCACCAGCATGGCCTCGATGGAAGCATGAGCCACGTCCTCATGGTGGGCCTCGATGGCGTTGATGACTTTTTCGGATAACCCGAATTTCTTGGCGATTTCGCGGCCGATCTCCACGTGCGTGCCTTCCATATCCTGGTCTAAGGCCTTGCCGATATCGTGCAAGAGCGCGCCTTGCTTGGTGATGTTAATATCGGCGCCGACTTCCTTGGCCATCAATGCCGCGATATGCGCCATTTCAATGCTGTGCTTTAAAATGTTCTGGCCGTAAGAACTGCGGTACTTCAGCCGTCCGATCAAAAACACAAGCTTTTGAGGAAAGTTGTTGATGCCCAGTTCGTACACCGCCGCCTCGCCGGCTTTCATCACGTCCTCGGCGATTTCTTTCTTGGCCTTCTCATAAGCTTCCTCAATCCGGGCCGGATGAATGCGGCCGTCTTTGATAAGTTTTTCCAAAGTGAGTTTGGCGATATGCCGGCGGATGGTATTGAAACCGGAGATCACCACCGTGTCCGGCGTGTCATCCACGATGACTTCTACGCCGAGCATCTGTTCAAAGGCCTTGATATTGCGGCCCTCTTTGCCGATGATGCGACCTTTCATTTCTTCCGAGGGCAAGGTGACGTAAGTGGTGGTAGTTTCGGTAGCCACCTCGGCGCTGCAGCGCTCGATGGCCGAAGCCACGATCTCTTTGGCTTCGCGGTCAGCACTTTCGCGCGCGTTATTGATCTGTTTGTAAGCTAAGTCCGCCAAGTCCTGGGAAATCGACTTTTCCACGGCCTCGGTCAGCACCGTTTTCGCCTCCTCCCGGGTGAGCCCGGCGATCTGCTCCAACTTTTGCACCTGCTGGGCGTGCAAATTCAAAACATCCTCTTCCTTTTTCTTGATTTCCTCAACCTTCGCAAGCAGCTTAGCGCGCCGATCTTCAAGCTCCTGCGCACGTTTTTCCAAATCGCCCTCCCGGCGCTCCATGCGCTGTTCGATATTGATGATTTGATTCCGAAATTCTACTTCGCTTTTTTTTCGCCTGCTCCGTTATCTCCAAAGCCTTGGTCTTGGCAGACAACAGCAGCTCCCGTTCCTTGGTTCTTGCCTCCTCCAAAGTTTTTTGCGCCCGCGCTTCCGCAGAATTGATGAGATAACCGGCCTGGGCCCGCCGCAGAAAATAACCGACGGCAATCCCTAAAACCAATCCTCCAAAAACAAAAAGCCATGACATAGTAAACTTCTCCAAAGTCTTTCTGCCAAGGCCGAACCGTCAAAAAATTCGATGCTGTCCCGCAACGGTGGAGGAATTTACCAAGTTATGGCTTCTTGAAATTTTTTCGGGCGCAAAAACTGCCCGGTCAAATTAGAACGAGCGTAACGAATGGATTTGCGTCGATTGCCGAAAAATCGCTTTCAAAAACATACTTGGAATCAACTGTTCCTATACCACTTTATGACGGGACTTAAGGTTCCGGCAAAGTCTCTCCGATGACGGTAAGTTGGTAGAAAGATGATTAACTAAAGAATATTACGAACTGACCCGATTATAGCCTAAAACCCCCGGCCTGTCAATCATAAAAAAACCGTCCGACACGGGAACGCGTCGAACGGATAAGCACTACTCGATGGTGATGGCGTTGGCGATGGGGATGCCCATTGCCCGCAAGCGACCGACCAGGGCCTGCAGGAAATCCTGTCCGCCAATCTTCATGAAATGATCGGCCGAGTACAGCGGCGGCCCTTGCTTGAGCAGTCCCTCGATGCCCAGGCCGTCAAACTCGTAGATGATATTGAGGTTGGCGCCCTTGTCCGAACTGCCGCCAACCCGGGCGAAATCGAACTTCGGTATCTCGTGCAGGAATTGGTGCACCAATGGCTCGGTCAGTCCGTGCCCCCACAACCTGATGAGCACACGCGTTCTTCCGACTGCATTCACCATGCAGCAAAGCTCAAAGCTTTCGGCGCGGAATCGCAGCTCAATTTTGTAGTGGAAATAGCCCTGGCCGCTCCGGCTGGGAGCGCTGTAGACATATTCCCATCCTCCGCACCTCGAGTCGCCGAGAGTGCGGTACACCTTGCCGGCGGCCGCCTCGAGCTGCACAATGTAATACTGCTCCATACCCTCGGCGGGTCCACGGAAATTCAGCAGGAAAAACGCCTGCTCGCGCGGCATCGGCTTCGTGCCCGCCGGAACTGTCGGCAGGAAATACTGTTTCCAAAGCGTCTCAAGCCGCAAAAAATCCTGCCGGTTCAGGCGATAATTCGGCAGCAGCAATTCATCGTGCAGCCGCCGCAAATCGCTGGAACTGCGCGCCAAAGCGAAGAGCATCAAAAATACTTGCTCCATCCCCGGCAGCAAATGCAGCCCAAAGTCCTCGCAAAACCGCGACCACTCGCTGTACAGACCCAAATCTCTTTTCATCCTAATCCTCCTTGATCGATTGGAATCATCGCTTGCCTTCTCAAAGAAGGTGCCTAGCCGCCGATCATTGCGGCCTGACGCGACGCCCGAGCGTCCTCGACGCTTCATCCCGGGTATTGTTCCAAAAAGCCCGCCGCGCGTGCGGCGTTTGGCCAAGCCCTGGCCCGGCTTTTCTTTCGTGCTCTCGCACGTTCTTCCGGATGAATAGGAAGAAAACGGATTGTATATGTTTTTGACGGTTTTGTAAAGGGGTCACTTTGGAAACAGCGGCAATCTGTGCTAAACTTAGACTAGCTAGGTACGAGTTTAGCACAATTAAAATCTGTGTGTTGTCATTCCGGACTTGATCCGGAATCCAGACGGACAGCAAAAATATCTTCATTTTTCCTGGAGATCCTGAATCCTGCCTGCGGCAGGCAGGCAAGTTCAGAGCCTGCCCTTATAAAAATCAGGGATGACATCTGTATGAAAATCTCCCGCCAAGAAGACTACGCCATCACTTTCGTCACCGCCCTGCTTAATGCTCCCACTGGACACTATATCCGGCTTTCTAACGTTGCCAAAAAATACCGACTGCCGGAAGCTTACTTGCGCAAGATCGCCCATACCCTCAAAACCGCGGGCGTGGTTTCCGTAAAAGAAGGCCGGGCAGGCGGCTACCGTTTGGCAATGCCGGCCCGGGAGCTTACGGTGGGAAGGGTGCTTGGCGCATTCGCACCGCAAGTTTTTACCACGGAATGCGATTCGGAAGACCACAGCAAACACTGTACGCTTTACGCCATCTGTCCCAGCCGGCTGGCCTGGCAGAATGTCACGCATAAACTCACCCGCGACCTCTATAAAATGAAGTTCCAGGAATTCGTCAGATAAAATCAATCCGGGAAATTTAACTCCTTAACTTTGAAATACACAATCCTTTCTTGTCATCCCGACCGGAGCGAACAAAGTTAGCGAAGCGGAGGGATCTCTTGACTGCGGTATTAGACTGGCAAGAGATTCCTCGACTTCGTCTCTCGACAAGCTCAAGACTTTGGCTCGGAATGACAGCTGATATCAGTCATGCCTTCTCTTATCATCAAAAACCTGCACGTAAAAATCGGCGGCAAGGAAATTATCCGCGGCCTCAATTTAACCATTCCCCAAGGCGAGACCCACGCCTTAATGGGCCCCAACGGCAGCGGCAAATCCACACTGGCAAGCACCATCATAGCGCATCCGAAATA
>JAMDAJ010000045.1:10496-31899 GCA_023485925.1 Patescibacteria group bacterium
GGCAGGATTTCTTTTGGAAAAACCAAAATCAACGGGCTTTCGACTGATAAAATCGCGCGTTTGGGCATCTTGATGGCTTTTCAGTCCCCCCAAAGCGTTCCCGGAGTGTCGGCGGCGCACCTTATAAAACTTGCCTCCCGCGACGCAGAATCTCAAACCGCCGTCCGACTGGCTAGCATCAATAAAAAACTGGCCGAAGCCACCCAAGCTCTCAATCTCCCAAAAAAATTTTTGGGCCGCTCGCTTAACGAAGAATTTTCCGGCGGGGAAAAAAAGAAAACCGAAATTTTACAGCTCTCGCTGCTTGCCCCTAAGCTCGCCATTTTGGACGAGGTTGATTCCGGCTTGGATGTGGATGCCTTGAAACTTGTTGGCAAGCAAATCGGAAAATTGCAAAAAAGAGGCGTGGGCGTGCTCATCATCACCCATTACCCGAGGATTTTAAAATATGTAAAATCGGATTTTGTTCATATCCTGCAAAATGGCCAAATCGTCCGCTCGGGGACAGATAAACTTGCGGATGAAATTGAGCGCGAAGGCTATGATAAAAAGAAATCCATACACGATTTTCGCAATAAGTCTATTTTTCACGGCCGTGAAAAATAGACGCGCCAAAATAAAAGAACGGCTAAGCCGTTCGGAAGATGATTGCCGCAAGGCGCGCTTACTTGTCGTGCCAATGGTGCGCGGCGTGCGCCAGCACCCGACACAACTCGTCCATCTCAAAAGGCGGCCCCTGCAAAACATCATAGCCGCCGACGTTCAAGACTTCGGCCCAGAGCCGATCGTCGGCCTGCGGGCAGACGACGATGACGAGCGGTGACGGCTCGAGTTTGTTCGCCGCCTTCAGAACCTGTTTCCAGTCGCCGTCGGGAAGTGTCCGCCGGCAAATGACCACGTTTTTGTCGTCGATTGCGTCCCGCCCCGCTTCGATGGAAAGAACCGTGAAGATGTCCCAGTACGGAGCGCGCAAGAATTGCCTGAGCATTGCGTCGTCTCCGCCATAATTACTGATGAGGAGAAGCCTCGTTTTTGACATGGAACCTCCGGACAAATTTGTCATAAAATCCTAACTGAAATTTTCGTTAAAGTCAATGCCTAAAGCCCACAATCAATATACGACTCAAAACCCCCTCCGGCTGCGAAAACAGCGGCAGGAGATTTTTTCCGATGCATCGGCAGGGCGCATTAAACGCCTGCCAAAGGGGCTTTCCCGCCGGATGGTCGAGCAAATTTCCTGGGAAAAATCCGAGCCGGAATGGATGCTTAAAAAACGCCTTCTGGCCTACGAATTCTTCCAAAAAAAACCCATGCCGACCTGGGGGGTTGATCTTTCAGCGCTGGATTTTTCCAAAATCAATTTTTTCCAACGCGCCACCGAAGCCAAATATGACACTTGGAAAAATGTGCCTAAAGAAATAAAAAATACTTTTGAAAAAATCGGCGTGCCGCAGGCTGAAAGAAAATACCTAGCCGGCGTAGTGGGACAATACGACAGCGAAGGCTTTTACAACCGGCTAAAAGCGCAGTGGGGAAAGCGGGGCGTAATTTTCTGCGACACGGACACTGCCCTGCAAAAATATCCCGATCTGGTCAAAGAATACTTTATGACCCGCTGCGTGCCGATTGCCGACCATAAATTCGCCGCGCTTCACGGCGCGGTGTGGAGCGGAGGATCGTTTTTATACGTGCCGGCCGGTGTAAAAATAAATTTTCCGGTACAGACGTATTTTCGGATGAATGCCCGCGCCTCCGGGCAGTTCGAGCATACCTTGATAATCGTCGAAGAGGGCGCGGAGATGCAATACATCGAAGGCTGCACCGCACCGATTTACAACACCGATGCTCTGCACTCGGCCGTGGTGGAAATTTTCGTAAAAAAAGGCGCGCGCTGCCGCTACACCACGGTGCAGAACTGGAGTAAGGACGTCTACAATCTTAATACCAAGCGCAGCATCGTGGCGGAGGAGGGCGTCCAGGAATGGGTGGGCGGAAGTTTGGGCAGTAAAATTTCGATGTTGTATCCCTGCACCATCCTTGCTGGTCGTAAGGCGAGAGCTGATCATCTGAATATTTCCCTCGCCGGTCCCGGACAGATAAAGGACACCGGCGCCAAAGTCATTCATGGCGCCCCGGATACTGCCTCGACTATCATCTCCAAATCCATCGCTTTTGGCGGCGGCAAATCGGTTTTTCGGGGACTTGTCCAAATCGCGAAAGGCGCGAAAAATTCCAAAGCTCACATGCAATGTGACAGTTTGATTTCCGATAACAGATCCTCGTGCGAAGCGGTCCCACAAATCAAAATTTTTGAAAATGATGTGTCAGTGGCGCATGAAGCCAAAGTTGGAAAAATCTCCGAAGAACAGATATTCTATCTTATGTCGCGCGGACTGACTGAGCAGCAAGCCACTAACCTCATTGTGCAGGGATTCAGAGGGAAGGAAGTCAAAGAGCTGCCGCTGGAATACGCGGTGGAGCTGAACCGGCTCATTCAGCTTGAAATGACGGGGAGTGTGGGATAAAAAAAGAACCAAGATTCACCTGGTTCGCCACTCAGAAGGTAGCAGCCGGCATACCTCTTTCGCCAAATCGGAACAGTTGAAAGTCCCCTCTTCCTTCCCTCTGAATCCAGCGTAAAAATCTATACTCGGAATGTCGCCGAGCCCAATGCTGACTACCGGCAGGTCAGCACAGGCACACGCCGCCAGCTCCTTGATTTCCGCAAGGTTTGGTTTTTCTCCAAACCTCGGGTACGGCACCGCCAGGGCGAAGAGGTCTGCGCGCATTGCTGGCAAAGAATCCCAGAAAGCGTTTTCGTAATCGGTCACTTCCGATCGAGCCGGATAGCCCAACTTGCCGAGAAACGCACTGATATCCCTGCAAGCCCGCAAGGAATGTCCCGCCACGAGAATGAACATTGTTTCCTCCCGAAAAAAAGATTCTTATAATCCTAACAGCTCCTGTCCTTAAAAGCAAGTTTAAAATGCCCACCCGCAACTACACCCCGCCGGGAATTAAAAGAGCAGAATTGGAGGAAATTTTTCGGCGCGCGCTCCCGGACGAAACAATAGTCACGGCCGAAATTGCCGGGCACGGCTCCACGAATCTGGTCTATAAAGTCGCATGCGGCAAAAATTTTTACATTTTGAAAATTGCCTACCAACCGAGCCGCCTGCCGGCAAAAAGCATCGAAAAAGAAGTAAGCTTACTACAGCGCTTCGCCGGTCAAAACCTGGCCTTGCCCATTCCCCAAATCATCTGGTCCGGTTTTACGCCGAACGGACTGCCGGCACTGGTCGAAACATTCATCTTCGGCGAGCATTTGGAAAATCTACTGCCCAACGCCTCTAATCGAACGGAAATAGCGCAAATTTTAGGGAAATTCACCGCCGAGTTCCACCAAAGCACGGAGCCATACATCAGCGAGTTCAAAGCCGACCGACCTGATTTCCCAAGCTTCGCCGAGTACACCGCCTCGATGCTCAAAAAATGGGAACCGAACCTGCGTAAAGCCCGACATATCCCACAAACCGACATCTCCAAAGCTTGCCGAACCGTCTCCGTCTCCCTGCCGTTTTTTGCCGAAACCCGCTGGCCCTACGTGCACGCCGATATCAGCCAGGAAAATCTTTTTGGCAAGCTCGAAAACGGAAAAATCGAACTCACCGGACTTTGCGACTTTGAAAACGTCATGACCGCGCCGCCGGAATACGAGTTTGCCACCTTAAGCGACACGATTTTCATATTTTATCCCGAAATGGAACAGCCGTTTTATGAAAGCTACGCTCGCTGCCGACCACTGCCGAACAATTTCGAAAAGCGCCTGCGCGCCGTAAATCTTTTTCGGGCATTGCGCTACATCCGGAGATCCGTAGAATATAATGAGACCCATTACTTTGAGCACGATTTGAAGTTTTTAAATCGCTGGATTAAAAAAACCGCCTAGGCGGCTCGAAGCTGGGCGATCAAGTCGCAGGGCGGCTGAACATTTGGGTATCCTTTCGGCTGTTCTTCGGCGAAGCTCATCTCTAGATGCGCGGTCAGATCGAACTCAGGAGAATCGACACCCGACTCCTCTCCGTTGAAACCGATGCGCATCAGGCGCAAATGCGGGTGTAGGTTCTTGAGAAGCCGCAACCCCTCAAGGCTATAACATTGGTCGTCCATGAAGATTATCCAACTCACCCGCGAGTCCGCCCGAAGACGCTCCAGAACGCCCTCAAATTGAAAGGTTGTGAAGGTGATGAACCCTGTTTCGTCCAGGGCCTGCGCTAGTCTGATTTTGGGATAAAAATCAATTCCGACAAGGATTACATGCATATTTTCCCCCAGTTTGGAACATTCTAACACTTTTCCATCCATGCAAAAAGCTATCATCTGGCCGCCGTATCTTCTCCCCATTCTCTCCCGTAAAACCCGCGGGCGGCCTTTGGTGTATTTAGATTCCGCCGCCACCACGCAAAAACCCTATGAGGTGATTTCGGCCGTCTCCGATTTCTATGCGGAGCATAATGCCAACACTCGCCGCGGCATTCATGAGCTCTCGGAAGAGGCCACGGAACTTTATGAAAAAACCCGCGACATTGTCAAGAATTTTTTACGCGCTAAACACCGCGAGGAGATAATTTTTACTTCCGGCACCACGGAAGGATTGAACCTGCTGGCTTTCGGTTTGGCCGGCGAGCTTGGGCGCGGCGATGAGATACTGCTGACCGAAGCCGAGCACCATTCCAATATCGTGCCTTGGCAAATCGTCGCCAAAGAGCGGCATCTAAAAATTAAATTTGCTCCGGTCAAAGCGGATGGGCGCCTCGACCTAAACGCTTATAAAAAACTTCTCAACCGCCGGACCAAAATCGTCTCCATAACTCACGCCTCCAACGTCACCGGCGCTATCACACCGCTTGATAAGCTTGTTCCGGCCGCGCATAAAATCGGCGCGCTTATCATCGTGGACGCGGCACAGTCTGTTGCCCATCTCCCTCTGAATGTGCAAAAACTGGACTGCGATTTCCTGGTTTTTTCCGGGCACAAACTTTACGGCCCCACCGGCGTCGGGGTGCTTTACGGCAAAAAACGCTTGCTAGAGAAACTCACCCCTCGAAGATACGGCGGCCAGATGATAGAACAGGTTAAGAAGAATAAAACCACGCTTGCCGAATTGCCAGCGCGTCTTGAGGGCGGCACCATGCCGATTGCCGAGATCGTAGGATTAGGTGAGGCGATAAACTTTCTTCGCAACTTTGGCTGGCAAAAAATCAAGACGCACGACCAAGGCTTGTGCGAGTACGGCTTAAAACGGCTTTCGACCATACCTGATTTGCGTCTCCTTGGTCCGACTGACTTTAAAAATCGCCTGCCCATTTTTAGCTTCACAATTTCCGGCATACCCGCCCACGACCTGGCCACTCTGCTTGATGAAGCCGGCATTGCGGTCCGTGCGGGACATCACTGCGCCGAGGTTCTTCACACCGCCCTTCACGTTTTAGTCTCCGCGCGAGCAAGCTGTGCGCTCTACACCAGCCGCGCTGACATTGATGCGCTGATTGAACGGCTGCTGGAAATTAAAGCCATCTTCCATGGATAATCACGCTGTTTACCGCGAGGAGCTTTTGGAGCATTACCGCCACCCGCAAAACTTTGGCCGGATGAAAAAAGCCGACCAACAGGCGCATATTTCAAATCCGCTTTGTGGCGACGAAATTACGCTGCAATTGAAATTTGATAGATCCGGACAGGTGGCAGAGGTAAAATTCGAGGGCAGGGGCTGTGCCTTATCAATCGCGGCCGCTTCGGTCTTCACGGAATTTTTAAAAGATAGATCTAAAAAACAACTGCAAAATATTCCGAACGGAAAAATCGAAAAACTCCTAGATATCAAAGTCAGTCCTGCCCGCAAAAAATGCGTGCAACTGCCCTACGCCGCTTTGCGAAAGATTTTCTTAAAACAATGACCAAGGAAGAGGCGCTTAAAAAAATCAACCAAATTCCCGATCCCGACATCGGCATTTCGCTCGTGGAACTGGGCCTGATCTATGACGTGAAGGTCGCGGGCGATACGATCGAGGTCCTAATGACCTTAACTACGCCGTTTTGCCCGCTGGCCGGCACTTTGGAAAAACAGATCAAACAAAAACTCGGAGGCAGGCACAAGGTGCAAGTGAGTTTTACTTTCGATCCGCCCTGGTCGATTGACAAAATCTCGGAAGCGGCTAAGCTTAAATTAGGATTGCTTACATAATTCACAATCAAACTCATGCCCGAAGAAGCCAAAAAGGAAAGTCAGTATTCCAAAATCGAAGTTGACCGGAACCTTTGCATCGGCGCTGCTTCCTGTGTTGCCGTTGCGCCTAATATCTTTGAACTCGATAACGAAAACAAGGCCGTCATCAAAGACCCTGCCGGCGCCGACGATGAAACCATCCTCTTGGCCGCCAAATCCTGCCCGGTGTTGGCCATCAAACTCTACGGAAAAGACGGCAAGCAGGTTTTCCCCGAGTGACCTTTTGTAAAAAATAATTTAAACCTATGAAGCACACACTACCCAAGCTCCCCTATGCCTACGGGGCGCTAGAACCATACATAGATGCTCAAACCATGGAAATCCATCATGGCAAGCACCATCAGACTTATGTTGATAAGCTGAATGCGGCACTTGAAAAATACCCCGACCTAAAGGATTTGCCAGTGGAGGAACTTTTAAAAAACCTCAAGACTTTGCCGGTCGAGGACAAGGATCGTTTAGCCATCGGAAATCATGGCGGCGGCCATTTTAACCATAGCTTTTTCTGGCAAATCATGGGCCCGGAAAAGGCCGTGGACGAAAAACTCCGCGATGAGATAATAAAAGAACTGGGCTCGGTGGAGGAGTTCAAAAAACTTTTCACCGAAACTGGCACCGCCCGTTTCGGCTCCGGCTGGGCCTGGCTGGTGCGCGATGAAAAAGGCAAACTGGAAGTGTACTCCACACCAAATCAAGACTCACCGCTAACGCAAGGCCATACGCCGCTTATTACCCTGGATGTTTGGGAACATGCTTACTACCTCAAATACCAGAATCGCCGGCAGGAATACATCGACAACTGGTGGCACGTGCTAAAACTTCTCTAAAAAACGCCCCTACGGGGGCGTTTTTGAAATCTTTAACTTCTAGAATTTTCCTGCCGCTGAAACTCAAGATAAGAATACATTACCAAAAACAACGATACGCCGATTATTGAGATCAACAACACCCAAATGGCCACTTGGGGCACGAGCAAAGAAAGTAGCGTGACCAGCGCACAAAACTTATACAGCCTGCCGCCCAAGGCGTGGGTTTTGCTCCAGACGGTCTCGTTCTCCAATGTCCACGGCGTGCGAATGCCGATGAACCAATTCGGCCGCGCTTTTGCCACAAGCTCGCCCATCATGTAAAACAGCGCGGCCAGGGCCGGCACCATAAAAACCGTAAGGTTAAACCGGCCGCCAAGATTCCACCAGAGAGTCAAAGCGTAAATGTACGCAAAGAACAGGAAGACGCAAGCGATAAAAAGCTGGAAAGTGCCGAAAAATTCCTGGATATTCCGGCGCCGCGGATCGATTTTGGGAACCAGCCAGAACAGTCCTAACATTCCAAACGCCATTATCGGCATAAGAAAGGCTCCCCAGAACTTCGACATGTAGCCATTTACTTCCCCGGCGGCATTCCAGTGGCTGGCGACTCGCTCGGGTAGCAGCGGATAAACGTAAAAGGCGGCCGCAAAACAGGCCAGAGTTATAACAACCGGCAAAATCGCGACAATTTTTTTCATGATCGTAAAAATTAATTATACTTGCGATTTTTGAAAGATTACGCGCAAAGCGTTAAAAATCACGATAACATCCAGCCCTTCTTGATAAAGCGCGCCGCTTATCGGCGTAATATGACCGGCGGCTGCCAGGATCATCAGCAAGATACTTGCTCCGATGCCGAAAAAGATGCCTTGCTTGGCTATCGCGATGACCCGTTTGGAAATTTTAAGGGCGTCGCCCACGCGGGTCAGATCGTCGCCGGTAATGACGATGTCGCTGGTGTCGGCGGAGGCGGTGGATCCGTGCCCGCCGATGGCGATACCCACGTCCGCGGCGGCCAAAGCCGGCGCATCGTTCACACCGTCGCCCACCATAGCTACTGACCCGAACTGCCGTTTGTGGTCGGCCACTTCCGCGACCTTCTGCTCCGGCAAGCACTCGGCATGAACATCAGAGATCCCGAGTTTGCCGGCGATGGTCTGGGCGACGCTCTGTCGGTCGCCGGTAAGCATGACGATTTTTTCCACGCCCAAGCACCTCACTTCCGCAAACAGCTGCTTGATCTCGGGCCTAGCCACATCGGCAAAGAAAATCGCGCCGAGTAAATAGTGTTCCGTCCCCAAATACACGGTGATCCGGCCTTCTTTTAGCCCCTGCTCGTGCTGACGCAGCGCTTCTGCCGGGATTGAAATTTGATGATGCTTTAAAAATCCCAACTTGCCGAAATGATAATGCACGCCATCCACGTCGCCGCTTACGCCGTCACCCAGGTGCTCGTTAAAATTTTGAGGGAACTCTAAAGTCAGCCCCCGCTCGTTACGAGCATAGCTTACTAACGCCCGGGCTAAAACATGGGACGAAAGCTGATCCAAACTCGCCGCCAGTTTCACGATCTCCGCCTCGGTTTTTTTATGATAACTCACGGTCCCGGTCACCTTGGGCGCGCCCAAAGTTAACGTGCCGGTCTTGTCAAAAACGAAAGCTCGAATTTGAGCCAATTTTTCCAGAGCCTCCCCGCTTTTAATGATGATACCGCGGGACGCTGCCCGGGAAATGCCCGAAATCATGGCGATTGGCGTGGCCAAAATCAGCGGGCAGGGCGTAGCCACCACCAAAACCGCAAGTAATCGTACCGGATCGGAGGAAGTCAGCCAGGCCACAGCCGCCAGGGAGAAAGTGATGACCGTGAACCACACGCTGTACTGGTCGGCCAACCGCACCACCGGCGCCCGGCTCTCTCCGGCGGCTTTTACCAGTTCGACGATGCGCTGATAACTGCTCTCACCGCAGGTCGCAAGCGCCCGAACCTCCAACATCCCCTGGCCATTCACACTGCCGGAAAGCACGCGGTCGGAGATCCGCTTTTCCACCGGCAGACTTTCTCCCGTCAAAGCCGATTCGTCAACGCTCGACCGGCCGGAAATAACCAAGCTGTCCACCGGCACGATTTCCCCGGGTTTCACCACTAAAATCTGTTCAGGTAAAACCTCCTCGGCCGTTACATCGGCGATTCCCGTCGGGGTTTTGATGTGGGCCAAGGTCGGCACGCCGGCAAGCAGCGCGGTCAGCTCCCGCCGCGCGCGGTACAACGCGTAATCTTCCAGGGCCTCTCCGCCGGAAAGCATTAAGGCAATGACCACCCCGGCAAGATACTGCCCTAGAGCAAGGGAAGCGGCGATGGCCACCATAGCGATAAGGTCTACGCCGAAATGCCGGCGGTAAAGGGAGATTACCAGGCGTACCAATGGCGGCACCGCCCCGAAAATGAGCGCGATCTTTAAGGTCATCTCGTCCGCCAAACCAAAATTCCCCAGGTGAAAAAGGCCGGCCAAGGCCAGTCCGAACAGAATGAGAAAAGGCACGGAATATTTTAAATATGCGTTGTTCATTTTCTGATCAAGCTCTTTTAAAAACTGAAGTCGCAGGCCGTCTTTAAGGCGGATAAGTCGTCTGCCGTAATGGTATCGCTCATGCTGCTGTTCAACCGGTACATAATAGCCTGGGGATTATCCAAATGCGACAGGCCCAAAGCGTGGCCCAGCTCGTGCGCCAGCGACCGGACCAGCTCCGTATGGTCGGCAAAAGAAAAAATGGTGATGGAAATACCGTCCGGACCGCTCTTGTACACGCCCGCCTCGAATTCGCCGCCGTGCTGGGTCCCGATGTTGTTGTACTTATCGACCTGCAAATTCAAACTCTGAGCCAAAAGATTCAGACTATCGATGACGGCATTGAGATTGGCGATGGAATTGTTCAAAGTTCGCTGTCGGACCTGCAGACCGGCGGCTTCAGTGTTAAGCTGCCCCTGCTCCTGCTGCAGACGGGCGTAATCTTCTTCCGGCGCGCCGCCCGCGGCATTCCATTCGGCCACTTCCTTCTCGTAAGCCAGCTTCCGCTTATCATAATCGGCCACCGCGGTCGTGAGTTTGTTTTTTTCGGAAGTATAACTGGAATATAGCTGCTCATATTTAACCTTGAGTAGGTCGTAAGAATTTTTATCCTGCTTGATATGCAGACCCAAAGATTGTAATTTGTCCGTCGCCTCTTGTCGCCAGTCATAAGTCAAATTCACTACCAATTTGCCAGCCGCGTCAGGCTCAAAGAGATTTTTTCCGGATGCTTTCTCCCACTGGTCGACCGCCTCGGCGATGGCCTGCTCAAAATCGTCCCGGGAGATGTGGAAACGGTCGTCAAAAGTCCCCGGGCGGTAGGTCAGGGGCTTAACGCAGGGACCGGAGGGAAAAAACCGGATTTTCAGATCTTCCAGCCGCGTGCTTAAAGCCGCATAGGTGCCGGGCTTTTGGAGGTAGCCGAATAACGCAATAAAAAATAAAAGCCCTGCGGCAAAATAGAGCGTTTTTTTAGATTTCCTGGTCATATAACAGGTTTATCCTTTACTCACTATATCAGAAAAAACCCTTTTTAAAAATCAAGTCCCCCACTGGACAAATAACGTTTTCGCTCATGCCGTGGAAAACGTTCAAGGGTATAATACAACATCACCCGCGGCATGATTCGGTGATGATGTTTCAGATAATTATGCAAAACGCGCATATCACGTTTCCCCACCTCTCGCAACATCCAGCCGCAGGCCTTGTGGATGAGGTCATGGCGGTCGCGCATCAACATCCGGACGATTTTTAGAGTCGGCTCAAAATCTAACCGCCGGATGAATTGAAAGGTAGAAACGATGGCGATGCGGCGTTCCCAGAGAGATGAGGAACGGGCAAATTTTTCAAGCGGTCCGATGGAACGTCTAAATAAATGCCGACCAACGATTTTATATGCCGACAAATCGACTAAATCCCAATTGTTCACGTATCGTGTATGGTCAAGATAAAATCGGTAAATTTTTTCCCTCTCTAATACATTTTTCTCGTATCGGCGAACCAGGATAAACAGGGCCAACTGACGTTCCTCGTGAATTTTGGAATGCAGAAGCTTTTCGATATCCGCTAAAGACAAAAGAAAAAATTCCTTGGCAAGTTCCCGGGTCTGCGGGGCGGTGAGACCGATAAAAACATCTCCCGCCCCGTACTCGCCCGGGCCGGTTTTGAAAAACCGCTGCGATGTGGCAGCGCGTTTTGGGTCACCTTGCCGCAAAACAGCTTCATGGGCCTTGCGATAAATCGGTGGCTTTGACTGCATAAACTACGCGCGGGCGGAAAAATCTTTAAAATTTGATTCGGGAATTTTTTTTGCCTCGACTCGCTCAACTGATGCGCTATAGGAGCCGCGGCGGCACCAATTTACGAATTCTTCGACATCTTCCGAATTGCCTTCCGCCACCATCGATACGCTGCCATCGGGGTCATTTCGCACCCAGCCGCAAACATCCAATTCCTGCGCCTTTCGCAAGCAAGCATACCGGAACCCCACCCCCTGCACTAATCCTGAAATTTTTATGGCTAGGGATTTTTTCATGAAGACACCTGGCTATGACAAACTCATCGAACCATCTTTCGCGTCAAAAGTGAAATCAATTTTTTTCCTTGTCTTGCGCAGGCTCGTCTTGGCCCGAACCTCAACGGTCGCGTGTCCGGGATGGTCGAGATCGAATTCAAATTTTAACATATCGCCGCGATGTAATTTCGCGCGTTCCTCTTCATTCCGAAATAAATTGCCCAAAAACGAATCACGGTATTCTGCCTCGGAATAGCTCCCGGCATGCACAACCTCCCCGTGGGTCACACCCACGAAAACCGGGATTTTACTGTGATAACCGCTCTCCGGATCAGCAATTTTGTTTGATAACCGAGTTTTATCTACTGCATTGAAAAAACTTAAAAACTGCTTGAAGCGCACTCCCTTTGTTTTTACATCCTTATCCTCATTGTCGATATCAGATAGCTCGGCGGAATGTCCGGCCGCCGGGACGATTTCATTGTTTGGCCCGACTGTTGGCGAAAGATCTCCACCGCTCCGCAGCACCTCGAGAGTTTCCGGTTTATTAAAAATTTCAAAACCTTTTTCTTTTAGCACCGCGCTTATCTCTCTTGCGGTGCTTTGCGCCCGCGCTCGGGGACTGGAAAAAAATACGATAATGTGTTTTTTCGGGTCAAGATCTGCCGCGACTGTTTCCGCTCTCTCCCTTAATTTCTCTTTACCGACTTCGGTCAAATCATCGAGTTCGGGCGCCCAACGCTTGTGTTCCTTTACATGTCGCCTCTCCAAATAATCCGTTTTTCCATGCCGAAAAAGGTAAAGTTTCAAATGTGATAACTCGGCCTCGTTTAGCTCGCTTTCGCGGGTATGCGGCTCTTGCTGTTCCAAACCCTCCGGCCGATATTGGGCCTCACTTTCGTTCATATTTATTTCCCTATCTGATAATATCTATCCGATCCGTTCCAGCCCGAGGCGCCGGCTAATACGCCGGTCCCGCCGCCGGGTGAAGGCTGAGAAAGCGACGGCAGTGTCACTGGCTCTTCTGCATTCTCCAAATTCGCATACACGGCGCAATGCGCCCCGTCGGCAGAAACTGTGTAACGATAACGGGTCTCAGCGTCGCTTCCGGTCTTGGGGTCTTTGGGCGAAAGCGATACATAATTTGCCGCCTGCGGGTATTTCGCGACTAACTCTGATGTTAAGTTAGCGATATCGTAATCCCCAGCTCCGGCCTGCGGGAAATAACAGGAGCCGGCATAAAGCAGTTGGCCTAAACGGGCAAGGTCGCTTTTACGCATCACGTCGCGGGCTTTGATGCGCATGCCGCTTGTCGCCACCGTGATAATGCCGGCCAGTACCCCGATGATGGCGACGACGACTAACAATTCTATCAAAGAGAAACCTCGTTTCATTTTATGACTTCTTCCCGTGACCATAATAAATCACGGCGTGATTTATTATGGTCATCAAAATTATTCACACTCGCTTGCCGCCCGGCGGTAAGCGCAATAATCGCAGTCAGCGCCGGAAAACGGCAAAATGTCAGACATTAAACAGGCGCGAAGTTTAACGAGCACTCCTTCTATCCAATCCGTGCTTCCGGTGTAAGATATGAGTTTAATGTTGAATTCCAGCTTTCCGTCGAAGGCTTCTTTGTCGGTATCGCCGTTGCAGTAGACAAAATAACCCGTCGGTGAAACCTCAAAGCCGTTATTTTTTAGCAGCCACTGATAAATTTCCATTTGTCGCTTGTAAGCGATCTGCCAGTCGGCATCGATGTTCACTTCCTCGGTTTTGGAGGTGGATTTGTAATCGACCACCATAAGTTCCCCCTCGTTATTGACCCACACGTCGTCGATGGCGCCGGTAATAAGCAGATTGGTGGGCACATGCAGATACTGCAGCCCTTTAAAATTTTCCCGCCAGATGTTGATGTCTGGATGCTCGTAGGGCACCGCATCGACGCCGTAGGCTTTCATCAAAGGATGCGCGGTCTGCTTGGCCCGATGGATATCGAATTCCTTTTTCAAAAGTGCGTCCACGGCGCTATTCAAAGAAAACGGAAAACCCGGCGGCTGGGCCACACCGAGACGCCGGTCCAGATAAAAACACAACGGACAGTTCAAAAACAGCTCGATCTTGCTGCGGCTGACTTTGAAAGGAGTTTTGGAGCCCGGATCGAACAAGCGGGAGGAACGATTCGCTTTGTAGTATTTCGACATAATTTAAGTTTTAGTCGGGTCCCAGCAAGCATGATAGTCCTCATTCAAACTGTCGAGCGCGGCCATCTCTTCGGGGGAGAGCACAAAATCAAAGACTTGGGAATTCTCAAAAATCCGCTCTTTCCGCATTGATTTGGGCAGGACCACGCAACCGTGCTGCAAGCTCCAGCGGATGAGTACTTGCGCATTGGTCTTGCCATAGACCGAAGCTGTGGCGCCAATGCGCTCGTCCTCCAAACGCTTGCCATGCATCAAGGGGCTGTAGGCTTCCAGCACGATCTGGTGTTCATTGCAATACTCCTGCAAATCTTTTTGATATAAAAAGGGATGAAATTCCACCTGGTCAACCGCCGGCGGAATTTTCATATAAGTTTTCATTTCCTCCAGATGCTCGATGGTGTAGTTGGAAACGCCGACGGCTTTGGCTTTGCCTGATTTTAAAATTTCCTCCATCGCGCCCCAAGTTTCCGCCCGCTTGTTGCCTAAAGTCTTGCCCAGAATGCGATGGTGGGATGTGAACGGCCAATGGATAAGGTATAAATCGACATAATTCAAACCGAGACGTGAAAGCGACGCGTCGATGGCGGCAAGCGCTTTTTTGTAGCCCTGATCGGCGTTCCAAAGTTTGGTCGTGACAAAAATTTCTTCTCGGGATATCCGACTTTTCGCAATCCCCCGGCCCACGCCGGTTTCATTGCCATAAATTTTCGCGGTATCTATGTGGCGATAACCAGCGGCTAAGGCCCAGGTCACCGAGTCTTCCACTGCTTGGCCTTCGGGAATCTTATACGTGCCCAAACCCAAAACCGGAATGGCGGCACCATTACCGAGCGGGATTCTCGATAGTGAAGTCAAATTTGAATTTCCCATAATTAAATTACCAGCAGCAACAATCCGTAAATAACGTGCCAAACGATATCCGTCCAAAAATGCACGCCAACGGCCGCCAAAAATCCGGCTTTTTTGAACTGCCACGCGCAAAGCAATCCGATAATGCTGTTTAGAACCACGATTTCCCATACCAAGGCCATCGGCATATCGGTGATGGTTCTATAGCCGTAAAGGTAAAAGATGGCCGGAAAATGCGCGCTCGCGAAAGCCAAAGCAGAAAGCCCGGCTACGAACCAGAAAAGCATGGTTTGATTTTTTTTGAAAAAGAAAGACAACAATAAAAACCAAAATGACATAAAGAACAGCCGGAACAACAGCTCCTCGCCAATACCGGCCGAAAGCGCGGCGACGAGAGAAGTCGGGAATGGCGGATGGGCAAAGTGGCCGATAGTATTGAACTGGCTCAAAACGAGGTCGCCTACTATTATAACCAGACCGCCGGCCAGGCCGACGAGCGCTGGCGTGTAAAATCGCTGCTTGACCGAAACCTGACTATCCCAGACCGCCGGGAAACCGGCTTTGCGAGACAGCCATAAACCCAAAACCCCCAAAATCCCGTAAAAAACTAACACTATACCAGCGTTAGCCAAGGCCAACACGTGTTTGGGAATTTGGGCCAGTTCCGGGCTGGGGGCTTGCGTCACCACGAAATTTCCCGTCGGCAAATACACGCTTGCGTAAGCGCAGAGAGCGAGCGTAATCAGCAGGCCGAAAAAAATTGTTGCGCTGGCGGAGATCCTCATGTCAGTGTTTCACCGCTTGCGGCGGAAATTCAGCTTTAATGTCATAATTTTGTCGGAAGAAAAAATTCTGCTGGCAATATAAATGAAAATTACGACCAGCACGGCCATGTAGCCCAGGCCCCAAAACACGGCGGAATAATCTTTGAGCAGAATGTTCGGCGCGGCCAGAAAAGCATGGGAAAAAGGAATGGCATAGACAAAGGCTTTCAAACCCAGCGAAAGCGAGTTGATATCTAAAAATAAAGTCAGGAAATAGGGAATGAGCACCAGGAACATCAAAGGCGCCGTCACCCCCTGAACGCTTTTGGCATCCTCGGCGAACGCGCCTAGAATCAATGAAATGGATAATGCCACCAAAATAGCGAAAAACAACACCAGTCCTAAAAGCGCATAATCCGCCGCTGAAAAAACCAAACCAAGCTGGTTGAATGCGTCGCTGGCTGCGGTTGTGCCGGAACCCGCACCCGCAGTAAGACCGGTGATGTAATAGCGCATGCCAAAAAGATAGACCACGGCGGTAAGCAAAGCCACTAACCCCGCTCCCACCAGTTTCGCGGCCACCATCGCTTGCCGGGATACCGGCGCCGACAACAAGGTTTCCAGGGTCTTGTTTTCCTTCTCCGTGGCCATGGAAAGGGCGATGAGTTGCGAGGCGAACGTAATGACCAAAAACAAAACAATGGGTATAAAGGTGCTCTGGGTCGAAATAAATCCCATAACCGCACTTACGCTAATCTTGGCTTCCCGCGAACCGATGACCACGGTCTCCTCCGTCCGCAGCGGGGATTGCAAGACCGCGGGATCGGCTTGCGGAGCCTTTTCTGCAATCAACTCGCGACTTAAAGCGCTATTGATCTGCGCCAATGCCACCGTAGCGCTCTGGGTGCTGCGAGAGCCGATGAAAGAAAAATTCTTTAAAATCGTATAAATACTCAAAGATAACGGCTTGCCGGAAAAACCCCTTTCGAAACCCGCCGGGATTACGAAAAGGATTTTTAAATCCTGGTTTTTAGCTTGTTGTAACGCCTCCTCTGGACTTATTTCGGAAAATTCCGTGAGTTTAAGATTGTTCTTGGACAGCGTTTGCGCGACCAGAGCAGAAGTATTAGTATGGTCAAGATCTAAAATGCCGACCGGCTGCGGCTCGGCGGTTTTAGCCGCTTCACTGCCTGCCACTTTGCCGATGAACACGAATGCCACCACAATTATTAAAAGTGGCAGCAGCATCTGTGGGGTCAAAAGTTCCTGAACTTCTTTTTTTACTAAAACAAAAAACTTGCGCATATTTTAACTATTTTCCACTATCTTATGAAAGACCTCTTCCAGATTCCGGGCGCCGTATTTGGCTTTTAAAGCTTCGGCCGTGCCGGTCTCATAAATCCGACCTTGGTGAATAATTCCCACTCGGTCGGATAAAAATTCTATCTCCAGCATATTGTGGGATGAAAGCAATACGCTCATGCCCTCGCGAGAAAGTTTTCGGATAATGCTGCGGATCTCAAGCGCGTTGATGACGTCCAAGCCGGAAGTCGGCTCGTCCAAGATGGCCAGTTTCGGCCGCGTCATCACGGCCCGGGCCAAAAGTAATTTCCTGGTCATGCCCTTGCTGTAAGTACGAATCTTGTCTGAAAGCCGCGGGCCCAAGCCGGTGATATCAGAGGCAAAAGCCACATATTCTTTGGCCTGTGAGAGCGAGTCAGCATAAAGCTCGGCCATAAAAGAAAGATACTGCCGGCCGGTAAGCGTTTTATAAGCGCCGGCCTCCTCCGGCAAATAACTGATAAGCCGTCTGACCTGTCCGCTTTCTTTTTGCACGTCGTAGCCGAAGATGGTCGCGCGACCTTCCGAGGGCTGCAAAATGGTGGCCAGCATACGCAGGGTGGTGGATTTGCCCGCGCCGTTGGGACCTATCAGCGCAAAAATTTCTCTTTCGGCGATATAAAAATCCACGCCGGCTACCGCCGGGGCTTTTCCGAAAAATTTTTTTAGATCGTTTACTTCGACGGCGTTCATAAAATCTTTAAGCTGCCTCTCTCCTCTCGCTCGGTTCCCCGCGCTTGGGCATCTCCACGACTTTTTTGCGGGACGCGGCCGCTGGGTCATCGGGGGCATAATCTTCCAAAATTTGGAATGTCCGGTCCTGGTATTTCAACCCGGCGAAAAGGGCTTTCAGTTTGTCCCGCAGCCCCTCCTGCCCTTGCTTAAAATTCAGCTGCAACCCGACGTCTTGCCGCCCCGGATCTTCCTGCCAACCGTTCAACTGCAATAAAACCTCGTTGTACTCCCGGGTCTGGGCAAGCGCCCTCGAGGCGGCGTCGCGTTCTGCCGAATTCCCAAAGATGAAAAAATACCGCTTGGGCTCGGCCCAAGATTCCCGTTCGCGAGCACTGATCTCCGCGCTGACTTCCGTTTCAATCTGTTTTTGTCTTTCGTCGAACTCCTCTTGTGTGAGTCCCTGCTCATCCTCCAAATATTCGGGCTTTTCCATAAATTTCAAAACTAATAACTTTTTATATTCTAGCATTTTCAGCCGGATTTGTAATCAAAAAAAGCACCGGGAGCATACGCTCTCGGTGTTGTAATGGAACCGGTTACGGCGGGCGATCAGCCCACCACCTTGGCCAGGCCGACAGTCTGTAGCTTGGCGGCCACGAGCTGGGGAAACCGCCGGCCAGACTCGATATTGTCCAGCAGAACCTGCCATGACCGCAGGAACTCCTCCCGAGCCGAAAGCCCAAATGGCATTAAGCGATTCTGCAGTTGTGCGAGGCGTTTCTCGTAAATCTTCACCTCGCGGGGGCTGTCATCAACGATCCGCTGGAATGGCGCCCAGGCTGCCCTGGATGTAGTCTCTTTCAGCGAAGCGAGAACCTCGTCGTACCCCCTTTGCTCCTGGCGGAACGCCTCGAGAGCGTTTGAAGCCTCCGAGCGGAGTGAGGTGATCTCCACCACGAGCCGGCGGCGGCGGAGAAACCAGAAGACGAACCAGCAAACGATTGCGATGATCAGGGTTCCCGACACAGTGAGAACCAGCGAAGCCATATTCTCTTCAAACTGTCTCGGTATCCCTGCCACTGTTGCGATGTACGAAATGGACATCTCTTCCTCCATTAACATGGGATGTAACACCAACGCGAAAGACCTGATGATAACAGAAAACAGGGCCAAGGTCAACCCTGCTCTTCATACATTAAAATCATTTTTCGCCGAACAGTTTCTTCCAAAAATCCGGGAACAACATCGGCACGCGACTGCGATAGCTTTGATACTCCTCGCCGAATTTCTGGACCAAAGCTTCCTCTTCCAACTTCGCCCAATAAACAAAAATCGCCGTGGCCCAAATCACCGTGACTAAAAGCCGCAAGCTGGGAAAAGCAAAAAATACACCCCACGCAATCACAATATCGGCCGAATAAATGGGATGACGGACAACGGCATAAGCACCGGTAGTCGCCAACTGCTTGACGTTCGCCGCCGAAACGGCCGGACTGTGATTAGCGCTCAAGCCCCGGATATAAAAATATAGGCCGTAAGCCAAAGCCGGAAAAAATAACAGCCAGGAATAGGTTCTTTCCGAAAGCACCGCACCGGTCGGCACCAGCCAAAAAAATACTACTGCGCCAAGCAGGATAATGACCCACATTAACACCGGCGTGACATACTTCTGTTCCATAAGGTCAGGGCTTACGATGATGGCGGCCAAGCCACCAGGTTTTGACGCTTCCCAAAGACAAAGTAGAAAGCAAATATCCTAAAGCCGGCACCAGAGCAGAAAGCCAGGGCCGCGAAAGTCCAACGAGTTGCAGCCATAGCCCGGCCAGCGCGTAAGTGAGCGCAGTGATGAACAGCCGTCTTATCCAGGAAAGTTCCCAGGCCTTGTCCGCTTCCACGCGCAAGTTGCGCTGTTTGATGATCTCAATCTCTTTTTCGATGTCCATAACGATATGCCTTGATTATATCATAACAAAAGAAAAAAGCCCGCGACTTATCAAGTCAGGGCTCGATGACATAGGACCAGCGGCGTCCGGGCACCAGATATCCGGCGATTGCTCCCATGTCGGACAGAGTCAGTGCTTCGTAGCCAGCCAAATTCTCCGCCAAAGTCGAGATTCGCTTCCAGATGCGCAAGCGATGCACAGCGTCCTCGACCAAGTCGGCAACCGACGTATCGTGCATCTGCACTGCGGACAATACGCCCGTCTGGAACTTGCGGAAGAGATCCTGGTCGGTGGCGGCAATTTCGATGCAGTCGTCGACCAGCCCGCAAATCCTTTGGGCAGCTGCGGGCGGCACGTACCCCTCCACCTCAAGGAAATGGAACTCCTGGCGAAACCGGAGGTCAGACAAAAAGCCGTAGGTGAGGCGCCGCTTTTCCCGCAGCTCCCGGAACATGACTTCATCCAGGATATTGCTGAACAACCGCAACGCCTCATAACTGATATTCCCGGGCAGCACCCCGCGGGTGAAAAACTCCACCATCTCGAGTTGCCCCGGAGTGACCACCCACTCTCGGCGCGACAGACTGGTGCGGAAAAACGTCTCAGCCGGAAGCGGCGGCGCTGCCGGCGGCAAGACCGAGTTTCGGTCTCCCGGCCGAACCATGCCGAACGAGCTCTCCTCCAGCAGTTTGAGCAGGATCGACAGCTCCAAACCGCCGGCGGCCACGACTTCCATATTAGCGGGCACGTAATATCGACTGTAGAAATCCTGCAGCTGCTGCTGCCCAATGGCTGTAACCGACTCCACCGTTCCGAGTTCACCCACATAGCGACCCATGCGGTGATCTGGAAATTGCATCCGAAATCCGGTAGCGTGCAGCTCACGCAAAAATCGGAGCCGGTTTTCATCGCGAAGCTCGTTGATGACAATCGCTTTCTGCTCGTCGACATACCGCTCGATTCTCGCTCCGGCCAAGAACGACCCGAAGATATCGATAGCCGGCCTTAGGAGATCCACCGGAACCCGGAAGCCGTACCAGGTCCCGAGATAGCCGAGTTCACCCAAAAAAGGGTCCTCGCCCCATTCGGAGAACATCATGCGCACCTGCTCGTTGGTCAGGCCGGGGACGTTGTCCCCGACCAGATGCTCGAGCAAATGGCAGATGCCAGCGTATTCCGACGGGTCGTCACGTGCGCCGACGTGAACCAGGAAACGTGCGAACACCCACGAAACAGGTAGGTGTTGATGGCGAACGGTGAGCCCGTTCGATAAATGGGCAGTTTCAAACCGTGCAAAGGGATCGTAGAGCATAATGCCCCCTCTCGAAATTGAAAATTTCAGTCCGGCTAGACTATCACGAAAAAAATTTTCGGTCAATAAAAATGACCCCACCCGAAGTGTCGGGCGGGGTCAATGAAATATCATCGAAACAATTACTTTTTCCGGTCCTGCTTGAACCGCGGCAGATTATCCGACCGGCCGCGCACGTATCCTAACTGCGCCTTGCGAACGCGAGCGGTTTTTACCACTTCGATCTTGACGATGTTCGGCGAATGCAGCGGATAAATACGCTCCACGCCCACGCCGGAAGCGATTTTACGCACGGTGAACGTGGCGTTTATCCCGGTACCGCCGTGACGCCCGATCACCAGACCTTCAAAGGCCTGCACGCGGGTTTTGTCCCCTTCCCGGATAGACTGAAAAACTTTTACGGTGTCGCCAGAAGAAAACCGGGGGAAATCGGTCTTAAGATATGCGGTCTTTCCTGTAACTTGGGTCATCGGAGAAAATTTAAGATTGATTATGGTCAAGATGAGTTAACGCCGACCGCAAATTCTCCGGCAAGGGGCTTATGAATTTTCGACGCTTGCCGGAAGGGAGTAAAAGTTCTAAAGTTTCGGCGTGCAGAAACTGTCGGGGGAAAAGTTCGCTGTCAGTTTTTTTGACCGA
>JAMDAJ010000056.1 GCA_023485925.1 Patescibacteria group bacterium
TGAAGAGGAAAAACTGGGGGTGGGCCGATGATTTTGTCGCCCTGCTTGATCTGCGCACTACGCCTAATATCCAGCCGCACCGAAGCGTAGAACTTCAAAGCATTGCCGCCGGTGGTGGTTTCGGGATTGCCGAACATCACTCCGATCTTCATGCGGATCTGGTTTAAGAAAACCACCGTGGTTTTGGATTTGGAGATGATGGCGGTAAGCTTGCGCAGAGCCTGCGACATCAGGCGCGCCTGCAAGCCCATGTGCGAATCCCCCATCTCGCCTTCAATCTCGGCGCGCGGGGTTAAAGCCGCCACCGAGTCGATAACGATGACGTCCATGGAATTACTGGGGGTGGGCCTTTCCACGATATCCAGGGCCTGCTCGCCGGTATCGGGCTGGGAAATAAGCATATCATCCAAATTCACCCCGATGCGTCCGGCGTATTCCGGATCCAAAGCGTGTTCCGCATCTACAAAAGCGGCGAGCCCCCCCATTCTCTGCACTTCCGCCACGATATGCATGGCGAGCGTAGTTTTGCCAGAAGATTCCGGCCCAAAGATTTCAATAATGCGCCCGCGCGGCACTCCGCCGATGCCGAGTGCTAAATCCAGAGAGATCGAGCCGGTGGGGATGGCTTCTACGCTCATGGTTTTTGCGTCCTGCAGACGCATGATGGAACCCTCGCCGAACCGGTCGCGAATCTGATCAATGGCCGATTCCGCCGCTTTCCACTTATTATCCTGCTCCGATGAAGTCTTGGGCATGATTTTTTTATTATTTTTTACCCTCAAAGAATCAAAACATTATAACATTATAACCCTCCGGACAAGACTGGGTCAACCCGGAATGCCTTGCACAAAAATTTTACCGATCCTACTTGGAAAACTTTATATTTGAAAGTATCTCGCCGTGGCTTCCCAAAACCCCCAGATCCGTCCCGTTATAACGGACGCGAGTGGACCCGGCGTTGCCGGTGGAAAGCAATAATTCGGAATCGGCGTTAAACACCAGGCTTTCCCCCGCGGCGACCACCGAATCGGAAACCACCTTCCCGTCGGCCACCGCCTTGAGCCACGTGTCTTCCGGACCGACCGACACTTCAACTTCGATCGCGACGGTTAAGGGCCCGGCTGGCGTTGAGGTTGGGATGGGAGCGACAACCGTGGGAGGGGCCACCGATACCAGACGCCGGACCGTGCTCGATTTCCCGAATTTATTCTCTGCGCGCACTACCACCTGATTGCTGCCTTCCACGAAATTCAAAACTTCCTTGAATTCTCCGTTTTCGTCCACGGAAATCTCCTGAGCGTTAACGTAGACCCGCGCGCCCGGCTCGGTGGAACCCCGAAGGAGCATGCTGCGGGTACCGATGGCCAAATCGGATGGCGGGTAAGTAACCGTCAACTGCGGCGCGGCGGAGACCGAATAAATTTGCCAGACCAAATATCCCAGACTGCCCAGGGCCAGAATGGTGACCAGAACTAAAGTTAAAATTTTGGGCGTAATTACGAAACGCGGCAGGCGGTAGGTTTTTCGTGGTTCAACCGTAACCGATCCGGTAGTCAAAGTCCGCGATAGATTCCGCTCCTTCTCGAATTGCGCCAGCAACCCCTTTGCCTCGACTCGGTAAACCACCGCCAAACTTTTTAGAAATCCTTTGACATACACATCGGCCGGCAGCGCTTCGTAATTTCCCTCCTCGAGCGCCGCGAGCGATCTTTCTGGAATTTGGGTAAGCCGGCGGATATCATACGGCGTAAAATCCAAAGCCTCCCGCGCGTGCCGGAGATATTCCCCTAAAGTTTCGGTGCTGATTTTTTTGGACTTAAAACTATTCATCTCTCATTAGTCTAAAGGCATCCCGGCTTTTAGTCCATACGGACAAAAATCCCGCCTTTTTAGGCGGGGCGGGGATATAATTTACAGGCGACGGACTCACTCGATCGGCGGCGGCGAGTCGTCCATAAAAATCTCCCGCGGTTTCGCCCCGTCGGCCGGACCGATCAGGCCCCGCTCCTCCAAAACGTCCAAAATCCGGGCGGCGCGGGCATAGCCTACTTTCAGCCGCCGCTGCAAAAACGAGGCGGAGGCCTTGCGCGACCGGCTGATCTCCTCGATCGCCGCGTTTATCATATCGCTGTCGACGTCGCCGTCGTCATCCAAACTCCCGCCGCCGACCCCCAAAGCGCGCTGGGTCTTTTCCAAAATGTCGGTCTGATATTCTACCGGACCGGACTGACCTTTGAGAAAATCCACCACGCGCCGCACTTCTTTTTCGGACATATACGGCGCCTGGATACGTTTGGGCTTGGGAAGCGAAGCGGTCATATACAACATATCGCCGTGCCCCAGCAGGTCTTCGGCGCCGGCCATGTCCAAAATCGTGCGGGAGTCCACTTGGCTCGCCACCGAAAAGGCCACGCGCGAAGTGATGTTGGCTTTGATGAGTCCGGTGATGATGTTGACCGAAGGACGCTGGGTCGCCAGAACCAAGTGCAGGCCCACCGCCCGGGCCATTTGGGCCAACCGCACGATCGCGGTTTCCACGTCGGCTTTTGCCACAGACATCAAATCAGCCAGTTCGTCCACGACCAAAACCAAATAAGGCAGCTTTTCTTCCGTTCCGGCGTTGTATTCCTCGATATTGCGCCGGCCCGCTTCCGAAAGCATCCGATAACGCTGGTCCATTTCTGACACCATCCACTTTAAGGCATTGACCGCCTGTTTGTGGTCGGTCACCACCGGTGTCAGCAAATGCGGAATGCCATTATATAAAGTCAGCTCCACGCGTTTGGGATCGATAACGATGAACCGCAGTTCTTCCGGCGAGTTGCGATACAAAAAACTCGTCATGATGGTATTGATGCACACGCTCTTGCCCGCGCCGGTAGCGCCGGCGATCAACAGGTGCGGCATCTTCGCCAGATCCGCCATCATCGGGTGCCCCGCCACATCGCGCCCCAATACGAACAATAAATTGGAGGGCGTATTAACAAATGCCGGCGTTTCCAAAAGGCCGCGTAAGCCCACCAAAGCCTTCGTGGCGTTCGGCACCTCGATGCCCACCAAAGATTTTCCAGGGATCGGCGCTTCGATGCGGATGGACGGCGCGGCTAGAGCCAGCGCCAAGTCGGCTTGCCTGGAAACGATCTGGGCAAGCCTCACCCCGACAGCCGGACGGAAAGTATATTGTGTCACGGTCGGCCCCACATTAACCTCGCCCATCTCCACGGTGACGCCAAAATCTTCCAAGGTCTTCTTGATGATCTTGACGTTGGCCTCGATATTGCCGCTATGAACCGGGGTAGACGGGTCTTCCAAAAGGTCGGTTGGCGGCAGCTTCCATTGCCCCTTGCGGAAACGATCCGGCGCCGTGGCCAAAACCGGACGTTCTCCCGCCGGCTCTTCCGTTTCCTCCGCTGTTCGCTCCTCCCTCGGCGGAATAGGCGTTTTCCGCACGGCGTTCACGGCAAAACCTAAAGTTTCCATAGTGTTGATCTTCACCGGAGCCGATGCCGGCGGGGACGCACCCTTCTCTGCAGAACTCTTGGCTTCCATAGGATTCGGCTTAAAAGAGAGCAACGAGATGAAGGCCTTAAAAATCCTGTGAAGACTTAAATCAAAGGCGACCAAAATCGCGATGATGGCCAAAGCGGACAATACCACCAGCGCCGCGCCGAAACCCATTAACGAATAAAGGGGAAAGCCGGTCAAAACCCCAAAATAACCGCCTCCGCGGCCCAAGCTCACTAGCTCAAAAGGGCTCTCCAGCGATTTGGAAATGGCGAAAACATGCAGGGCGCCGGTAATGGCGAACACAAACAAGGCCGCGCCGAAATAAGTTCGCGTCATGGAAATTTCCGGGACTATCGCCTCGTCCGAAGAGGCGGCCGAGGTCTTAGAGCGCCCGCCTAAAAACAAGGAACCGGCGACGGCCAAAAAAATCGCGGGGGTGACAATTGCCGTCTGGCCAAAAAGCAGGCGCAGGACTTTATCGACCAACTCTCCAAAATAACCGCCGGTATGAAAAATACCCAAGGCGGAAATTATGGCCGCAACCAAAAAAAGCACGATGGCGATGCCGCGCTTGGTGTCGGGGGAAAGGTTCAGGCCAATCGGCTCAAACGCTTCGGCGCTTCCTCGCCGAGAGGCGGAATTATAATAGTATCGGCGTTTTTTTCTTCTGGCCATTTTGTTTCAGTTTCTTAACTAAATGACTGTGAATTACGAAACTGCCATCCCGAACTTGCCGAGGAATCTTTCCTAAGGCAAAACTCCAAAAAAAGAAAGATCTCTCCACTCTCCGCCTTTGGCGGATCGGCCTAGATGACAGAAATGGGAATTTCGTAATTCAAGGTCAACGACTTTCGCTACCTATACATTTTAGCATTTTCGGAGATCCATTAAAAGGCCGCCCACCCCGAGTTTTAGGGTCAGGCGGCCTTTTGATTTTTCCAAGATAATTACTCGGAGCCGCGCACGCGGATTTTTTTGGTCTTGGCCTTCGCGGCTTTCGGCAGCGTCACGGTCAAAATGCCATCTTTCAGTTCAGCGTTCACGCCTTCCACGTCGATATCGACCGGCAGGATGATGGAACGGGAAAACGGACCCCAGTAGCACTCCTGATAAAAATAGTCTTCCGGCTTGACCTCTTCGTCCTTCTTGCGTTCGCCGCGGATGGTCACCATGTCGTTGGCGATGGTGATGTCCAAATTTTCGGGCTTAACGCCGGCGATAGTGGACTTTATCATCACGTTGTCCTTGGTCTGATAAACATCCAAGGTCAACTGGCCTTCGTATTCGTTTATCCACTCCTCCGAACCGGTGGCAGGCGCTTCTTCCGCCACGTCCACGCGGGAAGGCATTTTTTTCGACTTGTTGCGCGCCTTCAGACTTACCGACTCCGGCTGTTGCTCCTCAACCGGATCCTCGCCTTGGGCGACCTCTTCTAAGACTTCCTCCTCAATGACATCTTCCGGCTCTTCCTCCTCTGTGCCCATTATTTTGCCAAAAAATCTGCCTCTAGCCATATACCTGCGGGTTTAATAATTCCAACTCAATTCTACTGCCTAATATCTTGGGGGTCAAGACACCCTATAATCCCCAATTGTTGACAAAAATCTGGCGGGGACGCAAAACCTGAACGTTCAAAATTTTATCTCTCGAGCCTTTTTCTTAGTTCGTCTACAACAGCCTTCTCCCAGTATTTCATGGAAAACCAACCGATCAACGGTTTTGCAACTATACGGAGCCAGCGTTTATGGATGGCGACTTGATAAGTGTAATCGATCACGGTTCCTTCTGGACGTTCAGAGAGCAACAATTCTTCGTGGCCAGAAGTTCCGAATTTTGGGCTTTCATTATCCGAAATGAACCCCTGTCCGGGGAGGATTTGGGTTTTCATTTTTACTGGAAACAACTGGCCGAAGGATTTGACGGTCGCGCCTAATTCCAAATTGTTCCCTTCGCGTTTTATAACTTGTATAGATGCCGCAACTTTTGGAAAATACTCAGGCCATTTTTCAAAGTCGGTAATTATGTTGAATACCTGCGTAGGAGGGGCCTTAATCAGCCACTTGGCATGAAGGGTAATTTTTTTCATATTTTAGCCGAAAGTAAAACTTGGCGGAGAGGATTTCCGCAACTTTGAACCAAGAAAAGTGGGGCAAATTCCATGATATGGGGACGTTAAAAGCTCCTCAACAGATTTTACCTTCTTGAGAGCTTTGTAAAAAAATTTAGCATCTTCAACAAATGGCTCGGCTTTTTCCGTTTTTTGAAGAGCTTGCGCCAAAAAACCATCACAGATAGCACGGTGTTTCGTTTGTAAGTCTCCTGCGATTTTTATAAATTTGGGGGTCATATCTTCTTATTTTACAACGGTTCTAACTTGGACATCTGGCGGAGAGGGTGGAATTCCTCTTCCTCCGCAGCCTCGCACGCGCCTGTGGCGCAGGCTCGGCCGCTCCTCCAGAGCCGGGGTTCCAAAAAATCTAAAGCAGTTTATATTTTTTGGATACCCTTCGAATCCCTCCCAACTTCAATGGTAAGCCTATCGTCAAGTTTCACTTGACGCCACGCTTACCACGGAGAGGGTGGGATTCGAACCCACGAGACCCCTTACGGGGTCACGGTTTTCGAGACCGTTGCCTTGAACCACTTGGCTACCTCTCCAAAAAAACCGAAATGAAAATGTTCCACGCGCGTTAATCGCGCAAAAGTTCGGCAATCGGCGCAAAAGTTTTGCGATGTTCCGGACAGGGCCCGTGCTCGGCCAAAAGTTTCCGATGCAATTTTGTGGGATAGCCCTTGTGTTGATCAAACCGATACTCTGGGAATTTTTCGTGGAGTTTCCGCAACAAGTTGTCGCGTGTCACCTTGGCCAAGATCGAAGCGCAGGCCACAGAAAGAATTTTTTCATCCGCGGCCACTATCGCCTGCTGCGGCAAAGCGACGCCAGGGATAACATACGTGCCGTCCACCAATATCATCTCGGGAACCGTTTTTAAATTTTCCACCGCCCGTTTCATAGCGAGCAGGCGCGCGCGCAAAATATTCATCTCGTCGATCTCTTTCACCGATGCGCTGCCCAGCCCAAAGCTTTCGCAGTTGCGCACGATCTCGCCGGCCAGGCGCTCGCGAATCGTGGCCGACAATTTTTTTGAATCGTTGACTTCACGCCACCATCGTGTTTTTGTCCGCGCATTTTCCATCTGCCGGGAGCGCAAAATCACCGCCGCCGCCACTACCGGCCCGGCCAAAGGCCCAATGCCGGCCTCGTCCACGCCGGCCACAGAACGGTAAGTTCCTTGCAGGTTAAGCTCGAGAATGAAAGTTGGAAAGGTTTTTATCACGGCCATGATATTCAGTTTATATTTGTATCTATATTATATCGACTCGCATACAAAAAAAGAAGCTTCGCCCCTTTTATTTTAAAATGCCCAGGGAGGGACTCGAACCCTCAAGGGATTGCTCCCGCCGCCACCTCAAGACGGTGCGTGTACCAAGTTTCGCCACCTGGGCAAATTTATGGATTTTTTGCGTTGACCGCTAAAGCATTATAGACTTTTCGATATTTTCTTTCAAGCTTCGGCCGCTCTTTGTACAAATATAAA
>JAMDAJ010000016.1 GCA_023485925.1 Patescibacteria group bacterium
CAGGTAATGGCGGCGGTGGGGCAGGAGTTTTTGGGAAAAAAAATCAGGTATGTTGTCCAGGAGGAACTCTTGGGCACAGGGCACGCGTTATCGCAGTGCAAAGATGTTTTATGCGGACGATTTTTGGTTTTGATGGCGGACGATCTTTACCGCCGCGAAGATATGGAAAAGCTTACGAAATGTCCGTTGGCGCTTTTAGCTTACGAATTGCCCGCCGCCACGCCCGGCAACAATTCCTGGGCGGAAATCAAACTCAACGCCAACGGCTCGGTTAGCGAAATTTTGGAGCGCCAGCCGGGGCGGGCTGGGATGCTGGTGAACTGCGGAGCTTACGTTTTGGATATGCGGTATTTTGAATTACCGCTTAAGCCGGCCGGCAATCAGACGGCGGAGTTCGGCCTGCCGCAAACCATGATGCAGATGGTAAAAAGCGGCGCGGAAATTGACATTGTCCGCGCCAGTTGGTGGCACCGTGTCACCGCGCCAGCTGATTTGTCGCTTGAAAAAAAAGCCGCCTAGAAGGACTAGTGCGGATGGACATGGGGCAGGGTGGCGATGTATTTACTGGGGCAGTCCGGCGATGCGGCGGTGTGGGCGGACTTGATGGCGTTTGCGAGGTCGGCTTGGTTTTTCGTAGCGATGACCCCGCATTCGCAACAATCGTGGCAAAGCCAGTTGGTGTGGTGCTTCACAGCCGGCGTGGCGGTTGTCTGTTCGGGCATGTGGCCTCCGTAGGTTTCTGGTAGCATAACATATGTGATGAAAATTTCGAAATGTAATGAGCAAAGCATCCAAGCTGCGGTCAGGACGCTTAAAGCGGGCGGGTGCGTAGTTTTCCCGACAGACACAGCGTACGGTTTGGCCGTGGATGCGACGAACAAAAAAGCGGTTAGGCGGCTTTACCGAATCAAAGGCCGGAATTTCAACAAGCCGGTGCACGTTGTCGTCAGTTCGCTGGCGCAAGCAAAAAAATTAGTAAGGTTCACGCCGCTTGCGGAGAGGTTGTTCAAAAAATTTCTGCCCGGGGCGCTGACCCTGGTGTTGCCTCTTAAATATAACTCTCCCTCACCCCCTCTCAAATTAAGAGGGGGAAGGAGGGGGTTATGGATTCTGTCGGCCGGTACCGGCACGCTAGGCATACGGATGCCAAACAATCACGTGGCTTCGGCTCTGGTCAAAAAGTTCGGTCGGCCTATTACTGCCACCTCGGCCAATGTTTCCGGGGAGTCCGTGTGTTATTCGGCGGCGGCGGTCGTGGCACAATTCAAAGGCAGAAAATTCCAGACGGAAATGATCTTGGACTCCGGCCGCCTGCCGAAAGTCAAGCCGTCGACGATAGTTGCTATAAAGCAACAATCTGTTAAGATTTTAAGGGAGGGTCCGATCAGCCGAAAACAAATTTTAAAAAATTTATCCATGTCATTCCGAGAGTAGCGAAGCGAAGTCGAGGAATCTATCCGGGAAAGATCTTTCGACTTCGGCATTCAGCCTTCGCTCAAGATGACAGTCCAAAAAGCATGAAAACTTTACAACAGACTGATCCGGAGGTGTATGCATCACTGCATAGGGAAATGCGCCGGCAAAGCGAAGGCATGGAGCTTATCCCTTCCGAAAATTATGTGTCGCCGGCAGTATTGGAAGCTTTGGGTTCGATCTTCACCAACAAATATTCCGAGGGTTTCCCTGGCCGGCGCTATTACGGCGGGCAGGAAAATACCGACGCTATCGAAACTTTGGCCATCGAGCGGGCCAAGAAACTTTTCCACTCGGACCACGCCAATGTCCAGCCGCTTTCCGGTTCGCCCATGAACCAGGCGGTGTATTTGGCCCTGCTTTCGCCGGGTGACAGCATTATGGGCATGGACTTAACGCACGGCGGGCACTTAACGCACGGGGCGCCGGTGTCCCACATGGGCAAATTGTTCAATTGGGTGCGCTACAAAACTCATCCCGAGGAGCAGGGGCGAATTGACTTTGACGAGTTACTCGCGCTTGCCAAGCAGCACCGGCCGAAAATCATCCTTTGCGGTTATACCAGTTATCCGCGCGATCTGGATTATACCCTCTTCAAGCGGGTGGCGGACGAGGTCGGCGCTTACACGATGGCCGATATGGCGCACGTTGCCGGGCTCATCGCCGCAGGTGTTATGCGCAACCCTTTTGATTTTGGTTTTGACATCATGACCACCACCACGCACAAAACTCTGCGCGGGCCGCGGGGCGGGATGATTTTGACGCGCGGCAAGCCGGGCAACCCCCTGAAAGCGGTGGAAGTGACGCGCGAGAACTTGCCCACGGTCATTGACCGCAGCGTCTTCCCGGGTCTCCAGGGTGGTCCGCATATGAACAATATCGCGGCTATTGCCGTGATGCTGGCCGAAGCAGCAACACCGGAATTTAAAGCGTACGCCAAGCAGGTTTTGATAAACGCAAAAACCCTGGCCGCGGGTTTGCTGGCGGGCGGCTCAAAATTGGTCACCGGCGGGACGGACAATCACATGATGGTCATCGACAGTATGGCTTCGTTTAACCTGCCCGGCGCCGACTTGGAAAAGCTCCTCGATAAAGTCGCCATTACCACCAACAAGAGCGTGATTCCCGACGACCCCCGCCCGCCGTACTCGCCTTCGGGTGTGCGATTGGGAACTCCAGCCATGACCACGCGCGGGGTGAAAGAAGAGGGGATGAAGAAAATCGCGGGGTGGATATTGGACGCGGTTTCGGCGCTCGACAATGAGGAGAAATTAAAAATCATTCGCGAAGAAGTCAGAAAATTCAGTTTGAACTACCCCGTGCCGGGAGTGAACTGATTGTGTCATGCTGAACTTGGTTCAGAATCTATTCGTTAAAGTTTAGATCCTGATTTCCGTCAGGATGACAACAACACAACTTATGTTCCTCCAAGCTATCATCTTAGGCATCGTGCAGGGCCTCACGGAATTTTTGCCGATATCGTCTTCGGCGCATTTGTTGCTGGTGCCGTATTTTTTCAATTGGCAAGATCCCGGGCTCGGATTTGACGTGGCCTTGCACTGGGGCACATTGCTAGCCGTCATCTTGGTTTTTTGGAAAGATTACTGGCGCTATACTAAAGCGTTTTTTCGCACGCTTTACAAAAAAGACTCCTGGACCGATCACGATTCCCGCCTGGCCTGGTTTTTGATACTAGCTTCCATCCCCGGCGCGATTTTTGGTCTACTTTTTGAAAAACAGGCTGAGACGGTATTTCGTGATCCACTCGTCACCGTGTTTACTCTGGCTGGTTTTGGTTTGGTTCTGTGGTTAGTTGATAAAAAAGCGAGTCACGAGGAAAAACTCGAAGGGCTTACGTGGCTGAAGGCGCTCGGTATCGGCGTCTCGCAGGCCCTTGCCGTCATTCCCGGCGTGTCGCGCTCCGGCGCCACCATCACCGCGGGGCTTTTGACCAAACTTGACCGGGAAGCGGCGACTAAATTTTCTTTTCTCCTTTCCGGACCGATAATTTTCGGCGCGGGGTTGGTGGCGTTGCGCCACGTCGGGCATATCGACGCGGTTTTGATCGTCGGGCTTGTCTCGGCGTTCGTTTCCGGCATTGCCGCCATCAAATTCCTCCTCAAATATGTCTCCACGCACAGCTTCGATTTGTTCGTCTGGTACCGGTACATTTTGGCGTTCATCGTGCTGCTTGTGATAATGTTCCATTAACCTGTTCCATTTTAGGAGGGATGATGAGTAAACGGATCGCTACTGTTCAGTTTTCGCCGACTTCCGATCGGCATCTGGTGGCGGGAGACGGATGCACGGCGTGCAGGATCCTGATTGAGCCGAAATTCCAGAGTCAGATTAAAAGACAGCCGGCAAATTCGGTTGATTGCTGGTTATGCCGCAAGCGCGGCGGGTTGCTGCGGCCGTTCAAAGGCAAGTGCACCACAGGGGTTTCGCCGCGAGGAAAGGTTCATCTGCTGTTCTCCCGTCGGAAGGGTGGTTGGCGAACGCCATGCAATTTGCATTTCCCCGTTCGTCATCCCGCCATTTTGGCCAGTCAGAAATACAGCAGCGTCACCTGCGGGCATTGCATGCGCTTCGCTTTCCAATAGTCGCCAGTCGAAAGGCCCTTTTTCGCCGGGGCTTTTTTATTGTGGTTAACCTCGTTTTCCGCTATACTGAAATCAAAGCAAAAGCGGCACATGCAAGACTCTTCCGAAACAAAAAGTCCCGCAAGTTCGAACTCCCACTCCTGGCCGAAGCCGGTTCCGGTGGAATTTTTGTATTGGTATTATTTCATCGCTCCGCGGAATATCTTGGAGATTTGGGGGAACTACCTGGTTTCCAATGTTCATTATTTTTCCCTGCCAATCTTGTTCCGGACGTTGCTTTCGCCCTGGCACCGCGATTTGGAAAGCTACGGCCGGGGATTCGATCTCGACACATTTGTCAAAGTTTTAGGCGGCAATCTGGTTTCGCGCGGGGTGGGATTAGTGGTTCGGAGCGTGGCGATTTTTGTCGGTTTAAGTTTTGAAATCGTCATCTTCGCCGGCGGGCTGTTTTTCCTGTCTTTTTGGCTGGCCGCGCCGTTTGCGCTCACCGCCTCATTTTTTTACGGTTGGAAATTAATCCTCTAATTTGATCGTCATCCCGAACTTGATTCAGGATCCAGCGCGTTGAGGTCTACGTCTGAAAATCGTGGATCCTGACCTTCGTCAGGATGACAAATATAGATTTCCCGGAGAGGGGGGAATGAAAAGATGGAATACGTCGATATAAAAAAATCTCGCATTCACCGCGCGGTAATGCTTGACCGAGTACTGCCCCGGGCGGCCTTGCGCAAGGTGGTTTGGACCGGGTTTTTTGTGATGCTGCTATCGGGCGCGTTAGTCGTGCTCGCCCCGAAGATTTTAGGCGAAAGCAGGACATTGGGTTTCGGCCTGATAGCGGGAGTTTGTACTTTCGGTTTTTGGGTTTACACGCTATTTTTTGAAACTTACTTGGACCTGGTCGTCGCTCCGCGAGGGCAAGAGGAGAATTTGGCGGAGTATCTGGATTTCGGCGCAGTAGAACTTTTTGAAAAAGCTTTCCCGGGCGGGCGCGGAAACATTTCGGCGTTGCTTTTGGAGATAGCGAAGCTGCCGAGCGCAAAATTTGTACTGTATCGCGTTGGTGTTTCGCCGGAAAATTTTGCCGAGGGCTTAAAGGCACATATGAAGGCGGAGCGGGCGGCGGCCGATTCTGAGAATCTGACGCGGTTTATGAAAGACGCGCTGGACGACAAGAGAAAATTTTCCGGCGGCGAGCTGCTTTCCTGGCACGACCTGTTCGTCACTTTGTGCGTGCATTCGGATTTTTTGAAGGAATTGATTTTTGAAAAGAAACTGGAGAAGAAAGATATCCGCGACCTGGTCGAGTGGGCGAGGGAGTTGGAATTACAGCAAGAGAACGCAAAAAAATTCTGGAGCCGCACGTCTCTGATGCGTACGCGCGGCATTGGCAAGGACTGGGCCTCGGGATACACTTTGAAACTTGATCGGTTCGCCCACGATCTTTCCGACATGGTCTTGCGGCGGGGTTTTGTGCCGCACCTGTACGGCCGGCGGGATGAGACCGAGGCGGTGGAGGAAATTCTGGCGCGGTCAGGCAAAAATAATGTGGTATTGGTGGGGGAAGAGGGCGTGGGCAAAAAGACCATCGCTCACGCTTTGGCCAAGAACATCGTTTTGGGCCAGACGCTTGCCCAGCTTGCCCATAAGCGCGTGATGGAGCTGGATGTTGCGGCAGTTTTGGCCGGCGCGGCGACGGAGCATGCGGTGGAGGAGCGTTTCAAGTTCATTCTCAACGACGCCGTACGGGCCGGCAACGTGATTTTGCTCGTTGACCATCTGCATTCCTTGTTCGATCGTTCCGGCAGCGGCGGCACCGTGGACGCCACCGAAATTTTGTCGCCTTATCTCAATTCTTCGCTGTTCCAAGTCATCGGCCTGACCACGCACGAGGGCTATCATGAGACCATCGCGCGTAACCCTTCCATCGCGCGGCTGTTCGAAAAGATCGAGATCAAAGAACCTTCCCGGCCGGAAGTGATGGAAATTTTGCGGGATGTGGTGCCGCAGATCGAGGCGCACGACGAGGTTTTGGTGAGTTATCAAGCGATGAAAAAAGCCGTGGAGCTAGCCGACCGGTATATCAAGACCGTGCCTTTTCCGGAAAAGGCCATTAGCGTTTTACAGGAAGCGGCGGTTTTCGCGAAGACCAAAAGGCATAGTTCCATGGTGACGGCCGAACATATCGAAGAAGTGGTCCATCGCCGGACCGAGATCCCGGTGGGGCAGATCGCTTTAGCCGAAAAAGACGTGCTCTTGAATTTGGAACAGGTGCTGCACCGTAAGGTCGTCGGGCAGGAGGATGCCATTGTGGCCATCGCTAACGCCTTGCGTCGTGCGCGCAGCGGCATTGGCAGTGAAAAACGGCCCATTGGCGGCTTTTTATTCTTGGGCCCGACCGGTGTTGGCAAAACTGAAACCGCTAAAGCTTTAGCTTCGGTGTATTTCGGTTCGGAAAAACATATGCTGCGTTTTGATATGTCGGAATACCAGCAAGCCGATTCCATCCACCGGCTCATCGGGCACGATGCCGAGCCTGGTCAGCTCACAACCGCCGTTATGGATAGGCCGTTTTCGCTGGTGCTGTTGGACGAAATCGAGAAAGCCCATCCCAATATTCTGAACGTATTTTTACAGGTATTGGACGACGGGCGGCTGACGGATGCTTTGGGGCGAACGGTGGATTTTACCAACACCATCATCATCGACG
>JAMDAJ010000070.1 GCA_023485925.1 Patescibacteria group bacterium
GCGTAAAAATATATCGGCCACGCCCTGTTCGTCACCATCGAGGATATTTTGATCCGCTATCACCGCATGAAAGGCGAAAAGGCACTCTGGCTTCCCGGCACCGATCATGCCGGCTTTGAAACCCAGGTGGTATTCGAGAAAAAATTGGAAAAAGAAGGCCGGTCGCGGTTCAAAATGCAGCGCGAGGAATTCTACAAGGAGATTTACGAATTCGTACAGGGCAACAAGCACATCACCGAAGAGGGTTTAAGACGCCTGGGCGCGTCGTGCGACTGGAGCCGAAATATTTTTACGCTCGACCCGCGGATAATCAAAATCGTCTACGAAACTTTCAGGCAAATGCACGCCGACGGCCTTATCTACCGCGGCGACCGCATCGGCAACTGGTGCACCAAACACCAAACCGCACTTTCCGACCTGGAAACCAAATACGAAGAGCGCGAAGACCCGCTTTATTACATCAAATACGGCCCCATTGAACTTGCCACCGTGCGCTTGGAAACCAAATTCGGCGATACGGCCATAGCTGTGAACCCCAAAGACAAGCGCTATAAAAAATACCTCGGAAAAGAAATCGAAATCGAAACCCTCCTCGGGAAAACTCACATCAACGTCATTGCTGACGAAGCGGTCGATATGAAATTCGGCACCGGCGCGGTAAAAGTGACACCGGCCCATGACCCGGTGGACTTTGAGATTTGGCAGCGGCATAAAGACGAAATTGCCGGGCCCAAACAGGTCATCGATAAATACGGCCGGCTGAACGAGCTGACCGGCCCTTACGCCGGTATGAAAGTTCTGGAGGCAAGGAAAAAAATCGCGGAAGACATGGCGGCACGCGGGCTTCTGGACCCCAAAAAAACCGACCACAAATACAAGCACAATGTGCAGCTCTGCTACAAGTGCGGGAATTTGATCGAGCCGCTCGTTATTCCGCAATGGTTCGTGGCCATGACCAAACCCTTGCCGGATGGCCGGCCAAGCTTGCGCGACATGGCAGTTGCCGCCATTGAAGACGGAAGTGTTGCATACGTGCCGGAGCGGTTCAAAAAAATCAGTTTGCACTGGCTTAACAACATTCGCGACTGGTCCGTTTCGCGCCAGATCTGGTGGGGTATTCCCATCCCGGTAAAATACTGCGAGGAGTGCGGAGAGACGATCGTCGATATCGAAGATAAAATCAAAGTTTGTCCGAAGTGTAAATCCAAAAATCTGGTCAAAGACCCGGACACCTTCGACACCTGGTTTTCCTCCGGCCAGTGGCCTTACGCCACGTTGCAGGCGTGGGGCAAAAAAGATTTCGATACTTACTTCCCCACGCAAGTGATGGAAACCGCCTGGGACATCCTGTTCTTCTGGGTGGCGAGGATGATAATGTTCTCTCACTACCGCACCGGGAGACAGCCTTTTTCTACGGTGTTCTTGCACGGCCTGGTGCGGGATAAGGACCGGCAAAAAATCAGCAAGAGCAAAGGCAATGTTATCGACCCGCTTGGCGTCATCGACCTTTACGGCTGCGACGCGCTGCGATTTGCGCTAGTCTTTTCCACCGCCGCCGGCAACGATATTCCGTTGGCTGAAGAAAAAATCCGCGGGATGAAACACTTTGGCAATAAGCTTTGGAATATTGCGAGGTTTGTTATTAGCAATGTGGCAACCCTCACCCCCTTCCCTCTCCCTAAGGGAGAGGGTGGCCAGGGGCCGGGTGAGGGACAAACCGCGGCTGACCACGAAATCTTAACCAAGCTCAATACTCTTATAAAATCCGTCACCGATCATTTAAAAAACTACCGACTGCACGAAGCGGCTCAGGAAATTTACCAGTTCACCTGGCACGAATTCGCTGATGTGTATCTGGAGGCCAGCAAAAAACAGCTGCAAGACGAGAAGCTTTCGGAGAATACCAAAAAACTCCTCCTCCATGTGCTTGTCAACATCATCAAGCTCCTCCATCCCTTTATGCCGTTCATTACCGAGGAAATCTGGTCAAAACTCCATGCTCAAAAACTCCTGGACGACGACCCCTTGCTGATGGTTTCTAAATGGCCGATCTAAAAAGCCCACGAATCGGGGGTATGAGAGAAATTCCGCCCGAGCTTCTGATGTCACCATTTCTCACGGCCGTGAAAAACGGCGACATAAAAAGTCAGCCCCACTGACTCAAAAACACACTCTACATAAATTTGACGGCCGCACAAATCGTGTAGAGTGAATCGCGGCCAAGAAAAAAATGGTCAGAAAAAATAACCCGAATGCGGAAGCGTGAGATTTCTGCAATCGGGTTTTGAATTCACTTCAGCCACTCTCTCGCTCGGACAATGACCCAGACGGATGCCGCTGTGGCCGCAAGTACGGCGACCGTGCGCCAGTCAGGCAAGTGCCGGGCCCAAATAATGACAGCTGCCAAGATCGCAAGACATCGAACCGTCCAAACCAAGGTTGAAAAAACGACGACCACTCTCTCCAGATGCTGGACGGCTCTTGGGCTCAAATCGAATGCGGCCTTTCTATACTCACGCAATGTCGACTTGGCTAGATACCCGCGTCTCACTGACATGGCAAGCGTATCCCGAAGATCCGGGTCAAGCCCGGAGCGATGCAGGTGCTTGTCACATTCCCGGCTGCTTTGAGAGATAAGTTTGGACAGCTCTTCCTGCCTGCCGCGATCAAGCGGACCCTTTTTGAGCGCATCATACAACAGATGACTTGCTAAACTGGGTGTAAGCTGGCGACTCCAGGTTCCGACTACCTCCCTTGCATCGGGCCAGCGAGCAAGCAAAGATGCATGCTCGGCGCAATCGACGTAAACATCCGTACTATTTGGGGCAGCCTGATGATACTTCCCGCATGTTTCGCATTTAGGCGACTCCCGCGGGTCGGACGAGAATGGGACGCTTTGCGTAAGCCAGCGAATATATTGCTCGCATCCGCAAGCCAGTTGGATTCTCCGGCCGGCGCAAGTGGTAAACATCGCCGAAACACCTTTTAGTCGCGTCTCGGCTTCGGCAAAAGACAGTCCGACTGAAGCGATAAAGTGGCACTGCCGGTCCCAGCCCCAGTAGCCTAACTCGACCCGGCCCGAACTCCAATCGACCCAAAACATATCAACGGGGTCAAAAATGTGACTGCGCCGACCGACTAAGTCGGAGCCTCGCCACACGAGCCACAGCCAGCCGATGGTGGCGGCAATACGAATCTGGACGTACCGCGGCATACCAAGCCGGTGAGCAGCCTTGATTGGCTGATGAAATTCGATGAACATGCTTCTCTCCTTCTGACTTTTAAGGTATTCACATTCGGTTAAACGATTTTTAGGTATCTTGCGATTGTGAACGCAGTATCTTACCAGAAGATAAAAAAATGTCAATAAAACTCGTCACAATTTGACGAGCCTTCTTGTGTTTGCTATAATTTTAGGAGAAATCTATGAATATTTTGACGACGAAAATTTCGTCAAAAGTTATATCATTTCGAGCTCGACGAGAAATCTTTTCCACTAAATATATAAGGAGATGGGAAAGATCCTTCGCTCCGCTCAGGATGACAAATGATAAACTATGCAAATCCTACAACTCCTCCAAAAGCTTGGTTTCTCTCCCAACGAAAGTCGGGTTTATCTTGCCGCCTTGGAAATGGGGGTAGCTTCAGCCCAAGATATCGCCGAAAAAGCCGGGATTAAGCGCACCACCGGCTATTCCGTCCTCTCTTATTTGGTCAACCGGGGTGTGGTGGCAAAAACCAAAATCCGCGGCAAGAATCGTTTTTCCGCGGAAGCGCCCGACAGACTTTTGACTTTGATAAACGAAATTGAACATGGCATCAAAGCGGCACTGCCGGAACTGGAAGCAATTTACAACAAAAGAACCACCAAACCCAAAATAATTTTCTATGAAGGAAAAAATGCCGTGCAGAAAGTCTATGACGATACGCTTAAAGAAAGGCCGCTGGAGATAATGGAGTGGAACACCAACGCCTATTTCGAAGGCAAGGAACAAGTTGATCCGGATTATATTTCAAAACGCGTCGCTTTGGGCATTCGCGCCCGAAGGATCGCCGGCAGCGGCAGTGAATGGGACGAAAAACACCGCTACTTGGATAAAAAAGAATTAGCCGAGACGCGCATTGTGCCAAAACAAAATTTCAGCCCTGGAATCGAGGTAAATATCTACAACAGCAAAATCGCCTTCCTCAATTACGCCGAATCGATGTCGGTTATAATCGAAAGCCCGGCGATTGCCGAGGCGATGAAGCAGGCTTACGAGCTTTCGTGGACAGGCGCAGCAAAGTGAATTGTTAAAAAAACCCGCGGGCAACGCGGGGATTTTTGAGTGCAATTTTTTTCAACCGACTCTGGACTCCTCGCGGGAGGGGGAAAACCGTACGCGTAGAATTTTCGTCAACTCGCTGATTTGCATCCAGATAAACGACCAGGCCCAGATAAACAAAATCAGCCAAAGAGGGATGGGGTCCATAAAAATTCCTTTCCAGGCAAATATTGTCGCCACAAGCTGCGTTAGGCTGGTGGCCAAAATTACGCCCGAACTGGGAAGGAACTTAAACCAACGCTCCTTGGTGTGGGCCACGTAAATGAGCATATGGCCCGAAACTGTGAGCTTGAGAAAAAATGCGGTCTGAACAACCGTCGGCGCTGCGTGTAATCCGTCGCGGAGCAAAAAGAACAACAATAAACTGTTAAGCAGCCCCGTAAAACCAAACAAGATACTGAGCGTTAAACGGCCCGCCACGTCGATTTTGGCAGGCCGGGCCAAATATTTTACGCGATCGAACGCCAAGGATACGATGGGAATATCGTTGAGCAGCGCGATTAGGATGAGCTGCACGGGCGTTAAGGGAAAACTGTCGTAAAGCAAACCTAAAATGATGATGCTTAAAATCAGCCGAAAGCTTTCGGAAATGCGGTAGACCGAATAATTGTAAAGCCGGACAAAAATTTTGCGCGATTCAACAAGCGCGTCTCGGATTATGGAAATGCCGGGGGCAAGCATCACGATGTCAGCCGAATTTTTTAGCGCGTCCACGGAATTTTTGACGGCGATACTGATATCCGCCGCCTCCATGGCCGGAAAATCGTTCACGCCGTCGCCGGTCACGGCCACGTGGTATTCCTTCCCGGCTGCGCGCACTATTTCATATTTGTCTTTCGGTAAAATCTCCGAAAATACCGAGCTTTGCCTAAGGGTCTGCATGTCCGGCGGCCGGCTTTCCAAATCCGCACGGGTCACCACCTTGCCTGACAGCCCCAACTCACGCCCGATTCGTTCGGAAATCGCGTGATTGTCGCCGGTCAAAACCTTGGCCTCAATGCCGTTGCTTGCCAAAAACTTGAGCACCTCGGCGGAATCTTCGGCTAAAGGATCGGCTAAGAATAGCAGCCCGGCCGGAGTCATATTTTGCTCCTCTAATTTGCCATTGCCCTTCACTGCCACCGCTAAAACTCGGAATCCCCGGCCCGCGGCTTCAGCCACCTGCTGCTCAAAGTCGGCAGCTCGCCGGCGGGTCATGCGGCAGAGCGGAGTCACCGCTTGCGGCGCCCCCACGACCACCAAAAAATTTTCTCCGCCCCGCCTTCCTTCAGCCGATGCGTGTTTGCGTTCGGAGTCGGCGGGCGTAAAATTAATGGGGGCTAACCTTGACTCGACGTTTAAGCGCTGAGCGGCAGAAAGCACGGCGCGATTTATCGGGTCGCGAGGCTCAAAACTCGCCACCAAAACCGCTTTTTCTAGCACCTCGGCCTCGGAAAAAGGCTCAAAAGTATAAATCCTGGCGATACGAATCTCGTTCTTCGTAAGAGTCCCCGTCTTGTCGGTTAAAAGCAGATTGACGTTAGCCAAATCTTCCAGCGAGGACAAACGTCTAACTATGGCCTGTTTTTCAGCCAGTTGCAAGGCGCCTAAGCTGATAATCAAAGTCATCACTGTGGGCAAACTGATTGGAACGCCGGCAATCACGAGAGAAAGATCCAAAATCAGAATGTCTGCCACCGGCTGCTGGCGAAAAAATAAAGCCGCGCTTAAAACCGCCACGCCAACCAAACTTACACCCATCAAAAATTTAGAGATGCCCAAAATATCCTGCTCTAACAAGCTGCGCTTCTTCGGCTTCTCGATGGTGAGGAGCGTTTTGCCGAACATCGTTTTTGCGCCGGTGGCGGTTATTTCCGCCACGGCTTGCCCGGCCGTTACGAAAGTTCCGGAAAACAATCCGGCGGCGACCGATTTCTCTTGCGGTAACGATTCTCCCGTAACCGCCGATTCGTTGACCCAAAAGTTATCTGCTTTCAAAACTCGGCCGTCAGCCGGCACAATGTCGCCAACTCCTAACTTTACGCAGTCGCCAGGAACCAGCTGCCGGGTGAACACTTGAACCAGACTATTATCACGGAACGCTTGCGCCTTAAAGTTCAGCTTGGCCTGCAACTTGTTCACCGCCCGATCTGCCTTATGCTCTTGCCACTTGCTGATAAAAAAATTAAGCCCGATGAGGGCAAGAATAAAATACACGTCAAAAATTTTGCCTAAGACATAAGACAGCGCGTCAGCCGAAAACAACATTAAGGCCGTGGGCGAAATGAACCACATAATTGTCCGCCTCCACCAGGGCTGACGCAGCACGGGGAGTTTGTTTTCGCCGTAGATTTTGAGGCGCGCGGCCGCTTCGGCTTTCGACAGTCCAAAAACTCCGCCGAATTTTTTGATTTTGGTATCCTCCATAAACTTATGGTATTACATTCGACGGCCGGACGCAAAAATTTGGGACAAAATACCAAAAATCCGCGTTGAAGCAGGCGCCGGTCTGGAAAAACTCTACCTGACAATGCTCCGCGTCCGGATAAAAAAACCCGAAATGGAGATTGGCTTTCCCCTTCGGGTTTTAGAAAAATTCCTTTTTTACCCTTCCGCGTCGCCTTCCGCCGAAACGATCGGCGTCTCCAGTTGTTCCTGCGCCTCCCGCTCCTTCATGCGCTCCTCAAAACCCGTGCCGGCCGGAATAAGTTTGCCGATGATAACATTCTCTTTCAAACCACGCAAATGATCGGTCCGGCCCGAAACCGCGGCATCGATTAAAACCTTGGTCGTCTCCTGGAAGGAAGCTGCGGCCAGGAAAGAATCGGTGTTCAAGCTCGCCTTGGTGATGCCCATCAGCACCTGCTCGAAGGTAGCCGGCTTTTTGGCCGCCGCCGTAAGCTCCGCGTTGATGAGATTCAAGGAATTGTGATCCACCAGCTCACCCGCGATGTAAACACTATCGCCAGAGTCGATGATCCGAACCTTTGAAAACATCTGTTTTACCACAGTCTCGACGTGTTTGTCGTGGATGATCTGGCCTTGGCTAGTATAAATATCCTGTACGTTGCGGATAACGTACTCCTGCGTATCATCCGGCCCGCGCAGAGCCAAAAGTTGCTGCAAATCCAAATTGCCTTCGGTCAAAGGATAACCCTTTTCAATGACCTGACCTTCTTTGACTAAAAGCCCCAAACTTGAGGGGACAGAATACTCTTTAGAACTTTCCGCCTCTTTTAGAACGACCAGCTTGCGCACACCGCCTGAAGTGGTTTCGAGCTTGACCCGCCCTTCGGCCTTGGCTTTTACGGTCGTACCGGCATCGTCTACGAACAGTGGCTCCTCGGCCTTTACTTCCTCACCGTCTTCGATCTGGAGCTTGGCAGAACCCAACAGATATTCATCGACCGCCGGCTCGAGAGCCGTGATTTTTAGAATGATTTCTTTGTTAGAAGGGTGTTGGATGGCTACTTTGCCGGTAATTTCCGAAACTGTGGCCTGTCCTTTTGGCGGACGAGCTTCAAAAAGCTCTTCCACGCGCGGCAAGCCTTGGGTAATGTCCAGTCCGGCGACACCGCCAGTGTGGAAAGTGCGCATTGTGAGCTGTGTGCCCGGTTCACCGATGGCTTGCGCCGCCACGATACCCACAGCGGTACCCAACTTTACCGGCCGGTTGAAACCTAAGTCCGTACCGTAACATTTGCGACACAGGCCACGGGGCAGTTCGCAGCGCATCGGCGAACGAGTATAGACCTCGGATACTTCGGACTTGTCGATAAGTTCGCTCGTGCGCTCATCGATCTCGGTGCCCGTGGCAGCTAAAACCTTCTTGGATTTCGGATCAATCACATCAGCCGATAAAACCCGACCGAAAACGACTTCGGCGAAACTTTTACCTAAAGATTCGGCCTCGGTCCGACGGACCCAGCGTCCGTGAGTCGTACCGCAGTCTTCCGAATTAATGACCATATCCTGCGCCACATCGATAAGCCGCCGGGTTAAGTAACCGGCATCAGCGGTGCGGAGCGCCGTGTCGGTCATCCCTTTCCGCGAGCCGTGAGTGGAAATGAAATATTCCAAAACGTCCAAACCTTCTTTAAAGCTAGCCTTGGCCGGCAGCTCGATGACCTCGCCGGCCGGGTTGACCACCAGGCCTTTCATACCGCTCATCTGCGCCACCTGCGAAATGGAACCACGGGCGCCGGAAACAACCATGGTCGAAACCATGCCATGGGCTTTGAGACTGGCGGTGACGGCGGCGGAAACCTTGTCCCGAACTTCCGCCCAGATCTCCACCACGCGGTTGCGGCGTTCATTTTCGGTCAGTAACCCTTCCCGGAACTCTTCGTAGGTTTTGTTCACCTGGGCTTCGGCCTCTTTGACCATGGCGTGTTTGGCGTCAGGCACATCCAAATCGTCCATGCCCCAGGAAATTCCGGAATGCGTGGCGTACTTGAACCCGATATTCTTGATCTCATCCAGCAAGTCCGCGGTCTTGGCGACGCCCAGACGTTTGTAATGTTCGCGGATGATCTTCTTTAAACGCTTGGTATCAAAAACTTCGTTCACAAAACCGAACTCCGCCGGCAAAATCTGGTTGACTAAAATGCGACCGACGCAGGTTTCCACAAGCTCGCCATTGATTCTGACTTTGATCCGGGCTTTTAACTGCACCACTCCCGTTTGGTTGGCCAAAATCGCCTCCTCGATGCTGCCGAAAGTCTTGCCTTCCCCGCGCATGCCGTCTTTGATGTGCGTAATATAGTAACAGCCCAAAACCATATCTTTGGTCGGGGCCATCACCGGCTCGCCGGAAGCGGGTTTTAAAAGGTTGACGGAAGACAGCATGATCTCGCGGGCCTCTTCCTGCGCACTTTCGGTCAACGGCACGTGCACGGCCATCTGGTCACCGTCAAAGTCGGCGTTGAAAGCGGCGCAGACCAGCGGATGGATCTGAATGGCTTTGCCTTCGATCAAAACCGGCTGAAAGGCCTGGAAACCCAGACGGTGCAGGGTCGGTGCGCGGTTTAGGAGCACGTGGCGCGTCTTAGTGACTTCTTCCAGGATATCGTAAACTTCTTCCCGACCCTGTTCGATCAAACGGTTGGCACTGCGGACGTTGTGGGCGTACTCGCGAGCGATGAGTTTGGAAATGACGAACGGCTTGAAAAGTTCCAGTGCCATCTTTTTGGGCAGGCCACATTGCGAAAGTTTCAAGGTTGGCCCGACCACGATGACACTGCGGCCGGAATAGTCTACACGCTTACCTAGCAGGTTCTGGCGAAAACGGCCCTGCTTACCGCGCAGCATGTCGGCTAGACTCCGCAGTTTGCGGCGCTGGCCGGTGGAAGCCGTCACTTCTTTGCCGTGACGGATGGAATTATCGAATAGCGCGTCCACTGCTTCCTGCAGCATACGTTTTTCATTGCGAACAATAACCTCGGGTGCGCCGATCTCAAGTAACTTCTTTAAACGATTGTTGCGATTGATGACCCGGCGGTAAAGATCATTTAGGTCGGAGGCGGCGAACCGGCCGCCGTCCAGCTGTACCATCGGCCGCAAGTCCGGTGGAATGACCGGCAGTTCGGTGACGAACATCCATTCCGGACGCAGGGAATTTACGATCATATTCTGCACCAGCTTCATTCTTTTGAGGATCTTGCGTTTGGTATTGCCTTCGGACGTGGCCGAATCCGCCTGCAGGTCCGCAAGCAAACTTTCCAGATTTATCTCTTTGACCAGATTGAACAAAGCTTCCGCCCCGATACCCGCGGTAAAAACCGGCCCATATTTGAGAGAAAAATCCCGGTACTGCAGCTCGGAAATTATCTGGTACTTCTTGATGGACTTGATCTCGGAGCGGGCCAAGTCGCGAATTTTTTCCAGACGCGAAACTTCCTCGACTTGATTATCGCGCAGCCGATTCACTTCCGTTTCGATCTGCGCGGCCAAAACGATCGGATCCTTGCCGGCATCCGGCTTGGCCTTTGCGGCCTTGGCCTGCGCGAATAATTTTTCATAGCGCTCCTGGATATCCTTGATCTTGGCCTTGAATTCACGGTCGATCTGTTCTAAGGTCTTTGCTCGCACATCCTCATCCACTCCCGTCACGATGTAAGAAGCGAAATAGATGATCTTTTCCAGTTCCTGCGGACTTAAATCCAAGATTAAACCGATGCGGGAAGGCACTCCGCGGACGAACCAAATGTGGGAAACCGGTGAGGCGAGGTGAATGTGTCCCATGCGCTCGCGGCGGACAATGCTCCGGGTGACCTCCACGCCGCACTTGTCGCAGATAATGCCTTTGTAGCGAATGCGCTTATACTTGCCGCAATAACACTCCCAATCCTTGACTGGACCGAAGATTTTTTCGTCGAACAAGCCATCCTTTTCCGGGCGCTGCGTGCGGTAGTTGATGGTTTCCGGCTTGGTCACCTCGCCGTGTGACCAGGCCAAAATCGTCTCGGGACTGGCGAGTTTGATGCGGACGGCTTTGAATTCGGAGGCTTGGGTGAACACTTTAAAAATTTAAAAGTTTAAACTCGAAATTACTTAGATTTTTTTTTGGACTTTTTTTTGTCCTTGCCCTCTTCCTCTTTCGGTTTGTCTTCTTTCGGCTCATCCAAAACTTCTTTCGGCGTGGTCAGCTCGCGCACCTCCCCTGCCGTATCGGCCGGCGCCGCGTCATCCTCTGAAACCAGTTTCTCCCCCACTAACTCCACGTCCAAACACAAGCTTTCCAGCTCCTTGACCAAAACCCGGAAACTTTCCGGCACATTCGGCTTGCGGATGGCCTCACCTTTTACGATCGATTCATAAGTTTTGCTACGGCCGATAACGTCATCGGATTTGATGGTAAGCATCTCCTGCAAAGTGTGGGCAGCGCCATAGCCTTCAAGGGCCCAGACTTCCATTTCACCAAAACGCTGGCCGCCGAACTGGGCTTTACCGCCTAATGGCTGCTGGGTGATCAAAGAATACGGTCCGGTGGAGCGCGCGTGCATCTTGTCGTCCACCAAGTGGTGCAGCTTCATCATATAGATCACGCCCACTGTCACCGGCTCTTCAAAGGCGTCACCGGTCTTGCCGTCATAAACCGTGATCTTGCCGGATTCGTCGTAACCGGCATGTTTCAGCTCCCGTTTGATATCGACTTCCGAAACGCCGTCGAGCGCCGGCGACATAACCTTGTAATTGAGGGTCTTCGCGGCCAGACCCAAATGGGTTTCCAAAACCTGCCCTAAATTCATACGTGAAACGATACCCAAAGGATTCAAAATAATATCCACCGGCGTGCCGTCCGCCAAAAAAGGCATGTCTTCCACCGGAATGATGCGAGAAACCACGCCCTTGTTGCCGTGCCGGCCGGCCATTTTGTCACCAACCGAAATTTTGCGCAAAACCGCGACCGAAACCTGGATCGACCGAATAACCCCCGTAGGCAGCTTGTCGCCGCGGTCGCGGGAAAATTCCTCCACCGCGATGACCTTGCCGTACTCTCCGTGGGGCAGAGTGAGCGAAGTATCTTTAACATCCCGGGATTTTTCGCCGAAGATAACGCGTAAAAGTTTTTCTTCCGCCGTCAGGTCGGTCTCGCCTTTCGGCGTGATCTTCCCGACCAAAATGTCCCCGGCGCGCACCTGGGCGCCGATCCTGACCACACCGTTTTCATCAAGGTCCTTAAGCTTTTCTTCGCCGACGTTCGGAATGTCGCGGGTGACGATTTCCGGGCCCAGCTTAGTGTCACGCACGTCGATCTTAAAATCTTCGATATGGATGGAGGAAAAATTGTCGTTTTCCACCACACGGGAAGAGATCAGAATGGCATCCTCATAATTGCCGCCTTCCCAGGACATGAAAGCTACCAAAAGATTTTGGCCGAGGGCCAATTCGCCATTATCGGTGGCGGCGCCGTCAGCCAGGGCTTGACCACCAAGCACCCGATCGCCTTTTCTGACGATCGGACGCTGGTTGATGCAAGTGGAGGTGTTGGAGCGCAAAAATTTCTTCAAAGGATACTCCAGCTTTGCGCCGGAGTCGGAAAGTACCACAATCTTGTCGCCGGTGACGGAAGCAACGACACCGGAAAATTCTGAAATGATGACCTGGCCGGAATCGAAAGCGGCTTTTTCCTCCACGCCCGTGCCGACGATCGGTGCCTGCGGTTTGATGCAGGACACCGCCTGGCGCTGCATGTTGGAACCCATCAAGGCGCGGTTAGCGTCATCGTGTTCCAAAAACGGGATTAAGGAAGTGGTAATGCTGATGATCTGTTTGGGTGAAACGTCCAAATAGTCGATATCGGAAGTTGCGGCCATAGCCGGCACGCCACGGACCCGTACGCTAGCCCGTTCGTCGAGGAAATAACCATGCTCGTCAAAAGGAATGGTGGCCGGACCGATATTGACGCGCTCCTCTTCAAAAGCGTCCAAATTTTCCACCTCGGAACTGACAAAAGATTTCACCCGGATCTTGTCCACCGGAACCGAAGTCCCGATCTTTTTGGCGATTTCGGCCGTGATCGGCTGCCCCGCGGCCACGATGAGTTCTTTGGTCTTTACGTCGATGATGTCTTCATAAGCAAACCGATTAGTCAATGCCTTGACGGAATTCGGAAGGAATTTGACCACTTTCCGGTAAGGTGTTTCCAAAAATCCATACTGGTTAAGCTGGGCATAGGCGGCCAGGTGCGCGACCAAGCCGATGTTCGGACCTTCCGGCGTGGTAATCGGGCAGAGGCGGCCGTAGTGGCTGCGGTGCACGTCGCGGACCTCAAAACCGGCGCGCTCGCGCGACAGCCCGCCGGGGCCCATGGCGGAAAGCCGGCGTTTGTGTTCCAGCTCCGCCAGCGGATTGGTCTGGTCCATGAATTGCGAAAGCTGGGAAGAAGAAAAAAATTCCTGCATCACGGCCACGATGGGTCGGACGTGGATGAGCTGCGCGGGGCTGACCGTCTCGAGGTCTGCCAAGCTCATCCGGTCGCGGGCGATCCTTACCATACGAGCGAGGCCAATGCGGAATTTGGCCTGGATCAGCTCGCCCACCGCCCGGATACGGCGGTTGGCCAGATGGTCGATATCGTCAGAAATCCCCTGTTCGATATTGAGCCGAATGATTTCTTTGATGACCTCAACCAAATCTTCCTTGGCCAAAATGTGGTCAGAGCGCCCGGTGATATTTAGGCGCTGATTCAGTTTATAACGCCCCACCTGGGAAAGATCGTATCTTTGGAAATTGAAAAACATCGCCGAGATCAAACTCCGCGCATTGTCCGCCGTGGCCAAATCGCCCGGCCGGATGCGGCGGTAAACTTCGATGAAGCCCTCGTCGGCGTTCTTTGAAATATCTTTGTCCAGGGTGTTTTGGATATAACGGACGTCGGGATTGGTATCCACGTCGCGGAAAAGTTCCAAAATTTCCTCATTGGTCTCGTAACCAAACACCCGCAATAACGCCGTGATCGGCACGCGGCGCTTACGGTCGATCTTTACGCCGATAACGCCGTTTAAATCCGTGTCCAATTCCAGCCAGGCACCGCGATTAGGAATGATCTTGGCGCCAAAATACTGCCGACCGCGGACGTACTCGGAGGCAAAGAACGCGCCGGGCGATTTGATGAGCTGCGAAACCACCACGCGTTCCACGCCGTTGATGACAAAAGTCCCGCGCGCGGTCATCAACGGAAAATCCCCCAGGTAGACATCCTGGTTCTTGGTTTTTCCGGTGACCTTGTTCACCAGCTTCACGTTGACATACAGGGGCGCCTCGTAAGTGGTATTGCGCTCCCGGGCGGTCTTTTCAGTATGCTTGGGCTTGTCCAAATAATAATTCCCAAAGGTCAGGTCCAGGGTCTTTCCGGTAAAATCGCTGACCGTCCCCAATTCCTCGAACAGCTCCTTCATCCCGTCTTCAAAGAACCAGCGATAGCTCTGGGTTTGGATTTCGATGAGATCGCCCAAAGGCAAGATCTCGTGGGTTTTGGTGAAGGATTTCCGGGAGGCCCGAGCGCTCTTGGTGATGGCGGTGCTGCGCCGTGAGGTCGGGATGAGATCTAGGTAGTTAAAGTGGGATTTATTTGACACAAAAATTTACCCTAATTGCCGAATACGCAAAAAGGGCCAAAATTATTGGCTACCCTACACACTTAAATGCATATATCCATTATAAACAAAGGCTAAAACTTGTCAAGTGCCTTTTGTGGATACTGGGAATCCAGCCCAAAATAAGGGAATTATTATGGCATACTTCAACCTTAAAGCCCCTTGGGCTTATGTTTTCGGTTTTGTGATGTGCGGAGGAGTTGAGTAGACCGGGGTGGCATAAGTCCGGACTTTGGATTTTATGCCGGACCGGCCCCGAGACACCCCGATCCCCGCTTCCCCGCCAACCGCCTGGACCGAAATACCAAGGGCCAGGCCGAGGGCATTAGCGACGGCCACTCCCGTCCGCGTGCCGGAGAATGAACCCGGCCCGGGGACCACGCAAATTCTGCTGATATCGGAAAGTTTGGCCCCGGCTTTAGCCAGTAAACGCGCCAGGCAGGGGAAGATTTGCTCCGACCAGTTTTGACGAACATTAAAATCGACCGAGACTTTCAAATCCCGCCCCAACAGCATTACCCGCGCCCGCTCGAACCCGGAAGTATCGATAAACAAGATTAGAAATTTTTTTGGCATCGCAATTTATAGTATAATAAACATGATATTAGGACTTTCGCGTTTGAGCCAAATTCGAGGCGAAGCCGAGCATTTGGCCGAAGGCGTAGTCCGCCTACGACGAGGCCAAAGCGCAGGCTTTAACAAAGAAGTTGGCCAAACCGCTTGCAAGTCCCGGCGCAGCCTCGGACAACAAGCGGCAAGCGCGAAAGTTCTAAATATGATAATCATCATTCCTGTCGTTGCCTGGCTATTCGGGCAAGTTCTCAAATTTCTCTGGCATAGCGGGCCCAGCGGCCGCTTTAAGCTTGAGGCCCTGACGGCCTATGGTGGTATGCCCTCCACCCACTCGATCATGGTCGCCAGTCTTGCGACCATAGTGGGTCTAACGCAAGGCGTTGCCTCTCCCCTCTTTGGTGTCACCGTGGTCTCCGCCCTGTTCGTCATCTCCGACGCCCTGAAACTCCGCAATGCCCTGGCTTCCCAGTCCAGGATCGTCAACGCACTGCGGAAGTTACTGCCGGAAGACCGCAGAAAATTGTTCGAGACGGCACCCGAACAATTGGGTCACACTTTCCCGGAAATTCTGGTCGGCCTCGCCATCGGCTGTTTTCTGACGCTTGTCCTTTACCAGATCATGAAGGGCTGGAACCTGATTTTTTGAGTCTTATAAGTTCCTCTCGGACTACTGCCCGATCGTCCCAGGGGATTTTTTTATTACGGGACACGACCATCGCCTGTTCCGAACCCTTACCGGTGATTAACACCATATCGCCTACCCCCGCTAATGCAAGCGCTTTTTTTATCGCGTCCTGCCGGTCAAGGATTTTGAAAAGGTTTGACCCAAGCTGCTTGCCGGCTTTCTCCGCGCCGCGAGCGACGTCGGAAATAATGGCCATCGGGCCATCGTCGTACGGGTCCTCGTTTGTGACGATGACAATATCCGCCGTCTTCCCCGCCATTTCGCCTAAAACCGCACGACGCGCCGTGTCGCGGCCGCCGCCGGTCGAACCCAAAATATGGATCAACCGCTTCCTCGGCAGTAATCGCAGGGCCTGATAAGTGGCGGCCAGCGCATTCGGTTCGGGGGCATAATCCACGATCACGGAAAAATTCTGGCCGCAGTCGATATTTTCCAAGCGGCCGGGAATGGACCGGATATGGGATAACGCACGGGCGGATGAGGCAAAGTCTACGCCGAAAGCGGCGACCGTGGCGATGGCGGCCAGCGCATTCTCTAAATTGAATGCGCCGAGCAGTGGCAATTTGAATGCCTGACCTTGCAAATTAAAGCTGGTGCCTTCCGATCGCAGCTGAACGTTTTCTGCTAAAAAATCATCCGGCCCCGGACGTCTCGCAAAATCGCGACTGGCGCTGAAGGTAATTTTTTTATCTACCGAAAAATCCAAAAAATCTGCGGAGTGCTTGTCAGCGCCATTGGCCACGATGACCTTATCGATACGCTTGCCTGACAGAATTTTGTGAGGGGAGACCGCAAGCTTGCGAAAATACTCGAGTTTGGCTTTTTTGTAATTCTCAAAACCGCCGTGCCGCTCCAGGTGCTCGGGAGCGAGATTGGTGAACACCATACAATCGTAATGAATATGCCGGTGGCGATGCTGTAACACCCCCTCGGAAGTCGATTCGATAATGGCGTAGCGGCAGCCCGCGGCAACCATATTTCGCAACTGTTTTTGCAAAAAAAATCTGCCCGGCATCGTCATCTTAAAAGTATTCAAGCGCTCTTCACCCCAAACGCCGTAATTAATAGTGGAGGTGAGTCCGACCTTTTGGCCGGATGAATGGAGTATCTGGGCGATGAGATTGACCACCGTTGATTTGCCGTTAGTGCCGGTGACGCCGATGACCACGAGTTCTTCCGAAGGATGGCCATACCAAAATGCCGCCAGCCAGGACAAGAACAGATGGTAGGCGGATAGCAGGGGTCGGGGAAAAATTTTTAGCAAAAAAGTCTTCACAAAATACGAAAACGATTTAACTGCCGTGCGAACCGATAGAGCTGATACCACAAACTATTATAAACCAAATCATACGCTCCGAGGTAAGCAAGCTCGCTGCCGCCAAAGCCGTTTTTGAAACGCGTAATGCCCGCCCAGGGATGGTTTGACCCCGCTCCAGCAGGCGCAATGCCGCCAAAATCATAAACCCGGTCGCCGCGCGCTTTGGCCGAAAGAATGGCCGACCACTGCACAAGGTATGGCGCCATCGCGCTCCGCATCCGATCTGACGACGCGCCGTGGAGATAAATCGTGCGGCCGGCGAAACTGCCGATAATGGCCGCCGCCAGCGGCCGGCGCTGGTAGCTTGCAACGAACAAACCGGCCTGCCCCGCTTTACCCAAAACCTCCATGAGGTTGAAATAATATAGGTAGGGATGGGCGGAAAACCGGTCGCGGGTAGTCGTGCTCTTCATCAAATCCCAAAAAACTTTGACCTGCGAACCGTTCCGGTATTCCATCACGCTCACGCCCTTCTTTTGGGCGAGATGGATATTGTAACGGGTCTTGGGTTTGGCCTGATGTAAAAGCTGTCCTTCGGAAAGCGTCAGGTCCAACACCCGCGTCGCTTGCGGCTGAATTTCCCAGGAAATCTTTTTGAAACCGGCGGAGGTTGGAGAAAACCAGTTGTCGGCAACGGAGATCTCCGGATCGACCCGGAAAAATATCGGCCTTTCGCCGATGGTCAGATCGGAGAGTTTGTCCAAAATCAGCCCCCAGACTTTTTCGGCGTTTACGGACTGCGCTAAAACCGGACCGCGGGGACAATAGAAATACGACAAGCCGCGCGGCAGCGGCATTTTTAACACGGTCGCGGCCGCCAGGACCTTTCCGACATTGGTCGAAACCTGCAACCGCCAGACCTTCCGGCCCATTTTCTTCTGGAACTCTCCCCATTCAAAAGACTGCAAAAGCGGCCCGCCGTGATTTAATAGGAACTTATCGTAAGCTGTTCGTTCGAAAATCTCGAAAACTTGCATAAAAATCATTTTCCACCCAAAAACCGCAGTGCCTCGCGTACGATCTGACCGCTGCTGGCAAGCTCCGCGGGCACGCGCTTCAAGGCCTCCCGGGCTTCCGCCGAAGAATAACCCAAAGCCACCAGCGCGTCGAGACTTTCAGAAAACTCTTTTGAGAGTTTGCTGGAAATACCCGGCCCGCCATCAAGTTTTTCTTTCAGCTCCATGATAAGACGCTCAGCCGTCTTGCGCCCGACGCCCGAAACCTTGGTGAACACCGCGGCCTCGCCGCCGGCGATGGCGGATTTCACGTGCTCCGGGCTGGTGGAAGAAAGAATGGCCAGCGCCATTTTTGGCCCCACGCCGGAAACCGAAATCAAAAGTTCGAACAATTCCAATTCCGAAGGAGAAGAAAAACCGTATAACGACATCTGGTCTTCGCGCACGTAAGTGTAAACGTGAACTTCCAGGGTGCTGCCGGATTTATATTTCAAAAGCAGGGTCGCCGGCACAAAAACCTTATACCCCACCGATCCGGTGTCTAAGACCAGAAAATTCGAGCCCTTGTTGAGAATTATGCCTTTTAGATGAGCAATCATGCTTATATTGTAGCAAAGCCCAAAGAAAAAGGCATTTGACTCAGATTATACAAACTGATAACTTATTCTGACACAAGACTGGAGGGCCTAATGCCCGACGATGCTAATATCCACGCATACACGTTTTCCGGACACGGAACGACGCGGGGTGGTAAGGAGGTAAACGATCGCGTGCGCGTTTGCTACCGTATCCACGTCACGCCAACACAACACCAGTGCCCCACCTGTGGGCAGAAAGGCGCGGAAATTCACCGCATTGAAATCGTTGAGGTCGTCGACGAAATCGCCGGCAAGTCAATCGGATGGGACACCGGTGTCGGCGCCATGGTCGCATGGAAAGTCAGCGCCGCCCATAACCAGGGCAAGCCCATCTGCCTGACGCCGGCCTGCCTGAAAGACCTCTGTTTTCAAAATTCCATCACCGCCGCCTGCTGACAAGGTTTCAGCAGGCGATTTTTTTATATAAAACCCTAGTCAATCGCCCCGGATTTCTGATATGATGAAGGTTGGCAAAAGATAAACACTCCTCTAGTAAGACTAGTAAGACCTCAAATATCCCCTCCCCACCTCCCCCTTATCTTAAGGGGAGGAATAAAATGAAACCCTGCCCCTCTTAAATTAAGAGGGGGTCGGGGGGTGATAAATGCAATGAACAAATTCCAACTCGTCTCAAAATTTACGCCGACAGGCGACCAACCCCAGGCCATCAAACAACTCCTCAAAAATCTTGAGGCCGGACAAAAACGCCAGACTCTGCTTGGGGTCACCGGTTCGGGCAAAACTTTCACCATGGCCAACGTGGTGGCAAAACTTAATCGCCCCACACTGGTCATCTCCCACAATAAAACCCTGGCGGCGCAGCTGGCCTCGGAGTTTTCCGATTTCTTTCCGCATAACGCCGTGCACTACTTTGTTTCCTACTATGATTACTACCAGCCGGAGGCCTACATCCCCCGCTCCGACACTTACATCGAAAAAGAAACGGAAATCAACGAGGAGATCGACCGGCTGAGAAACGCCGCCACGCAAAGTCTGCTCTCCCGCCGCGACGTTTTAATCGTCGCGAGCGTGTCCTGTATTTACGGCCTGGGCGAACCGGGAAATTATTTGGACCTTTCGATAGAGCTAAAGTCCGGTAAGTCTTTTCAGCGGGAAAAACTCCTGCGGCGGCTAGTGGATCTGCAATTTTCCCGAAACGATATCGCCCTAACCCGCGGCAAGTTCCGCGTGCGCGGCGAGGTCATCGAAATCGTCCCGGCTGATTCCGACCACGTGCTGCGGCTGACTTTTGATGGCGACATAATCGAGCGGCTGGAGATCTATGACCTCTTAACCGGCGAAATCGTGGAAAAATTAAAAACCTACCGCCTCTTCCCGGCCAAACACTTCGTCACTTCCCGCGATAAACTGGAACAATCCATTGAAAATATCCGGGAAGAACTTGAAACACGAGTGAAATTTTTCAAGCAGCAAAACAAACTTTTAGAAGCCCAAAGACTTGCGCAGCGAACGAATTTTGACATCGAGATGATTCAAGAAACCGGCTATGTCAACGGCATCGAAAACTACAGCCGGCATCTGGATTTTCGGCAACCCGGTACCCCGCCCTCCACGCTGATCGATTATTTTCCCGACGACTTTTTGCTGTTCATCGACGAATCGCATATGACCGTGCCCCAGATTCGCGGTATGTTCGAAGGCGACCATTCCCGCAAAAAAATGCTTATCGACTACGGCTTCCGCCTGCCTTCGGCTTTCGACAACCGGCCACTTAAGATCGAGGAATTTTGGAGGAAGGTCGGACAAACCACGTTCGTTTCGGCCACGCCCGGTAATTTTGAACTGGAAGAAAGCAAGCCCCGCATCGTGGAACAGCTCATCCGGCCCACCGGCCTCTTGGACCCCACCGTTGAAATCAAGCCGAGCAAAGGACAAGTGGCGGACGTGATGGCCAACATCAAGGCGCGGATAAAAAACGGCCAGCGGACGCTGGTCACCACCCTCACCAAACGCACGGCGGAAGAACTTGCGGAGTTTCTGTCTGAAGCCGGCATCAAAACCACTTACCTGCATTCGGAAGTGGAAACTCTGGAACGTTTGGAGATACTGCGCGACCTCCGCGTCGGCGTTTACGACGTGCTAATCGGCGTCAATTTGCTCCGCGAAGGTCTGGACTTGCCCGAAGTGTCGTTAATCTGCATCCTCGACGCCGATAAAGAGGGATATCTGCGCTCCGACACTTCGCTTATTCAGTTGATGGGTCGGGCGGCGCGGCACGTGGAAGGCCATATCATCATGTATGCTGACAGGATAACGGGCAGCATGAAAATCGCCATCGAAGAAGTGGAGCGGCGCCGCAAGATCCAGGAGACCTACAACAAAAAACATCACATTACGCCTCAGACTATCCGCAAGGCGATCAAAGATTCGCGGCTTTCCGGCGGCAAGCCCGCCGAGGAAAAAATTTCCGAACAGCAGGAACTGAATTTTGGCAAACTGGATAAAAGGCAGCAGGCAGAGATCCTTGAAGAACTGCGCGACCAGATGGAACTGGCCGCCCGCGATCTGCAATTCGAGCGAGCGGCGGAATTGCGTGATAAAATTGCAGCCCTGAAACAAACCCGGAACAAAAAACGCCATCAATTCTGAAGCCGCCTGCGCCTTGTCAATTTCAACGATATCTGCTATCCTTCGCTCACGTGTCGCAATTTATCATCACTATTCACTAATCACTGACCACTGTTCCCTATGCCCAACACTAAATCCGCCACCAAGGCCATGCGGCAATCCCGCAAGCGCCACGGCGTCAACCAAAAAACCGGCGATAAATATAAAAAGGCCCTGCGTGATTTCCGCAAGCTGATCACAGCCAGCAAACTCGAAGACGCCAAAAAAGCTCTTGCCGCCACCGCTTCGGCTCTGGACAAGGCCGTGAAAAAACATCTCATCCATGGCAACAAAGCTTCCCGCTTAAAATCCCGCATGGCGAAAGCTCTCGGAAAATTGAAATAACATGAATATCACCTTATCAAACCGGTCAGCCAATTCCTGGTGGAACCGCCTTCCTGCCTGAAGGTTGGTTTTGGATAAGGAACAGAATTCCTCCGATCAAAAATCGACCTTCCGGCAACGGAAGGCCGTTTTGTTTTGAAATCCAAATTCATCAGGAGGCAAGATGTCTTTTACGGATCAAGAAGCCCAAGAACTGGCCCATCGCACTGTGCAACTCACCCGGCCGTTGAAAAACCTTCCGGCTGACACTCGCGGCTGGGTGCAAAAGGCCGTCACTCGAGAAGGGAAATGTTGCTTGGAGATCGTGTTCTCCCATCACAATTCCACGGGCAGCGACCGGCATGTGATTACGGTCGGGAAATCAACCTTCGAAAGGAGTATGCGGCCGACCGGATGGGCGGGTGAGTACCCTTACTCTCCGGCGTTTCCAGGCCTTTGGGCTTAACTATTTTTGAAAACCCACAATTCCCACCCTGGGAATTTTTTTATTGCCTCCGGCTCGTCTACCCCGATGACAAGCTTTCGGGGATGCCTGCCTGCGGTAGGCAGGCCGCGGGGAGGCTTTATTTCTTATTTATCAAATTCACCACCAATTTTATCATCACGTCTTTCTGAACGGGCTTACTTTCGGCGATGAGCAAAGCGAGGGCGACCAGCGCCGAGTCGTTTATCTTACGCTCGCCACGGCGGTTATAAAAAAAATGATTTTCTATCAAAAAAAACAGGAACAACAAACTGCCAATGCGCTTGTTGCCGTCCACGAACGGATGGTCTTTGATGGCAAAATACAAAAGGTGCGCCGCTCTCTCCTCCAAACTTTTATAAACCGGCCGGCCGGAAAACGTTTGCTCCAAATTTCCCAAAAGCGCCTTGAGCTTGCCGCCGACTTCTTGGCCGAAAATTTCCGTGGCCTGCTTTTGGGCAAGTAGCCGCTGTTTGAACCTCGCGATATTTTTAACCACATCGTCATAATCCAAACCAATACCGGTCTTTGCGCTGACATCCTCGATTTTTAACTTGTCGTTGTCATAAAGATTGAGAACGAACCAGGTATTGGCATAATCGTTGATGATGCGAAGCAATTCCCGCTCATAACCTTCCGCGCGCTTGGATTCCAGGGCCTGGGCAATAAGTTTATGGGCGGTCTCAAGCTCTTTGAGTTTAGCCACCTGCCCTTCTTTTAGGCGCTTTTCGTTCACGGCGTAACCTCTCAAAATATAATCCCGCAGATGCTCCGTGGCCCAGATGCGAAACTGGGTGCCGCGCTTGGATTTGACGCGGTAGCCGACGGAAATTATTACATCAAGATTGTAATGAGCCGTATAGTAGGTTTTTCCGTCCTTGGCAGTTATCCGGAATTTCCGGATAACTGAATTTTGGCTTAATTCGGCCTCTTTAAAGATGTTTTTGATGTGTTCGTTCACGGTGCGGACGTCCTTGCCAAACAGCTCGGCCATCTGGCTTTGAGAAAGCCACACGGTTTCGTCGGCGAACTTAACCAAGACCTGCGGCCCTTCGGCCGATTTGTAAATGACGATTTCGCCTTTGGATTGGTCCGGTCTTTCTTCGGGCATAGAAGTGATTCCGCGCTAAAAAAACTATAAATCTATTTTCTCCATCTCTCCCCAATTCTCCCCTACTTTGCCTTCGACGATTACCGGCACGGAGAGAGAGACCGCCTCTTCCATAATTTTTTTGATCTGCTTGCCATAATGTTCCACCTTTGCCGCCGCCACCTCAAACAGCAATTCGTCATGCACCTGCAAAAGCATCTTGCACTCCGGATTTTCCACGCCGATTTTTTCCGCCACGTTTATCATCGCCACTTTGATAATATCGGCAGCCAGTCCCTGAATGGGCGTGTTGATGGCCGCCCGCTCGGCGGCGGAACGAACCTGGAACTGGGACGAGTTAATTTCCGGCAAATACCGCTTGCGCCCAAGCTCGTTTGCCACGTAACCGTCGCGATGAGCGGCCACCACAATGTCCTCGGTATATTTTTTGACGCCCCTATAAGTGAGAAAATATTTGTCGATGAACGCTTGCGCTTTATCCCGGCTAACGCCCGGCACCTGTTGGGTGAAGCCGTAGGCGGAGAGCCCGTATAAAACGCCGAAGTTGATGACCTTGGCGTAACGGCGTTCCTCTTTGCCGACTTGGCTTTCCGGCATCTCAAATACCTCCGCCGCCGTGGCGGTATGAATGTCGCGGCCCTCACGAAACACTCGGCACATTACCTTGTCGCCGGATAAGTGCGCGATAACCCGAAGCTCGATCTGGGAATAATCCAATGAAAGCAACCTTTTGCCTTGATCCGCCACGAACCCTTCCCGGATCTTGTTACCGAGCTCCGTGCGGATGGGAATGTTCTGCAAATTCGGTTCGGTGGAGGATAAGCGCCCGGTGGCGGCGATGGTCTGGTTGAAGCTGGTGTGCAGCCGCCCGGTGGCTTTATTGATGAGCGTGGGCAGGGTGTCGATATAGGTGGATTTCAATTTCGCCAGCTCCCGATAATCCATAATCAACGGAATGATGGGGTGGGCTTCCCGCATTTTTTCAAGTTCGCTCGCGGCCGTCGAAAGTCCGGTTTTGGTTTTCTTTATCATGGCCGTGGAAATCCCGAGTTTGACGAACAATACCTCCTTTAACTGCTGCGGCGAATTGATGTTGAACTCGCCTTGCCCCAATTTATGGATCTTGGCCTCGAGTTCCTCTAAATCCCTATCGACTCTTTTGGCCAATTTTTTGAAAACCGAATCGTCCAAGAGCACCCCGTTTTTTTCCATCAAAGCCAAAACCGGCACCAGCGGCATATCGATGTCGTAAAACACCTTGTCGAGTTTTTCTTTTTCTATCTGCGGCTTCAACTCCGAATAAAGCCGCAGGGTGTAGTCGGCGTCTTCGCCGGAATACCAGGAAACTTTTTCCACCGGCACTTCGGCCATACTGATCTGGCTCTTGCCCTTGCCGATCAGCTCCTCGATCGGCTGCATCTGGTAGCCAAACCGGGTGAACACCAGGTCGTCCAAAGAATAACCGCGGCTGCCGGGGTTTAAGAGGTACGCGGCGATCATGGTATCAAAACTAAGCGGCGCCATCTCGATGCCGGCGCGGGCAAGAACTAAAAAATCATACTTCATGTTGTGACCGAATTTTTTGATATGCCGGTTTTGTAGGATTTTCTCGAATTTTTTAGTATTAAGCGATGTCCCCCCAAAAACAGGGGTCTTGGTCATGGGCACGTAATAGGCCTGGCCTTTTTTAAAGCTCACCGATACACCCAAAAGTTCAGCTTCCATCTCTTTTGTCGAAGTGGTTTCCGTATCGACAACAACCAGCTCTTGCTCAGAAAGTTTTTCCGCGAGGTTGTCCAATTCCTCTTGTGTTGCGACCAGGTGATATTCTGCCGATGACCGCGTGATGGTTTTTGATTCGTGCGCGTGAGGGGCTTCGGCCGGATAGGTCGGGCGCGGAATCTTACTTAGCAGACTTTTAAACTCCATGCTTTGCAGGAATTTCACCACCGTGGTCGCATCGTAAGCCCCGAATTTCGTTTCGGAAAGCGTGAATGTTATGGGCACTTTCGTTTCGATGGTAGCGAGTTTTTTGCTCATAAAACAATCCGCTTTGTGAGCCAGCAATTTTTCGCGCAATTTCTCCGGCAACTTTTTGGCTTTGGCCGAATGATTTTCCAGCTCTTTATATAAATCTTCAACACTGCCGAATGTTTTGATAAGCTCTTCGGCGCCTTTCTCGCCGATGCCTTTTACCCCCGGGATATTATCGGAAGCGTCGCCGCGCAGGGCCTTAAAATCCACGACGCGTTCCGGCCTAAAACCGTAACGGAGCCGGACCGCTTCCGGATCGTAGGCAACCGTTTCTGAAAGGCCTTTTTTGGTAGTTAACACGGTCGTATGATCATCCACCAGCTGCAGACTGTCCAGGTCACCCGTGACGATAACCGATTGAATTTCTCCCCCTGCCTGAGGGGGAGATTGAGAGGGGGTGGGAGAGGATGCTAAACGCGCGATGGTGCCGATGACATCATCGGCTTCGTAACCCTGCTTTTCAAAGATCGGCAAGTTCATGGCCATAACGAACTCTTTGACTTTCGGGATCTGGTCGTAAAGTTCCTGCGGGGCCTTTACCCGCGTGGCCTTGTAGTCTTTATAAAGCTTGTCGCGAAAAGTCGGACCTTCCAGATCAAAAGCCACGGCCACATAATCCGGCTGCAGTTGACGAACGGCATTCAAAAAAATCGTGACAAAACCGTAGACGCCGTTGGTCGGCTCGCCTTTTGAGGTTGAAAGATGCGGAATGGCGTGGAACCCGCGGTGAATGAGCGAATTCCCATCCACTATCATGAGTTTTTTGGATTTTGTCGGCATGTTCTTTAGCCCTCTCCTGATGAGGAGAGGGACTATTAACTAACTTTATTTTAACAAAAAACCGCCCGCTAAGACAGCGCGGGCGGGTAGTAAAGTCACTCAATGCCGAGCAAATCCAGCAGGCGGCCGAAGCGGGTGAGTTTCCACAATGGAAGCACTGCTTTCAGATCGAAGCCCGAAGAGAGCGGACAAAATTCCGCCAACACGCGCTTCTCGGCGTCGACGAACTTCACGGCATCGGCGACAGCATTACGCAACCACATTTCGACCCGATCGGTCCGTTGACTTGCTATCAGCTGGTCAAGTGGCGGCGACTGAAACAGTCTCGCTGTTTCCCAATCGAGGAAGAAATCCTCGCCGATTTTCCACTGGAGACGAACTGACTTCTGAGCGACCCAGAAAGTCTCCAAGATCGAAGTTGCGGTCGGCTCCCGCAAGCCAACCCCATTTTCACCCAAATCGAAAACCAAATAATGATCGAGGTCGGTCTCGGTGCGGGCGAAGGTCTCCAACCTGCCGCCAAACGTGCTGATAGCGCAGATTTTCGCTTTCCGGAAACTCCCGATCGTCCTGCCCAATTCATCCGGATCGTAGTCAGTCTGACCGTCGACTTCAGACCGCCAAGCATTGACCCTTGCGTAGAGTGGCCAAGGCGGTCGGGTTGAGGTATTAGCCGCCCGGCGTAAATAATCGACGATCTCGTGCCACCGCCGGCTGTAAATCTTTAACACCATTACTGCCTCCTTTTTTGTGACGGTTCGGCTTTGAGAGTCGCCCGAATGGGCAACAACCTACTTCCGCCGCAGGACTATTTCTTCGCCGTCTGCGAGGGCGAGAATGTGCCGATTGAACGGCTCGCTATTATAAGCCGCCAGTTATGCTGGCGTCAACTGTCAATCAAAACCCCCGAGGCAATTTACCGCGGGGGTTTTCGAATCCGAAGCGGCTTTCCTTACGACGGGGACGAGCCGGCACAGTGCTTGCAGGCGGATTTGTGGGTCACCAATTCCGCTATCGCCGCTATCCCGACGACAGCATAAATGACCTTCGAGAGCATGGACATCTCCCCGAAGATTTTGGCGACCAGGTCGAAGTTGAAAAAACCAACCAGCCCCCAATTCAAGGCTCCAATAATAACCAAAGTATAAGCGATCATGTGGAGAGCTTTCACGTTCCTCACCCCCTCTCGTAATTTCAGATTAGCCCTTCGACTTCGCTCGGGGCGTAAATTTCAAAATCGCGGATTAGCTGTCGAAAAATAATTTTAATCCACGGCCACCCGGAAGACTTCTGCCACATCAGTAATCCCCTCCAGGGCCTTCAGCAAACCGTCCTGTAGCATGGTGAGCATGCCGGAGGCTTGAGCGGCAGCCCTGATATCAACGGTCGAGGCCTCGTTGTAAATGAGCTTTTGGATAGTGTCGTCCGCCACAAAAACCTCAAAGACCCCGATCCGCCCTTTGTAGCCGATATAATTGCACTCGGCGCAACCGGGACTATGGTAAAATTTAAAATCTTTCGGCAGCTTCACTCCCGCTTTTGCCGGGATAGTCGAGAGGACGCTTCTCGCTTGCGCGAGGATTTTCTCATCAAGCAAGTCTTCCGTTTTGCAATTCTGGCAAATCTGGCGGACCAAACGCTGGGCGATGACTACCGTCAAAGCCGGAGCCAAGGTCACCGGTTTCACACCCAAGTTTAAAAGCCGCGGAATGGCGCCGGCCGCATCATTAGTGTGAAGCGTGGAGTAAACCATATGTCCGGTAAGCGCCGCCTGCGCCGCGGTCTCCGCCGTGTCCAGATCGCGAATCTCGCCCACCATAATAATGTCGGGGTCTTGCCTTAAAGTGGAGCGCAGCGCGCCGGCAAACGTTAACCCCCGGTTCTCGTCAATTTGAATCTGTTCGATGTTCTCCAAACGGTATTCCACCGGATTTTCCAGAGTGATGATTTTGACTCCGGGTTTGTTCGCCGCCTTCAAAAAAGCATACAAAGAAGTGGTTTTCCCGCTACCGGTCGGCCCCGTGGTTAAAATCAGCCCGTGGGGCTTTTCGATCTCGGCGGCCACGCGCTCATAAGCCAGGTCCCGCAGCCCCAGGGTTTTGATTTCCAGCACCACCTGTTCACCCAAAAGCCGCAGCACCACCGCTTCACCGTAAGTTGAAGGCAAGACCGAAACGCGGATTTCAAAATTATGGCCTCCGGCCGAAATGACAAAACTGCCGTCCTGCGGAACCTTGGTGATATTAAGCTTTAATTTCGACAGAATCTTGATGCGGGAAATAAGCCCGTGGTAGCCGGCATTATGGAACTGGGCCACCTCCTGCAACACCCCATCGATGCGGAACCGGATAGAAAAAAAATCCTTCTCGGCCTGCACATGAATGTCGGAGGCGCGCATGCTCACGGCCGCCGTGAGGATGGTGCCCAAAAAATCCGTGGCCGAAATCCGAACCACGTCCTGTCCGGAAGCGGCGATGTCTTTGAGCCGCCGCACCGCCTCCGGGGAACTTTCCATCACCCGCAGCTCTTCGCTTTGAACGGGTTTGGTTTTGATGTGCTTATAGCCCTCCATCGCGTGCTGCCAGCCGCTTTCCGACACCAGATACGCCTCAGCGCTGAATTTCTTTTTCTCCAATTCACCCAACACGTCATTCAGCCGCGGGTTGGACGGATCGACAATCCCCAGCTTGAGACTCAAGTTGTCGCGGTAAAACGGCACCAGCAGCGCCCCCTCCGCTTGCTCCTGGGAAATGGCCCGCAAAGCATACTGATCGACCGGGAAGGCGTAGAGGTTGAAATAAGGCAAGCCCAGGCGCTTGGCGGTCTCCGCCACCTGCTGCTCTTCAAATTTCCGATCCAGCTGTTTTACCGCCTGATTCATTTTGTCGGCACGGCTAAAATCGGCCGGTTGGGCAACGTTGCCGAAAATCATATTCCGTCTTTCCTGGTTGGGGCCGCTGGAGGTTGGAGTTGGTGTTTGTGTCATTCGGCTCTTCTATCAGGGTTATTATATCTCCCGAAGTAATTGGTTCGCTCGGTCGGAAATTAACCTCCGGTTCCTTTCCTCCCTCTCTGCCAATTATA
>JAMDAJ010000014.1 GCA_023485925.1 Patescibacteria group bacterium
GAATGGGGCGCGTAGCCCTTGGATTGCAAATATTCCGCCACAGTGTCTTTGCCGGCGGCATAGGAGCCGGTGATGCCGATGAGCATAAAATTCGATGTTTAATTTTTTTATTGCCGCCCGGCCGAATACCCGATGTTTACTTCGGGGATGAAGGCCGGAAAGGAAGTGAGTCGGCGGAGCCGACACTTTGGGCAACAAAGCCCCCAGATGCCCCGCGGCTTACCTGCCTGCGGTAGACAGGCCGCGGGGAGGCTTTAATTTCCGGTACTGCCAAACCCGCCGCGGGAGACGGACTTGATTTTTTCAACTTCTTCCCAGGCCTCGATTTTTTCAACGGGCAGCAATAACCCTTGCGCCAGGCGATCGCCTCTTTTGATTTCCACCCGCTTATCACTAAAATTCCGAAAGCTCAACAGCAACTCGTCATCGGGTCCGTGAAAATCCTGGTCTATGATTCCAAGGTTCACATGCAAACCGCGCTTGACCGTGCTGCTGCGGCCGGTGATTAAAAGCACATAACCCGACGGTACCTCCACGATAAAATTCCCCGGAGCCAGTTTGATCTCACCCGGCTCCAAACTCGCGCCGGTCCTCACGTACAGATCAAACGCCACCGAACCGGGCGTATGGTACTCCGGCAGCGGCATAGCTTTATCGATTCGGACAATTTTGAGTTTCAAATTTGACAACTAAAATTTTTGCTCTAACGTGATTTTCCCTCCGTTGACTCGTTCCGGAATGCCTTCCGAAAATATCGCCAAAAGCTCTTCGGTCCAGGCCGGATTTTCCTCATAAATCTCAACCTTAACTCCCGCCTCTTTCAGCATTTCAATGGCCTTTTCGTTACGATAAATTTTCCCCAAAACCAATCTAACGACGCCCGCCGCGATAATATATTTCGTGCAATGGATGCACGGGCTGTATTTCGTGTAAAGCGTGGAACCTTCCGTTGTCGTGCCTCCTTGTTTGGCGGCCTGCAGCAAAGAGTTGTGTTCACCGTGGATTGTCCGAACACAATGCCCCTCTTCCATCAGGTGGCCGACGTCATTGCAGTGCGGCAAGCCCGGCGGCGAACCGTTATAGCCGGTTGCGATTATGCGATTGGATTTTACCAGCACGGATCCGGAATAAAGCCGGTCGCAGGTCCCCCGAGCCGCGACGATTTTGACGATGGCCATGAAATAATCGTCCCAAGAGGGACGGAAATGTTTTCTTTCTTCGGGCATGAGTGATTTTTAATGTAGGTTTAATTCTACCAGACTTAAAAATACTTATCAAAAAACCCGATTTTCACGGGTTTTTTAAGATTGCCTAGAAAACCGTCTTTATACCGGGACCCATGCTTGTGGAAATCGTCAGACTTTTGATGAACTCCTGTTTGGCACCTTTGGGCTTGGCGGCTTTAAGGGCGGCAAGCAGTGCTTCGAAATTCTCTTTTAAGGCGTCGGGTGTAAATGAAACTTTGCCGATTATCTGATGGACGTTGCCACTGTCGTCGGATTTGACGTCCACCCGGCCGCCGCCGATCTCGGCAATGGCGCGGGCGATATCTGCGGTGACCGTGCCGGTTTTCGGCGATGGCATCTTGCCTTTCGTCCCCAAAATCTTGGCGATCTGGGCGAGGTTTTTCATCATCGCGGGTTCGGCCACGGCAATATCGAAATCGAGCTTTTCCGTTTTCTTTATCTCGTTTATCAACTCGTCACCGCCCACGATGTCAGCCCCGGCGGCTTTAGCCGCCTTTTCTGAAGCAGAGGTTACAAAAGCCGCAATGCGCTTTTTCTTGCCGCTGCCGTGCGGCAACTTCACCGCGAACCGAACGTTCTGCTCGGTTTGCTTGGGATCGATGCCAAGGCGAAAATGCACTTCCACCGAGGCGTCGAATTTCAGGTTCGAAGTTTTCTTTGCCAGCTCCAAAGCCTCTTCAACGGGATAAGTTTTGGAAAGGTCCAGGTCTTTGACGGCCGCCTGGTAGCGGTGGCTTCGTTGATTCATTTTTATCGTGGTGCTAACCGGCCCGCCAATCGCTTGACTAAACCGTCCCACAAATTTAATTTATGATTATTTCTCCACTTCCACGCCCATGCTGCGGGCCGTGCCGGCAACGATCTTCATTGCCGCCTCAAGGTCATTGGCGTTAAGATCGGCCATTTTGTTTTCGGCGATCTCTTTCACCTGGGCGGAAGTGAGCTTGCCTATCTTGCTTCTTAGCGGATCTTTGGAACCTTTCGGCAAATTCAACGCTTTCTTGATCATGTCGGAAACCGGGGGCTTTTTGTATTCCAACGAAAACGACCGGTCCTCATAAATCGTGACGATGACAGGTACGACAGAATCGCCCATTTGTTTGGTGCCATCATTGAACTGCTTGCAGAATTCCATCAAGTTTAGTCCGTGCGGACCAAGCGCGGTGCCCACGGGCGGCGCCGGGTTGGCTTTGCCGGCCTGCAGCTGAAGTTTGACCTGAGTTTTAATCGCTTTTGCCATAATAATAGCTTTTTAGCTTGTAGCTTGTAGCTTCTTAGCTTAAGAGCTAATCGCTACCGGCTACAGACTAGATTATAATTTTTTCACTTGCAGGGAATCGATTTCCACCGGCGTCTCGCGGCCGAAGATGGAAACCATCACCTTGATCTTGCCTTTTTCTTCGTCAATTTCCGAAACTTTGCCTTCGTATTCTTTGAACGGGCCATCCGTGATGCGCACCAGATCGGAGACCTTGAAATCGATCTTGAACTTGGGCTCTTCCACGCCCATGCGTTTTTGGATATTCTTCCACTCCTCGCCCGATATGGGCGTCGGCACCGTACCGGAACCGACGAAACCGGTGACGTTCGGGGTATTGCGCACCACGTACCAGGAATCATCGGTGACGATCATATTCACCAAAACGTAGCCCGGAAAAATCTTTTCTTCGATGACGGTGCGTTTGCCGTCGCGGATCTTGATCTTCTTTTCTTTAGGCGCGATGACATCGAAGATCTTGTCGTCCACGCCTAAAGACTCGATCCTCTGTTTCAGATTGAAGACTACGCTGTCCTCATAACCCGAGTAAGTGTGGAGCGCGTACCAATTACGTTCGCCGGTAACTTGTTGCCTGGGCATAGACTAATTTGTTGTCATCCTGGAGAAAGCCAGGATCCACGGTATTTCGAGGTTCTTCTTAAATATGCTGGATTCTGAAATAAATTCAGAGTGACAATAACAAGGGTTTAAATAATTTAATAACGATGCTACTGGCTATCTAAAACCTAAAGCCATCAGCGCAATTATGAGTAGGGAAATTTCTATGAGTACAGGCGGATAGCGCAGGTACTCCCGAAAAAAGCGCAACCAATAACTCACCACGGGCAATTTCTCGGAGACCGCAAGCCGTTTATTGACGTTGAAAAACGAATAAAGCTTTCTGTCAAAAGGCCACAGCCACATTATCCCGTAACCAAAGCTATCAAAGAAAAAATGCGTCCACGTTCCGACGAGATATAGTAGAGAATACAGCTGCCAGTCGCCGGATTTAAACACCGAGGCCAGACCGAAGCCACAAGCCGCGATGAACAAGTGCAAAAATGGGGCGTGGCTTATGAATTTTCGGTGATCGACTTCGACCGTCGCCGCGATCGGCCGTCCAATCCGGATGAAAGCGTACAGGTCATCCAGGTCGATAACAACGGAGGCCAAAATCCCGACCGCCCAAAATCTCGATGCGGCGGCCTGCGGATAAAACGTTAAAAGCTCGGCGATAGCGATTCGGGTCGTAAGATACCCGGCGGCGATGTGGCCTGGAGGTAGCATGTTGAAAACTACCGCGCCAAAACCAATTCAAGCACTTTTGTCAAACCGTAATCGATTGCGCCCAAAAAAACCGAAACCGCAACCGAAAAAACTACTACGATCACCGTCATTTTTACGGTTTCGCGCCGGGACGGCCAAACGACCTTGACCATCTCGTTCTTCACTTCCTTCAAAAACTGCAGGATTTGTGGCATAGCTATTGAAGTCTTTCAAGATTTCACGGCAGTTTTCCACGAAAACTTTCCGTTTTTAAAAGCCCTTGGGGGCTTTGGTGTAAGTATACCGGGAACCGCGGAAATTTGTCAAATCAAATCCGGCAGGCCGCACGGGCCTGCCGGATTTAGCGTGAACTTGTTAAATATCCAAATTTTTCACTGTTCGGGCATGCGTATGAATGAACTTTTTTCGAGGCGCCACCTCATCGCCCATCAGCGTCTCAAAAACGTCGTTGACCAACTCGAAATCCGAAACTTCGACGCGCAACATCTGCCGCGACTTCGGATCCATGGTCGTCTCCCACAACTGCCCGGGGTTCATCTCGCCCAAACCTTTATAGCGCTGGATGTTGATGCCTTTCACCCCCGCTTCGGGCTCCCGCCCTGCGGCTGGCTCCTCGCTCGCTGACCCTATCGCCGATTCTTCGATGACGGTTATCAGTTCGCCCTCTTCGACAACTTTGGTCTTACCTGATTTCCGAGATTTCCCTTTCGGTTTCGGCCCTGCTTTTTGCCATTCTTGCATCAGCTTATCCTTTTCCGCGTCAGAATAAACGTACTGCGTCCTGCCGCCAGAAGACAATTTGTAAAGCGGCGGCTGGGCGATATACAAAAATCCGGATTTGATGATATCGGGGAAATGCCGGTAGAAAAAAGTTAAAAGCAAAGTACGGATGTGCGCGCCGTCAACATCGGCATCGGTCATGATGATAACGCGATGGTAGCGAAGTTTCCCGATATCGAATTGTTCGCCGATGCCGCAGCCGAGCGCGATGATGAGATTTTTGATTTCATTATTGGCTAGCATCTTATCCAGCCGTGCGCGTTCCACATTCAAAATTTTTCCTCTGAGCGGCAAAATGGCCTGGAAGCGGCGGTCGCGCCCCTGTTTGGCCGAACCGCCGGCACTGTCGCCCTCGACAATGTAGAGTTCGCATTTAGAAGGGTCGGATTCGGAACAGTCCGCCAGCTTTCCGGGCAGCGCCAGCCCTTCCAGTACACCTTTGCGGATAACGGACTCGCGGGCGGCCTTGGCAGCAAGCCGCGCTTTCGATGCCAAAATCACTTTTTCCAAAATGCGCGCGGTGTCTTTGGGGTGTTCCTCCAAAAAAGTTTCTAAGGCCTCGCCCAAAACCGATTCCACCGCCGTCCGCACTTCCGGATTGCCAAGCTTTCCTTTGGTCTGCCCTTCGAACTGGGGGTTGGGCAGTTTGACCGAAATAATGGCGGAAAGCCCCTCGCGCATATCGTCAGAGGTCAATTTTTCCGCTTCCTTGGTATAACCGTTCTTGGCCGCGTATTTGTTGATAGAACGCGTCAGCGCCGTCCGGAAACCGGTAACGTGCATGCCGCCCTCCGGCGTATAGATGTTGTTAGCAAAAGATAAAAGCGTCTCGGCATAATCATCGGTATACTGCACCGCCACTTCCACCTGCATGCTCTCCACCGATTTATTAACGTACATCGGCTCGTGTTTGACCACTTTGTGCCGGTTCAGCTGCTTGATGTAAGAAACGATGCCACCTTCGAAGTAATAACTGAAAGTCAGCCCGACGCGCTCGTCGGTAACTTGCACTTGGGTGCCGGCCGTGAGGTAGGCCTGCTGGCGCAAGTGCTCTAAAATGGTCTTGAGTTTGAATTCGGTGGTTTCAAACACCGAAGCGTCCGGAAAAAAAGTTATCTCGGTGCCTTGCTGGAAACTGTCTTTAGGCGGGATGCGGCCCAATTTTTTAACCGCGCCCGTCGGCTTTCCGGTCTTGTACTCCTGCGAGTAGATCTGGCCGTCGCGACGGACCTCCGCCCGCAAATGCGTGGACAAAGCGTTCACCACGGAAACGCCGACGCCGTGCAGACCGCCGGAAACTTTGTAGGCCTGGCCTTCGAATTTTCCGCCGGCGTGCAGTTTAGTAAGCACCGTTTCCAAAGCCGACTTTTTGGTCACCTTGTGCTTATCCACCGGAATGCCGCGGCCGTTATCGCGTACCGACACTTTGCCGTCGGGGCGGATCCAGACTTGGACCAGGTTGGCAAAACCGGCCATGGCCTCGTCAATGGCGTTATCCACCACTTCCCAAACCAGATGGTGCAAACCCGTTTCACCAGTTGACCCGATGTACATCCCCGGGCGCTTGCGCACCGGCTCCAGTCCTTCTAAAACGGTGATTTGTTCGGCGCTATACGCCGCGGACGGTTTTTTATCTTTGGGCATGATTTAAAATTAATTTATTTTTCGCTTACAAAACTCTGATACACAGTAGTATTGAAGTATTGCTGTGAATTGATCAACGCAACTGCGCACTATATAATTTTTGGGTCATCTCGTAAAGCTGATTCTGCAGCGGCTCCACCTCTTCGGCGCGCAAAGTCCGCTCCGGGCTACGATAAACCACGCGGTAGGTATAGCTAATCTTGTCCCGGCCGAATTTTTTCTCGTCCTCGTATTTGTCCAAAAGTTTCACCTCTTCCACCAAGTCCTTGCCGACTTCGCGGATCAGGTCAAAATAATTATTGGGGACGAAATCGCGGCCGACGACAAAAGAAATATCCCGGGTGATGGACGGATATTTGCTCACGGCGGAGAATTTCTGACCAAGTTTCAACTGTTTGGTCACACGCGGGTCGGTTGACCACAGCAACCGAATGTCCGGCAGATCCATGCTGGCGATGGCTAGGCGTTCCAAACCGAACCCAAACGCCCAACCCCCAGTTCGAAGGGCAGA
>JAMDAJ010000062.1 GCA_023485925.1 Patescibacteria group bacterium
CTGCTCCCACCCGAGTTCGGTTTTAGAGCTGCTCGAGACTTGCCGTGCGAAACAATTTTCCCCGAAAATCGTTTTCGCCAGCTCGGCGAACTTGGTCGGGTTGACCGATCGTCTGCCGGTCGATGAGACTTTTGCCGACCGGCCGCTCACCATTTATGCCATCCACAAACTTACCGCCGAGCGGTATCTAAAATATTACGCGGAGAATTACGACATCAAAAGCGTTATTTTGCGCCTGTCCAACGTCTACGGCCCTTCCGTGGATTTGGAGTCGTTCCGCCGCGTGGCGTTCAACCGGATGATTGCGGCGGCTTTTGGGACTGGTAAACTCATGCTCTTTCGCAACCGGCATTGCGTTCGTGATTATTTGTACATCGACGACGCGATCGCGGCTTTTCTGGCCGGGGGTAGCAGCAAAAAAACAGGCGACGGAAATTTTTACGTGATCGGAAATGAAAAAGGCTATAATTTCGGGGAGTTCGCCAAACTCATCGCCGAAAAGGTTTCCGCGCAGACCGGCAGGCAGGTCGAAATTGCCAGCGACGAGATCACCGAATTGGTGCCGGCGGAATTTCGGAATTTTGTGGCCGACAGCGCCCGTTTTAAAAAGTTGACCGGCTGGAAGACCGAGATTTCTTTGGGGCAGGGAATCGAAAAGACACTTAGCTATTTAGCCAAAGTTTCATGAAAGTCCCTTTTCAAGACCTTTCGTTCACAACTTCTGAAGTTGAAACGGAATTTCTTTCTGCGGTTAAACGAATTTTAGAGCGGGGCCCGCTGATTTTAGGGCCGGAAGTTGAGAACTTCGAAAAAGTCTGGGCGAAGTATCTGGGTGTAAAATATGCTATCGGCGTATCCAACGGCGGCGACGCGTTGTATTTGTCGCTTGTGGCGTGCGGTGTAAAGCCCGGCGATGAAATCATCACCCAAGGCAACGCTTATAACGCTTCCGTGACCGCGATCTTGCGTGCGGGCGCCGTGCCGCGGTTCGCCGACATTTCGCCGGACACCTTGCAGTTTAATGTCTCAAAAATCGAAGGATTGATAACTTCCAAAACCCGCGGTCTCTTGCCAGTGCATCTTTACGGGCAGTCGGGCGATATGGAAGCGATTTCTAAGGTCGCGCGCGAGCACGAGCTGAAAGTCATCGAGGACTGCGCCCAGGCCCACGGCGCGGAGTTTGCCGGAAAAAAGCTCGGCACATACGGACAAGTCAACGCTTTCAGTTTCTACCCGACCAAGAATTTAGGCGCCTTTGGCGATGCTGGCGCGGTGGTGACGGATGATGCCGCTGTTGCCGAGCAACTTCGAGCATTGCGGAATTTGGGGCAAGTTTCAAAGAACGACCACCGCTATTTTGGCACGAATATGCGTCTTGACCCTTTGCAGGCCGCGGGCCTGGCCTTGAAGCTGAGAACTTTAGATAAAATGAATGCCGCGCGAAGGCAAGCGGGGGAATATTACAATCAGCTGCTTAAAAATTCCGGTTCAAAAGTTCGGGCGGCAGATCTTGTGCCGGGGGCTGTTTCGGTTTACCATTTATACGTCGTATTGCTGCCGGAAGGCACGAACCGGGAGGACTTGCAAAAGCGGCTCGTAGAATCGGAAATTCAAACCGCCGTGCATTATCCCGTACCGGTTTATCGTCAGCCGTTTTACAAAGGGCCGCAGGACCTCTGTCCTGTGGTCGACGGCGTCTCCGCCCGAATTTTATCTTTGCCGATGTTCTATGGTATCACGCGGGAACAGCAGGAATATGTGATAGAAAATCTGGCCAAGCAAATTTAAAAACCCCGCTTCATCGGCGGGATTTTTGTATACTTTGTATAACAGGAAATCCCGGACGGAGGCCGCAGTAGAAGAATGCCTGTGGTAAGTGGCGGTTGCGGCCGGAGTTCGGGGAGGAGCTCATTTAGCAGTTGGAGTATATAGACATACCGAATATACGACCGTATGTTTGATATGTCAGTCAAATGTCACTAATTTTTTTAAGTACCCTTTCGGGTTCCAGGTGACGAAATATTTTTCCCGGGAATTGTCGATTTCAAATTCTGGATGCTTAGGCACGTATTCAAGTAGCGCCTCCATCGGCCCGGGGCCGAAATTCGGGTAAACCGGATGGCCGTTTAAGTAAGTGTCTTCCAAGATCATATAACTCCCTGGGCTGACTAGCTCTCCGTAGAGTTCCAGCTCGCGCAATACGTGGTCCTTGCGGTGCAGGGAGTCGAGGATGACCAGCACTTTCTCCCCGGGCTTGATGCCCGATTTTATTTTTTCGATGAGAGCTTCGTCTATCGACGAGCCCATAACGTACTCGATCCGCGGGTGTTGCGGCCGGCCGGGGTAATCTTTGATATCCACCGTGACAACACGCCCTTTCTTCATCAAATCGCAGAGGTGGGCAAGATACAGAGCGCTGCCGCCATAGGCCGTTCCGGTTTCGATGATGACATCGGGTTTTAATTCAAAAAGCATTTCCTGGTACACCCACATATCCAACGGCAGTTTCCAGATGGGGACGCCCATCCAGCGCGTGTCTTTCCAAGTCTGGTCGGGGTGATCGAAGTAAAGTTTGCCGTAAAGCGTGGCCGAAAGCCGGGGGGAAGTGAAATAACTTTTGGCGATTTTGCGGAGCAGATTAAGTTTATAAAGCGGCTTGAGCAGGTACTTTTTCATAGGGTGCAGTCAATTAATTTTTTTGAAAAGCCAATTAGCATAAGCAATGTCGCCCGGGGCGTTTTTTACTTTCGGAAAACCGGGCAGGGGAAATTCGGTGACCTCTTGGTAGCCGAGGTTGAGGATGAATTTTTCCATCTCCTTCCGGTTCCGGACTTCAAAAATTATCGGCCGGCTCACTCCGCCGAAACGGTCCTTGACCGTAAAAACGTGGCCGGAGGTGACCGGCGTGCGGGGCAAGTAGAGATAATCGGTCGGGGGGAGTTTCTGCAAGAGCGCCTGCCAGTCTTGAATATATTGCAGAGTGCTGCTCAACATAATCAGGTCAAAATGCCCGTCCGGAAGCGAGTGATCGTGAAAACTGATCTCCGGCGTAAGCTTTTGTCCCAGCTTGCAGATTTTTTCCGTTTCGGTGATGTGATATTCTAAAGCGACGTCCGGCGGCAGGACTTTTTTTATGTAATGATAATATACGCCCAAGGCGCCGCCGAAATCCAGGACTCTCATTCGGGATTTACCCCAGGCGGCCCGCAATCCGGATACTTGCGCGCAACTTAACTCGTGGTGCTCTAGTTCGCTCTGCTCGGAGTTATCCAGATAAGACTCGCTGACCAGGCGCCGGAATTTTTTCACCTGTTTTTCCACTAGCAATTCTTCGTTGTAATCCGAACGCGAAAGCGTCCAGCCGTTTTTCACGTACTCCATCCGTGCCGGGTGAAAAATATCGCGCAGTTTGAAAACGAAAGGCGGGAGGATTTTTTTGAGGAAGGATTTCATGAAATTAAATTTCGTCGCGAGGAGGCCGAAGGCCGACGAGGCGATCTCATTTTCCAGCAGGATTGCTTCGCCCCGCCTCGGCGGGACTCGCAATGACATCGCTTTTTAATATGTACGGTTCCCAAAATTCGCGGTTGTAGCGAAACCAGGCGTGGGCGCCAAAGGGGAGCCGGCCGTTGTTTAATTTGAGGCATTTTTCCGGCGCGATCTCAAAAGCGAATTTTAAAGCTTCGGACACAGGCGCGATTTTAAATCCCGGGTAATAAAGGCGGCCTTTCCAGGACCAGAAACGGTCTTCGATGAGTTTGGCGCGGCCGCGGGCGTTGGACCAAATGTCCCAGAGTTGTTTGGGGCCGGCGCCTTTTTTAAGTTCCCGCGCCATCACCTTCCAGGGATGTTCCCGGCCGTCGATGATTTTCAAAAACGCCGAAACGCGCTTCAAAGAAAAGCCGCTGCAGCCGACGGAATCGACTGGATAGGGGTAAGGTTTTATCATATTGGCCTTTATCCACGGCGCGCCGATGTAGTCATAGCCCGAGTTTAGCCACGGCCCCAGGTCGGATGAGAGAGCCAGCGCGTCCAGCTCGTATTGCAGCATGTACTCGTAATCGGCAAAAGCCGCAAACAGTTCCCGGGACGAGAGCAGCCGGGCATTGTCTTTGACGCTCCGAAAATATTTCGGGTCGAATTCTACAGTTTTAAAGCTCGGCAAACCATATCCCGAACCCTTTGGCGCGCAGGCGAACTTGTCGTATTTGCCCAAGTAGTGATTTAAGTGCCGAATGGAAATCTCTTGCTCGGGCGAAAGCGAGGGTCGGTAGAGGAAAGTAAATATGGCGACAGGTTTCTTCATCGTTTATTGGTAGCCGAGTTTATCCATCATAGGCTTGGCCGCTTCGAGGAGGTATTTTTGGTCTTCTTCGGAGAGCTTGACCGTTTCGGCCAGTTGGTCGCGCGCGACGAACTTGAATTTGTCGAACCGTTTGATGGAGTAGCTGTAAGTTTCCGTTTCGAGTTTTTTCATATTCTCAAAATTGGCAAGTTCCGAGGCTTTGGCCAAGGTATCGGGCGAAAGCTGAAAGCCCATGACGTCGAACAGCCGGCCGAGCTCGCGCTTCGGCTCTTTGGCGAAATCTTCGTAGCGGAAAACCTGCAAGTTCTGATGCCGGCCCGATTGCTCCAGCCACGATTCGGCGTGTTTGGCCCAGGCCTTGATGCCGTATTTTTCGTGGCGCAGAAATTCGGAAAAGCTGCCGTCAAAAATCAGCTGATTTTTTGTGTAAAGGTAATACGAGCTCATTACGTCGCGGGGGTCGCGTACCAAAAACAGCACGTTGTGGTATTCGCGGTTATTTGCCGCGTGAGTTTTGATGACGCGGCGGAAGGGCGGGAACGACAATTCGGCAGGGATGTGGCGCGATTCGTGGATATCAGGCACGAAGAGGTGGATATTGAAAAAATTCGCATGCATGTTGAGTTTCAGATGCAAGCTGATGGCGTTGCCTATCAAAAATGCCACCCAGGTGTTGCCGGATTTCGGGAAAGAAGCCAGATAAACATCGTCTGAGCGCGGTTGCAAGGGCGCGAATTCGAAAGTAGAGAATTCCGGGTGCAGAATTTTTAGCAGCGAGTTTTTGAAGGAGCGTTTAAAAGTCATAGAATTAAATTATTTAATGGTTTAATTATTGTATCATGCCGCAACCAATGGTATCTTTCGTAATTCTGTCAATTATAATAAAACTTCCAGTGGTTCGGTTATCAAGGTAGTTATCATAGACAAGAGGGTTATTACTTACGCAAGCTTCTGTTACAGAGACAGATTCGTCTGAATTTTCGAATTTTGCTTCAGGCGGCGGTGGTTGGTGATTTTCAAAAACAATCGAATCATTTCGGTTCTTATTGCCTGAAATATGTCTGATGAAATATGGAGTATTTTTTGTCGGCTCAACTCTAAAGAAGAAAAGTTTTGCGTTGAAGCGGTTACTGACATCTGGGAGATTTTTTGGATCGGCCAGCACATTTCCCTGACTAATGTCAATTTGCTTATCAAGCGCAACTGCAATGCTTTGTCCGGCCACGGCGCAGGAGAGTTTCTTCTCGCCAAGATAAATACCCATGATTTTCGCCGATTTATTATTGGGCAGACTTACGATTTCCTGACCGGTTTCTATAACGCCACTTACTAGGAGTCCGGCATATCTCCTTTCGCTCCCCGAGCGCAGGACCATTTGTATCGGTAAACGCGCCGGCGAAGATTGTAAATTTTGCGGTTTTACGCTTTTAAGATATTCCAAAACTGTTGGGCCAGTATGCCAGGGCATATTATTCCGCCGTTCTGTGACCATATCTCCAACCAAGGCCGAAACGGGAATGTAGGTTCGTTTTGGCAAGCCAAACGAATGACTTTTCATTATGGTATCTATCAAGTTCTCGCATGATTGCTTGACTTTATTGAAGTTCTCTTCGCTATATTCCACGTCATCCATTTTATTTACAACTATGACTATTTCGGGTATGCCAAGTGCGCTTAAGAACGTTAGGTGTCTTTGGGTTTGGGGGGTGTATCCGTTTTTTGCATCTATCAAAACCAATGCTAAATCAGCCAGCGAAGCGCCAGTGACCATATTTTTTGTGTATTCTTCGTGACCCGGCACATCCGCTATAATCAGTCTCTTGTCTCCTAAATTCAAGTATCTGTAGGCGACATCGATAGTGATGTTCTGTTCCCGTTCAGCAGCCAGCCCATCGGTTAAAAGCGAGAGGTCCAGATTTTTAAAACCTTTTTTTTCACTCGCCTTAGTTGCAGAGGCAATCTGATCGGAATAGACCGATCCGGTCTCCAAAAGCAGGCGGCCGATGAGCGTGGATTTGCCGTCGTCCACGCTGCCGGCGGTGGTGATTCGAAGTAATTGCATATTTAGAAGTATCCTTCCTTTTTCTTCTCCTCCATAGCGGTGTCGGAGCTGTGATCAATGGCCCGGGTCTGCCGTTCGGAAACGCGGGTTTGTTTTAATTCCTCGATGATTTCCTTCACGTTCCTGGCCGGCGACAGCACGGCGCCGGTTGGGAGGGGA
>JAMDAJ010000069.1 GCA_023485925.1 Patescibacteria group bacterium
CATCCTAATGAAAGATTCCTCGGCGGTTTTTCCCGACCGAGTTTTTTGTTAAGACAAAAACCGCCGTGATGCTGATGCGCCCGGCGGAGTTTAAATTCTTACATTCCTATTATAAATCTACTTTTTTGCTCTGTCAATAATTTTGCAGAAAATTATTTGACAAATAAATAGGCATATATATACTGTATTTAAAGCACAAAATAAACATATCGAATATGATTGTAGAAAAACTTCGACAGTTTGGCCTGGACGAAAAAGAGATTCCTGTGTATTTGGCTTTGATTTCCCTGGGCCCTTCGCCAGCAAGCGTCATCGCCGGGAAATCCGGCGTGAATCGGGGTACCACTTACGATATCTTGAAAAAATTGCACGAGCAGCAATTAGTTAGTGTGCACGATGAATACCGGCGGGACGGCAAGATTACCAAGTTCACCGCCGAGCCGCCGGAAAAAATTGTCAACGCTATCGAGCGGCGGATCGCCGACCTGGCCGATCTTAAAGACACGATGGAAAAAAGTCTGCCGGAGTTCCAATCGCTTTACGAAAAAGGCGGGGCAAAACCGGTGGTGAAGTATTACGAAGGGCTGTCAGGAGTGAGGTTTATTCTGCAAGACGTGATTGCGACGATGAGTCGTCAGACAGCCCCGACCCCCTCTCCCGGCCTTCGGCCACCCTCCCCCGCGGAGGGGGAGGGAGGTATTCGGAAATATTTCGTTTATTCGTCCCCGGATATCCGCGACAGTCTCTACAAAGCTTATTCGAATTTCAATAAAGACCGCATCAAGTCTAAAATCGCGAATCAGGTCATCGCTTTCGGAAAGGGCGGGGAGTTAGCGGGTCTGGATGAGCGTAAGTGGATGCCGGGGCAAAATTCCAGCCCCACTTACATTTTGATCTACGGCGGGAAGGTAGCGATGATTTCCATCGCCGAATCCCGCGAGCCGGTCGGCGTAATCATCGAGGACACCGCTTTGTACCAGACGCAAAAAATGATTTTTGAGCACACATGGAAGAATCTAAAATAAGCAAAAAAAGGGTTGCGTCAAGTCATTTATCTAAGGCGGATGTGTTTGCAAATTTTGACGTCCCCGGCCCCACCCCTAACCCCTCCCCGGGATCGGGGAGGGTAGGGAGAGGTAGGGAACGTCGCAAGTCGAATGAGCGCGTTCATATCTCCGCCGGCGCGGTGGTGGTACGGCCGGGAAAGTCGGGCTGCGAGGTGCTGGTATTGTATCGCAAAGCCTCCAACAGTTGGCACCTCCCTAAAGGCACGAAACGGGCGGATGAGTCGATATTGGAGACTGCTCTTCGAGAAGTGAAAGAGGAGACCGGCGCGGAAATTTTAGTCAGGGAATATTTAGGCAGTTTGGCTTCGGTGAAAACCAATGGGACACCCAAGCTCACCCATTATTATTTGGCCAGTCCTTCGTCCGTCGATTTTTCCAATCATGATACGGAGCACGATGAGGTGAAATTCGTGACTTTTGGCGAAGCGTACCGGTTGCTCCGGAAGAAATCGGTGCATGAGAAAGAGTACGAACTTTTTGACAGATATTTGAGATAGGTTTCTGAAATTCCTAGCTAGGAGGATCGCATGGACAGAATTCCGGTTTCTGTCGCTATTATGGCGCGCAACGAAGCCGCCGCTTTGAACGGCGTGATCGCGCGGTTATTGGTCGCTGGATTTCGGCCGGAGGAGATCACGCTGATGGACGATTGTTCCAACGATCATCCCGGCGAGATCGCAGCTCAACACAAAGTGAGGTTCCTCACTTCCCCCGTGCCGCTCGGTTTAAGTCGGCTGCTCCGGCGTTCGTTGCAGGACGCTTTGGAGCGGGGCTTCGCTTACCACATTACCATGGACGGGGACGGCCAGCATGCGCCGGAGTATGTGCCGGGCATCGTCGAAGCGCTGGAAGCGGGCGCCGACATGGTGGTCAGCAGCCGCTACGGTCCGGATTCGGATTGTTCGGTCGAGCCGCTTGAGGAGATAAATTCAGGAAACATCCAGACCACGGCCGCCGTCGAGCGCGTCACCGGTTTGGGCCTCACTGACCCGCTCTGTGGTCTGCGGGGTTATCGCCGCGAAGTGATGGAGTTTCTACTCGCGCAGGAGTTTGTCACCGACACATGTGCGGATCCGCACGGATTCGTGCTGGAGTCGCTGCTTCGCGTGTGGCATCACGGTGGTTTCCGTATCGTAGAGCTCCCGCACCCGGCCATCTACAACGGCGGCGGCAAGATCGCGACACTGTACCAGGACAGCTTTCTGGAGCAGCGGCTAGAGCGGTCGTTGATGCACGCCCGGCACCTTTTGCTAGTAATGCGGGCGCTGGGACTCAAGTTCCAACAGACACCATCTAATGGGTAGCTTTACACAGCTACCCTTTTTTATTTCAAACACAAGACAAGGGTTCCCCTTGTCTATACAAGGGGAACCCTTGTAGAATGACTGCATGAGAATCATTGCTGATTTACATTTTCATTCCCGATTTTCGCGGGCCTGCTCGCCCGATTTAACTTTGCCGAATCTGGAAAAAATCGCGGCTTTTAAAGGCGTGCAGATTTTGGGCACCGGCGATTTTACGCATCCCGAGTGGTTTGCGGAAATTAAAGAAATACTAGAGCCGGCGGAAACTGGTTTGTACAAGGTGAAGAATGAACACTCGCTGATACGGTCACCCTTCCCAACCATCCTCACCCAGCCTTCGGCCATCCTCTCCCCTCATAGAACTCGGGGCGAGGGAAATATTGAAAAGGATTCCCTCCCCTTGGTGGGGAGGGATAGGGAGGGGGGTGTACGATTCATCCCAACCGTCGAGATTTCTTCTATATATAGTCAGGGGAATAAAACCCGGCGGGTGCACACAGTGTTCGTGATGCCGTCCATCGAATCGGCCGGCAAATTCCGGTCAGCGCTTGAGAAAAAAGGGGCTAACCTCAAATCCGACGGCCGGCCCATCGTGGGGTTATCGGCGGAGGAACTTGCAAAGATCGCGTTTGATATCGAACCAAAAACCATGGTGGTGCCGGCTCACATTTGGACGCCGTGGTTTGCCATGTTCGGTTCCATGTCCGGTTTTGATTCCGTGGAAGAATGTTTTGGCTCTGTCGCAGACAAAATTTTTGCTGTCGAGATGGGCATGTCGTCGGATGCGGCGATGAACTGGCGGGTGGCTGACTTGGACCGGATGGCATTACTTGCTTCTTCGGATTCCCATTCTTTGCACCGCATCGCCCGCGAGGGGAACGTTTTCGAAATGCAAGCGTTAAATGACTTATCCTATGATTGGCTGTATAATGGCATCAAGCGAAAAGACCCCAAAGAATTTCTGTTCACCGTAAAATATCATCCCGAGGAAGGCCGCTATCATTATGACGGCCACGCGGACTGTAATTTTTCCTGCCGTCCTTCTGAAACCAAACGCTATGCCGGGCTTTGTCCCAAGTGCGGACGAAAAATTACGGTCGGGGTTTTGAGCCGGGTTGAACAATTGGCCGACCGGCCGGAAGGCTATCAGCCAAAAAATGCGATACCCACCCGGCATTTAGTGCCGCTGGAAGAGGTGGTCGCGGACTGCTATGGCATGGGGGTGCAATCCAAAAAAGTCCAAGGCGCCTATGAAGACTTGGTGAAAGCCGCGGGCGGGGAGTATCAGACGCTGCTTGACTGTCCGTATTCCGAACTGGAAAAAATCACCGAACCTATAATTGTCGAGGGCATTCGGCGCAATCGCGAGGAACGACTTCACATCGAACCGGGCTATGACGGGAAGTATGGTGTTGTCAAAATTTTTACGGACGAAGAGCGGGCGGAATTCAATGGAAAAAAACAGGAAGTGTTGTTTTAAAAGAATTAGTGGGTAGGGTTGTTCTCCTCCTCACGAGGAGGGGCAGGGGAGAAGTAATTTGGAGATGCAATGTTTTTTTGAAATTGACCTATCTCCAATCCCTCCCCAGGCCTGGGGAGGGTGGCCGAAGGCCGAGAGAGGTCGAAATATGGAAATTCATAAAAAAGAGTTAGTTCCTCTTTCTAAATCACTTCGGCACAGACAAACACCTTGGGAAAGCAATCTTTGGAAATATTTAAGAGCAAATAGATTTTGTGGTTTTAAGTTTAAAAGGCAAGTTATAATTGGAGAATATATCGTCGATTTTTGTTGCAACGAAAAAAAGTTAATCATAGAATTGGACGGCAGCCAGCACAATGACGAAACAAAGCGAAAATATGACATGAATCGTTCAAAATATTTGGCATCGTTCGGTTATAGGGTTTTAAGATTTTGGAATAACGATGTGGATAGTAATATAGAAGGAATTTTAGACACTATTAAGAGATCGACAAACTAGAGAGCAACCTCTCTTCCCCTTCGGGGATTCTCCCCAGGCTTGGGGAGAGTAATAATGTATGCTATGAAAAAAACCAAAATTATCTGCACTATCGGGCCGGCGTCAAATAGCCCAGAGACCTTGCGGCAGCTTGTAGAAGCCGGCATGGACGTGGCGCGTCTGAATTTTTCCCACGGCGATTACCAATCGCACAAAAGAGTCATTGAGCAGGTTAGAAAACTCTCGCGCGAGCTGAATCGCCCAATCGGCGTGATGCTGGATCTTCAGGGGCCCAAGATTCGCGTGGGCGAGCTTTCTCACCCGGTAACTTTAAAACGCAATGAGACGGTCGTCTTAAGCCACAGGCCGGAGAACGTGGGCGAGACGCGCTACAAGGTTATACCGGTGCAGGAAGACTTGCGTTCTTCTTTGCAGAAAGACAATCAAGTGCTGGTGGACGACGGCAAAATTTCTCTTCGAGTCACCCGTGTCCAGGGCATTCGGATATGGTGTCAGGTGGAGGTGGGCGGCGAAGTGTCCATGCATAAGGGCATCAATTTACCCGATGCCGCGGTAAAGATCCCTATCATTTCCGAAAAAGACGAAGCGGATCTCAAATTCGGCCTGGCAAACGATATTGATTTTGTGGCCTTGTCTTTTGTTCAGAAACCCGCCGATCTTATCAATTTACAGAAGCTCATTAAGAAACATAATCCCAAAAAATTCGAGGAGCCCTGGATAATTTCCAAGATCGAAAAACCGGAGGCGGTGAAATATTTTTCCCATATTTTGCAATTTTCCGACGGCGTTATGGTGGCGAGAGGTGATTTGGGTGTGGAAATTCCGGCCGACGAAGTGCCATTAGTGCAGAAGAATATTTTGGACGAGTGTTTGCGCGCCGCCAAACCCTGCATCGTCGCCACGCAGATGCTTAATTCCATGGTGGAATCGCCTACCCCCACCCGCGCGGAAGTTTCCGACGTCGCCAACGCCGTGGTGGACCACGCTGACGCCGTGATGCTTTCCAACGAGACGGCGGCCGGCAAATATCCGGTGAAAGCGGTGGCGATGATGAGCCGGATCTGCCAGGAAACCGAGGCCTCGCCTTATGACGATTTGCGCCACGGCTATCTCTCTGACCAAAAAACGTCGCGCGCGGCCGCCGTGGCGGACAGCGCACACGAGTTATCCAAGAACACCAATGCCCGGGCCATTGTCGGCGTCACCGGTTCCGGTTTCACCGCGCGGATGATCGCGCACCAGCGCCCGCAGAATGCCGAGATCATAATGATGACCAATTCTCCCAAGGTCTACCGGCAGTTGTCTTTGGTCTGGGGCGTTCGGGCGCACATGATTCCCAAAAGCCATTCGCTTGAGGAGCTTATCAAAAACTCCATCGCTTTGGCCAAGCGCCGCAAACTTGTCAAAAAAGGCGACAAGATCGTTGTGGTCACCGGCCAGCCGGTAGGAATGCGGGAGAATATGAATTTGGTCGAGGTTCAAACCGTCTGACAGCCTCGACCCAAAGAGGCGGGTCGAAAATCGAAGATCCGAATGGGTCAAAGTCCAGGCGGTGCGGGCGGCGTAATCTATGCCGCCTTTTTCCGCAAGATGAATCGACGCCACGAAAAGTTCATGCGAGAGCTTGCGGGATGGCGCCCGAGGGGTTTTCGTGTGATCGGCACCGGTCTTTCGGCGACTTATTTTTTCGCCGGTTTAAATGGCGCGCTTACGGCTCCGGTTGTTTTGGAATGCCGATTCGTTTGTGATTTAACGAAGACTATTTTTCCAAGGGAGCAGTTGAACTGAGACCAGCTCAGTTTTTTTAAATCGACTTCGGAAAAGTAAAAAAATAGGGTGAGGGCGTTAATTGCGGTTTTGACTTGCAAAATAGTTTAAAATATGATATAATACTTTTAAAGTCAACTACTCCTGCGAAATAAAAAGTCAAACAAATTTAAGAATATGGTGCGCGCATTTAAAAAAACGACAATGAAACATTTGAAAAGAAAGCGGTTTCTTTCAAGGTTTTGCCTTATTCCTCTTTTTTCCGGTCCGAATTTTAGCGCCGTGAAACTTATCTCGGTTTTG
>JAMDAJ010000050.1 GCA_023485925.1 Patescibacteria group bacterium
AAAATATCTTTTTTTCACGCCCCCCCAGGAAAACTTGTGATTCTGCGTCCCGTATTTTTCGACCGCGTAGACCGCAACCACCGACGCAAGCTTCCCTGTCTTATCCCACGAATATCCTTCAAGCATGCCTTTTATCAAACCGGACCGATAAGCGTCTCCGGCGCCGGTCGGATCGACGACTTTAGTGGGGCGAGCTGCGGGAATTCTGTAAACCCGGCCCTCTGCGAAGATTTTTGATCCCTTGTCGCCCAAGGTCGTGATTAAGATTTGCGACGAAGTAAAATGGTACTTGCTCCGTTTCAAAATTATATCAATTTCGTAGTCGTTGCCGATCGCCGCCAGACAATTTTTCAAACAATACTTGAGTTGCCCGGTTTTCAGCGCGGTGATCGCCTGTCCGGGATCAAAAATGTAACTAATTTTCTTGCGCCGATAAAAATCGGAAAGCTTAGCCATATTCGCCGCCGAATCCGGCGACACGATGGCCAGGTCGGATAAACTAATCTCCGGCAAACGAGACTTTTTTTCCATCACACCGGCAAAAAAAGCGGTGATCTGATTATCGTCGCGATCGGTGATCATATAAGCGCCGGCCGTAAAAGTATTGCGAAAAATCTGCACGCAGGCTGTATCTGCGCCGAATTTTTGAAGCCGCCGCAGATATTCGACCCCGTCTTTACCCACGGCGCCGATAACGCCGACCGGAACCTTTAATAGCCGGAGCCCGTAGGCAATGTTGCCGGCGGTCCCGCCAAAAGACTGGTTAAGGGTTTTTGCCGCAAAACTTAAATTGATAATGTGCAATTTTTTTGGATTGATGTGCTTGGCGAACCGCCCGGGGTAATCCATGATGCGGTCGTAAGCCAAAGATCCGGATACCCAAATTTTCACCTCGATTTTTTTAATTTTAATCCGGTATAAAACTCATATACATCCCCCAAGCAAAAGCCCATAAAAACTCCTCAATGGGGATCCCCGCTACCGAAACGCCCGAAACTCTATCTAGCTTCCACATCGCCTGGATCGCATTGGGGAACCAAAATAGAAAAAACATATAACCGCAAAACATCAGTATCCCCATTGCAACTCCGCTTACAACCGAATCGAGCAGTAGATCATGGCGAAAAACCGCCATGGTCAAAGCGAGACCCACAAAAACTAGAAAAGTCGCGTGCATCGAATTCACTCCAAAAGAAAAAATTAAATAATTCATCGACATTACAATCAAAACCACGGTCGGAAAAATAAACCACGACCAATGGAATCGCCGATCGAGTCTTCGAGCATAATGCCTGCCCAACAACTCCTCATAAATCACGCTAGCGATACCTCCCATGGAAAAACCAAAAAGAAAATCTTCTATGCCATACTTCCAACCATTAAAATACTGCGGTTGCCAGTAATCCGCATGATGCCAGATTTCCGAAAGCGGTGAAGTGAGACCAATTAGCAGCCCAAACACCACCATCTGCTTGCGCAAATCTGGACGCAAATAAAACATCACCAACCACAAGAAACACGGCAATAATACTGTGCCGACTAAATAAGCGTACTGCAAGTCGATCATAGAAAATTCATATTTTATTGCCTCCCGGCCGAATACCCCGATGCTTGCTTCGGGGACGAAGGCCGAAAAGGAGGCGGGCCGGCGGAGCCGACACCTTGGGCAACAAAGCCCCCGGATACCCCGCGGCTTGCCTGCCTGCGGTAGGCAGGCCGCGGGGAGGCTTTATTTCTGAGCCTTTCGCCTATCGCATTAGCGATTTTAGCCGCCTCCCCTTCGGCATATTCCCTCTGCTGCCAGGGTTTGTGTTCATCGCGATCTTTGCGCGGAATGATATGAAAATGCAGGTGCCCAACTTCCTGCCCGGCCGACTGGCCGTTGGCGGTGGAGAGGTTAAAACCGGACGCGCCGGTTCCCGCTAAAACGCCCGCCGCGACCCGCTGAGCGGCCGTGACCACGCGGCTCAACACTTCCTCCGGCGTCGCGGAAAAATCGGGAAAATGCGCTTTGGGAATAACCAACGTATGTCCGGGGGAAACCGGATGAATATCCAAAAACGCCAGCACTTCATCATCTTCATAGACCTTGAACGATGGGATGGCGCCGGCCACGATTTTGCAAAAAACGCAATTCTCGTCCTTCATGGTTTTTTAATAAATTGCTTTCAGCGTGATATCCGCGGTCTGCGGCTGTCCGGCGCGGTAAAATTCCAGATGTAAAACGTCGCCCGGCTGTTTTTTGTCAAGCGAACTCTCCAGGGTATTTTTCGCATCAATCGCCTGCCCGTCGATTTTAACGATGAAATCTCCGGCTTTAAGCCCCGCAATGGCAGCGGCTGAACCGGAGGCCACCGCCGGGCTTGAACCACTTGATACCAACAACACACCCGCGGTCGCAGGCAACTTTAAAATCGGCGCCATCGACCCGGTTATCTTGAGATAGTGCACCCCTAAAGCAACACGGACAAGATTTTGCTGCCGTAAGTAAGCGTGCAGAGAATCCTGCAGATATTCGCCGGGTAAAATCCCCTCATTGGTAAGTAGTCCCACCAGTTTCCCGTCCTGATTAACCAAGCCCGAACCGACAAGTTCCCCAGAAAGAGCCGGCGCCACGCTAAGTTCCTCACTCACGCTTTCCGAAAAAAGCACGCGCGAATAATCGGTAATCATGCTGGGCAGACGGCTCACCCAGGTTACCGCCGCCGGCTGGTCATAGGAACTAAAGCTTCCACCGACCGCAACAAGTTTATCCCCCACTGAAAGCTCGCCGGAAGAAAGGAATGATAACACCGGCATACTCGTAGCATCTATCTTCAAAACGGCCAAACTCGAATTGGGGTCAAAAGCCAAAAGCTTCGCGGGGTAAGCGGTTCCGGCGCTCGTGACAGCATAAAGCGTATTTTTTTCACTACCGACCGCGGATTTGGTGGTAAAAATCAAACCGTCCGAGGTGACCACGATTCCCTGGCTGACCCTCGGCGCCGAATATGCGCGACTCAAAGGATCCGTGCCTTGCGGATAACTCGCAACGGCGACCGTCACGGCCTTGAGGCGTTCGTAAAGCGCCCGCGTGTTCACGTTGTCATTCAAAATCACCTGTTCGGTCTTGTTCACCACTACGGGCAGGCGCGGATTGATGAGGCGCAGCACCGGGATCGAGGTGAGGTAAGGAAAGACATAATTCAAAAACACCCCCGAAGCCAGCCCCGAAAATACGAACGCCACAACGAGCGCCACCGCCAAAAAAGCGCGGGTCAGCTTGATTTCTTTTTTCCAAAAATTTTGCTCGGGCATTGTTATAACTTAGGTGTCCACGCGGTAGCGATCAAAGTCACAATCACGACTGCCGCTCCGAAAGCAGTGTAAAAAATTATCTTCTCCCGCGAGAGATTTTTTTGCAGATGGAACCGCGATAGCATCCATAAACAATAAAACACTACGGAGAACACAATGGCAGCTGGCAAAAAATGCACCGGTAAAAACAGCATCGCCCAAGCAAGCTCGGTAAGCACGAACGCCAGCAGCAGGCAATAAAGAATTTTGGAGCGAAAAGGTGCCTCAGCGGAGTGTAACCCAGTCCAAAAGAACAGCCATGAGCAAACGAACACGGCACACATCACGAGCCACCACGCGGGCGTAAAATAAAAATTCGCGGCCCAGACAGAAAGATAAATCCCAAAAACCGAAATAAAAAACAGGTTGTCCAAAACATGCGAGTACCCAAAGGGTTGCAGTTCCCAATGCAATCGCCAAAAACCAAAAGCGAGGAGCAAGGCGAACACGACGCGCCAAAAAGCGCCCGAAGCCAAAGCCATGAACCCAAAACTCGCCGCTATCCATAAAACCCCGTAGAGAAGAAAAGTCAATCCCGAAAAACTGGTAAGCTGCCTGCGGTAAAGAAAATAATCAAGCAACGCGCAGAGTACTGCGAAACCGAGTAAATAATAGGCCAAAGTCCGGCCCGAAGACGAAGCAAAAATCAGGAAGGCCGCAAAAATCGCGCTCAAGAAAAAAGATAGCGTCGGCTTGGACATAGCTAAAATTTCTGGCAAATGCAGCTACAACTATACCATTTTTAAAAGATTTTCACAACATGCTACGAGCTCGAGCGAGTATTCCATTTTCGTGCGAATGAAGCGATATATATCCCGAGCCCGACAAGTAAAAAAATCAAACCGAGTAGCTGGTTGGAATAAAAACCGTAAAATAAATTCGCGTCGGCCCGAAACGGCTCCAAAAAATATCTCACCAGGGAATACAAAATCAGATAACAGGCAAGAAGTAAACCGGGCCGCGACGATTTTTTTCGGGCCAGATGCAACATTAGACAAAAAATCCCAAGATCCAGTAGCGACTCATAAAGGAACACCGGATGGAAAAAATCATTTGACCAGTAAACCGGCAGTCGGTGCCCAAAGTCTATGAACATTTTCCACGGCAAACTGGTGGGCAAACCGTAAGCTTCCTGGTTGAAAAAATTCCCCAAGCGGCCGATGGCCTGCCCGAGCGGCGCGACCACGGCCAAAAGGTCGCAAACTTTCCAAAAATCCAGCTTCTTCACCCGGCTGTAAATCGCAACGGCCGAAATGGCTCCCAAAATCCCCCCGAAGAAGCCCAATCCTCCGCGCCAAAACTGCCAGATCATCGCGGGATAGGCCGCGTACACGCTCCATGCCGAAAGCACGTGGTGCATGCGCGCGCCGACCAGCCCGAACAATATGGAAAGGAGGAATAAATTTTCCAGGTCGCCTTCAGGAACAGCGAAGCGCGAGGTGAATTTTCGCGCCACAAAAAACGCCGCCAAAATGCCGGCGAGCACCGCCAAGCTGTAAAACCGCAAAGCATAGGCCCCCAAACGGATCTCGGACGGAATCGGGACTTGCCCCGCAAAGGCCGGGACGAGAAAAAAATAAACGAGCCCTCCTGCCGTCGCAAGCACAATGGTACTGGAAACCATCGCTTTGTTTAATTTCGACATGATCAAACCTTTAAATGTCCCCCCTCTCTAGACTTGCAAAAGCGTATACTACCGATTTTAACGGCCGACAAAAATGGGAGTAATTAAACTAACAGTTCTGAACCGCGACCAGTCCGCCAAAAAATCTAAAATCCGCGATCCGAAATCTAAATTCAGAACAGACTCACCTGTCTTTGTTTGTCCGTCTTTTCGGTCGCTTCCGGAAAAACGATGCGGAATTCCTTCTTGGTGAAAAAATCCTTGTAGAAAAGTTTCTGGTTCTGTTTTACGTAATTGTAAATGTCGCGCGTGATCTTGACGTCGGAAACGCAATACTCTTTCAACTTGTCCAATTCCCCATTCCTCCAAAATCGAATAGCGTCCAAGCCGGAAGCGATCTTGCCGCCGCCGAGCGTTGCTTCCGCGATGGAGTCCAGACCCACGCGGTGCCCCAGAATCTTTTCAACTTCCAAAAGCATATCCAGGGTGGGAAGCGTTTTGAGGTCGTAATTTAAATATGGCCGTAGGACTTCATAATCAAAATTGATGATATTATAGCCGATGACCAGATCGGCATCGGCCAATAGCTCGCCCAGCTTATGAACGGTTTTTTCATCGAAGACCAAAAACTTGTTTTCGGGATACGAATACGCCACCGCCACCGAAACTTTTAAAAATG
>JAMDAJ010000043.1:0-1775 GCA_023485925.1 Patescibacteria group bacterium
GAAGATAAAGTGGTCATTACCAGTATCCGGAACCCTGCCGAAGTGGAGGTGTTAAAAGGCAATCCTAAGTTCCGTGTGTGGCTGGTTGATGCGCCCATTGCCTTGCGGTTTGCGCGGCTAGTTTCCCGCGAGCGCGGCGGCGACATCAGAAGTTTGGAGGAGTTCGAAAGAAAAGAGCAAGAAGAAAATTCCAGCGACCCGAATGCGCAGCAGCTAAAAAAAGTTGCGGCAATGGCTGACGTGGAAGTCATCAATGACAAGGACGTCGCGGCGCTAAAACGTACCATTGACGAACTTTTGGAAGAGGAAGCACATAAGCTAAATCAAGAAGCGAAGTGATTTTTGGCAACTATAGATTTCCGTACGTACGGAAATCTATAGTAGTTTGTATAGAGTAAAAAAAGAAACACCTGAAAAATGCGAGGAAAATTCATTGTTATTGAAGGGATTGACGGCAGCGGAAAAGCAACACAAACCCGGTTGCTCGCCGCCCGTCTTAGAAAACAATCGCGCAAGGTCGCGGTCGCTGATTTTCCGCAGTATGGTAAAAAGTCAGCCGGTCCCCTTGAGGAGTATTTGAACGGCAAATACGGGAAAATCGGCGCTTATCAAGCCTCGCTTCTTTATGCTGTTGATCGTTTTGACGCACGACAAAAATTGTGCCAGTGGCTGGAAGAGGGTCGAGTAATCGTCTCCAACCGTTACGTGACCACGAACGCCGGGCACCAGGGCGGTAAGATACGCGCCGCTGCAGCAAGGCGGCAATTCTATCGTTGGCTCGACAGTCTGGAATTTGGCATCCTCGGATTGCCGCGAGCGGACTTGACCTTGGTTCTCCATGTTCCGGCTAAAATTGCGCAGTTGCTAGTCGATAAAAAAAATGTTGCTAGCCGCGCCTACGTTAATGGGAAGAAGCGCGATCTGCACGAAGCCGATTTTGGCCACCTTCAAGCGGCGGAACACGCTTATCTAGATATCGCGCGCACTTTTCCCCGCTGCGTACTTTTGGAATGTGTGTCAGACGGCGTTATGCTCCCTCCAAAGGTGATTGCGGAAATGATCTGGAAAGAAGTCAAAAAGATTTTATGAACCCGGTCCCTTGTCTCCATGTATGCATACGCGGAGACAAGGGAGGGAAATAACATTGAATGATGAATAAAGAGATGGACATCCAAAATTTCGCGCCGCCTTTTTCAAAAGACGCCTATACTTCCGAAGAGCAGCGGGTTTTGCGGCCATTTTTTTCCAATCTCGACCAAAACGCTTACGTGCCGATGATCTTCTCGCCGGAACTGGTGGGCGCTTTGTGTTCCCGAACTTCCCGCGCCAAGGACGATCTGCGGATGATCTTCTTGAAGGAATTTTTGAACCCTTTCTTGTCGCCGGCAAGGGAGGAAAAGGAAACGGATGCGGAGTGGGCGGAAAAACAATCGGTTTCTCAAGGCGTCGCCGACTTTATAGAATTTTTGCATAAGCATCCCATCGAAAAACTGTTCTTGAACCCCAAAGCCCGGAACTTTTACCTGCGGTGGCTTGCGCAATACGGCGACGATTCCATTGCCCAGATGGGAGGCACACATCTGGTGTTCTCGGGACTTTCGCAGGTGGCCATCAAATTTTTGGAAGATCAGCGCATCGGCCTTGCGCCTTTGGAAAAATCCACCCGCTACGTGGATTATTCCAAAAAGATCGGGGGCCGGTACCGGTATTATCGCGACCCGATGCTCGAAAGCTTGGGCCTTGCTTCGGAATACGAGTTTACGATGGATTCAATC
>JAMDAJ010000043.1:1785-5553 GCA_023485925.1 Patescibacteria group bacterium
GAACTTTTGCCGAAAGTCACGGAATATTTCGCCAAAAAATATCCGGCCGAGCCGCCGCTGTCCGTGAAGACCAAAGCTTTCGACACGTTGCGCGGTTTACTCCCGGCCGCGACGCTTTCGCAGGTGGCTTTTTTCGGCAACGGCCAGGCCTTTGAATATTCGGTGAATCGCGCCAAAACGCATCCGCTTGGCGAGTTGCGTTGGGCGGCATACGCGGCCAAGCAGGAATTGGATAAGGTTATTCCGGCTTTCCTCTATCGGACCGAAGCGGAGGCGACAAAAGAATATCAAGAATATCTGCAGAAAAAACACACCCTGGCTTTCCGGTCCGCGGAAAAATTAGCAATGGAGTTCTCCGTCGAGCCGGCCCGGAGCGCGATGGTAAAGCTGCTGGAATACGATCCGGAAGGGGAGGAGAAGATCCTTGCCGCGCTGCTGTATCCGCAGACCCACGAGAATTGGGCGACGCTCCTGGAAAAAGTGAAGAACACCGAGGCGAAAAAGCGCGGCTTGATGTTCGAAGAATTTTTTGCCGCGCGCAAGGCGCGGTGGTATAAAGTGCCTCGGGCTTTTGAGAACGTTTTCGTCCGTTTCGAGATCGTCATGGATATCGGCGGCTGGCGCGACTTGCACCGCCACCGCATGCACACGCAGCAGCGCCAAAGATTTTCTCCGCACCACGGGTTTTATACCCCGCCGGAACTATTGGAAAGCGGGTTTGCCGCGCCTTATCAGACGGCCCTCGGTAAAGTTGAGGCGCTCTACGAAAAAATTGCGAAACACGATCCGGAGCTGGCTCAATACGCCGTCTGTCTCGCGCATCGCATCCGCTTTATGCAGTATCAGAACCTGCGGCAGTTTTTTTGGGAAACGGAGCTTCGTTCCATTCCCGAAGGCCATCCGAATTATCGCTATATCGAGCAGGAGAAATTTAGGCTATTGGAAAAGATCTATCCTAATCTGCTCAAGCACGCCCGCGTGAATTTAGGCGATTACGTTTTTGCGCGCCGCGGCCAGGACGAGAAAGTGAAACAGAAAGAAAAGGATATGAAGATTTTAGAAGGTTAACCACAGACAGCCTCTTCGGACGGCTGTTTTTTCTTTGCTTGAAAAACGTGGTATAATCACCCCATGGAAAATCATTCTGGCGAACTCAAATCGCTAAAGGCTCGAATGCAGGCCTTGAAGGAGCATCTTTGACCTGCCTCAAAAGCGCCAAAAAATCGGGGAGCTAGCCGACCGGATGGGTAGTCCGGCTTTTTGGGATGACCGTAAGACCGCGACGCAAGTTTCAAAAGATTTAAATAGCTTGCAAAATGCCGTTAACGGCTGGGAAGCGCTGGAGAAGGAGATTGCCGACCTGGCACAGCTTGCGGAGATGACCGAAAAGCAAGGCGATATTGAAACCGAAAAAGAACTGACCGCTCAGCTTTTTGCGCTCGAGAAAAGATTCAACACTTTCCGTCTGGAAGTTTTACTCTCCGGGCCTTACGATGACCACAATGCGCTCGTTTCTTTGCATTCCGGCGCGGGCGGCACCGACGCCCAGGATTGGGCGGAGATATTACTTCGGATGTATCTGCGGTATGCCGAGAAAAGCGGTTATACGACCGAAATCATAAACCGCACGGTCGGCAGCGAAGCCGGCATCAAAAGCGCCGTCGTGAAGGTGGCCGGTCCTTACGCTTTTGGGCATTTTAAAAGCGAGGCGGGCGTGCACCGGCTTATCCGGCTTTCACCTTTCAACCCCGCGCATACGCGGGAAACCAGTTTTGCCTTGGTCGAAGTTCTACCGGAGCTTGCCGAAGACGAGGAATCAAAGATCGACCCCAAAGACCTCAAGATCGAAGTGTCCACGGCCAGCGGGCACGGCGGGCAGAGCGTGAACACTACGTACTCGGCCGTTCGCCTCACGCACATTCCCACCGGCATCAAAGTTTCCATTCAGAACGAACGCTCGCAGGTGCAGAATAAAACGCAGGCCATGAAAATTTTGCAGGGGAAACTCAAACTTTTGGAAGAGGAGCGGCGGCAACAGGAGAAATTGCAGATCCGCGGGGAATTTCATTCCGCCGAGTGGGGGAACCAGATCCGCTCTTACACCATCCACCCGTACAAGCTGGTCAAGGACCACCGGACAAATCTGGAAAGCACTGACCCGGAAAGTGTCTTTGACGGGGATTTGGAAGAATTCGTCGCGGCGTATCTCGAGAAGCAGTCAAAGTAGGCATCAAGCCGAAACCAAAATGATAAAATTTAAACAAGTCAGTAAAACTTACAAAAACGGTCAGATCGTAGCATTATCCGACATTGATTTTGAGATCAGCCAGGGGGAATTCATTTCGATCGTCGGGAAATCCGGTGCCGGTAAATCCACGTTGTTGAGTCTTATCACCCTGGAAGAGCGGCCGGATACAGGTGAAATTCTCATCGAAGGCCAGAACATCGCGCAGGTCAGGGCGAACGAGGCGTTTTATCTCCGGCGCAAGATCGGCGTGGTTTATCAGGACATCAAGTTGCTGCCCGCGCGGACGGCCGCGGAGAACGTGGCTTTTGCCATGGAAGTGGGCGGGGTCGAAAACGCGGTCATCGAGCGGGATGTCCCCAAAATTTTGGACCTGGTAGGTTTGAAAGATAAGGCCGGCGCTTTTCCGAACGAGCTTTCGGGTGGCGAAAAGCAGCGCATCGCCATCGCCCGAGCTTTGGCGCACAAGCCGGTTTTGCTCATCGCCGATGAGCCCACCGGCAATCTGGACGACGGTAATGCCTGGGACATTCTGCAGCTGCTTTTGAAGATCAATCAGTTCGGCACCACCGTGCTTTTGGCCACGCATGCCGCCGATATCGTAGACCGCATTAAGCGCCGTGTGGTCACTTTGGACGGCGGGAAAATTGTACACGATAAACAAAACAGCAAGTACGTGATTTAGCAGGACTTACGGGTTTGCCGCCATGCGGTCGGGCAAAGCCCGACCTTACAGGCGACATCACCACAAGGGATTCCCACCCCAAGCTCCGCTTGGGGGACCCCGAGGGATTGGCCAATTTATTTGTCAAAACCTCCGCTCCTCGCTCCACGTAGACCTGCTACGTATCGCTCGAATGCTCGGTTTTTCCTCTAACTTGGCTCAATCCCGTAAGTCCTGAAAATAAAAAACAGATTTGTCCATTTGAAAAGTAATTTTGCTAAGTTCATATGCCGGTTGGCGTCACATTTTCACGCATAATAAAATACGGGTTTCTGAACCTCTGGCGTTATCGCTGGCTTTCGGCGACCGCCATCGTGGTGATGGCCGTGAGTTTGGTGGTGACGAGTTCTATTTTGGTTTTAAATCAGCTGGCGGCAACGGCGGCGGCGGATCTGCGCGACCGCGTGGACGTGAGCTTGTTCTTTGACGCCTCTGTCCCCGAAGTGAAGATAATGGACGTAAAAGCGGAATTCGAAAAATTGGAAGAGGTCAAATCCATCCGCTATATTTCGGCCGATCAAGCGCTGGCCGATTTCAAAGCCAAGCACGCCGACGACCCCGCCATCCAGAAAGGTTTGGAGGAGCTGGAGCAAAATCCCTTGCAGCCCTCTTTGGTGGTCACAGCCAAGGAGCTTTCGCTTTATCCTGTGGTCATCCAAAAAATCCAAAATTCCCGGTTCGAAACTCTCATCGCCAAAATCAATTACGAAGACAGCCAGGGCCTGATTGAAACGCTGCAGCGGCTGACGTCGGGGCTGCGGAACTTTGGAATTTTATTGGCTTCGGTGTTTGGTTTTAT
>JAMDAJ010000049.1 GCA_023485925.1 Patescibacteria group bacterium
AAATAGAATATCGACCCCTTATCCGGCCCGTCGCTCTCCGCTCCCAATTCGCCGCCGTGCTGCGCGATGATGAGTTTTGCCACGTACAGGCCCAAACCCAGCCCCATGCTCTGGCCTCGGGAATTCGTGCCCCGCCCGTACTTTTCAAAAATCGATTTTTTGTCCTCCGGCTTTAAACCCATGCCGGTGTCGCGCACCCGCACAAATACGTTGCGCGCGTCGCTATCAAGCTCCACCGTAATACTCCCATTCTTCGTGTACTTGATGGCGTTGTCGATAAGGTTATTGATGACCTGACGAACCTTTTCCTTGTCGGCGATGATACTTGGCAGCTTCCGCCGGGGTTTTTTAAAAACCAGCTTGAGCTTGGCTAACTGGGCCAGCGGCAATAGCTGGGTCACCGTCGTTTCAGTGATCTGAAGCAGATCGGTGGGTCCGAAGTCAAATTCCAGTTTGCCCCGTTCAATGCGGGAAACATTCAGCAGGTCTTCGATCAAGGCGATGAGGGAATTGTTGGTCGCTTGCGTTTTACTTAACGCATCTTTTAGCTCGGAAGAAAGCGCGCCAAAATCACCGTCCAAAATCGCGGCTAAATACCAGCGCATCGTGGCGGGGGGGGTCCGCAGTTGATGGCTAGCGAGCGTAATGAATTCCGCCCGGGCTTTATCGAGCGCCACTAATTTCTTGTTTGCCGCCTCCAGATCGCGCGTCAAAACTTCCAGCTGCTCGCGCACCGCCACTTCTCGCTGCACGCTTCTCGTCAAGAGTCCGCCCACGATGGTCACCAAAACCAGCACGATGCCATCGATGACGTAATCCTGCAAGGTGGCAGCGAATATCAACCGGATGAGGATAGCGGTCCAAAGCAGATACACAAAAAATTCCGTGGCTACCACCTTGATATTGAACAGCCGTGCCCGGGAGGCCGCGTAATAGAACATTATCAAGCCGACGGAAACCAAAAAGTTAAAGTAAGGGGGAACCAAAATATCATACCAGAGAAAAAAATTCGAAATGCCGCCGCCAAAGCCGATAAGCGAGCCCCAAAACACGAAGGCGATCTGGGAGCGGAGCAAAGGATCGCGGCTCGAAAAAAATTCTCTTATCAAAACTACCAGTCCGGTGAACACCAGACCGAGGTAGAGCGCGAGCACGTAGAAAAGGTAAAGGAATCCCGGTACCGGCCAATACGGAAAAACCAATTTTTGCTGCAGGCCCGAGACGACGGTGGTCGTAAAGAAAGTATTGAGAACCAGGGTAAAACCCACGAACGCGATAAAAATCAATAGACGGCGGAACTGCGAGCTAAGATTGAGTAAACACACTACCCAACAAAAATAGAACAACGGGATCATAATAGAACCCAGGGTGAACAACTTCACCCAGACAAATGCCGAGATCTCGTTGGTGGAAGAAAGCCACTGCCAGTAGCCAAAAGACCAAAAAGCGATGGAGAAGGTCAAAAAAATAAAAGCGATTTTGGCTTTCGACAATTTGGTGCGAAAAAAGATCTGTCCGGCCAAAAACAGCGCCACAATCCCGTTGATCAATCCAATTTTTGCGAAAATTTCTACCATATGTTTGTTTTGCTCGTCCGTTGCCAGATCATCCGGCAAGGGTCGAATTTGAAAAACACGGATTTGTCGACCAAGGGCGACAAACCCGAAAACCCGCTATTTTTTTATCAAGCAGACCAAATGAACGCCCATCGGCTCTTGAAAACACTGTAACGTTCCGAGATCAAAACCCGCGGTTCTAAGCAACGAGCGCAATTCATCTTCAGTTTTATAATGCATTTGGGGCCACCCCACATTTCGCACAAAACGCACTTCGGAATTAGGCGTGACATTGGCGGTGACGAATACCCCGCCCGGAACCATCACCCGTTGGATATTGGACAGCAAACTGGCGGCGGTTTCGAGGTTGAAATAATCCAGTAGCCCCACCATCTCTACCAGTTCCACGCTCTGGGGAGCAATGAGCGATGACAAATTTTTTACGTTGCCTTCCACCCACTGAAAATAAGAACTGACGCCGTATTCAGCGGCGAGCTTGCGCCCAAGGTCCAAAGCGGAAATATCCTTGTCGATCGTGGTCACGCTCAATTGCAGCGGCTGGGTGGCGGACAAACGCGCCAGAGTTTGAATGACCGCGCGGGAAGAACCGCCGCCCAGATTCAGAGCTCGCATCGGCGCGCCGGTCGCCGCCAAACGGCGGAATTGCGATTCCAAAAGATTTTCCACGATCTTCAATCGGTTCTGCACGGCTTTGGGCTGGGAAACGAAATTGTGAAAAAAATAATCCGCCGCCGCATGCAGCCCGCGGCTGGAAATCGCCTTTGTCTTAGTATACATCTCTTCCAAAGAATGGCTGGTGCCGGGCCGGGCGATAACTTTGCGCCCGTAAGGACTGGCGCAGCGAACCATCGACTGCAATAATCGCGGCGGCAAAACGTTCAAGAAAGGCACGGTTGCAATACGAACGGTTTTTACAAAATGGCTGTGCGTTCTTAGACCGGGGAATTCGGCCGAGACCTCGGCGGCCGCAGGCTTGAACCGCTCGGCCTGCAACGGCAGATAAAGCTCTTCGATCCGCGCCTTGATAGCGGCCAGGACCTGGGGCAAGGCGGCATCGTCAGATCCAAGACCTAAAGCCGCAAAAGTGAACGGCTGACCGATCCGGATATTTATCCGCAGCCGTTTGTAAAGCAAACCCCAACGGCCCGCCCCCCCGGCACCGGCGATGGCAATGGGCAAGATTGGCACTTGCGAAAACATCGCCCGCCAGCTTGGCAATCCCGATCTTGAACTCGCCCAAATTTTGTTCGAACACCCGTTTGCCTTCCGGAAAGAACACCAGACTTCCGCCACTCGACAAGATCTCCTCCGGCAGCCGTAAAGAATTAGTTAAGCCGGTGCCGGCCAGGGCGGGAAAACCGCCAAAAGAACCGAAGAAAAATCTTCGAACCCTATTTTCAAATAGCGAATCCCGACCAATGAAACGGAAAGGATACAGCCGGGAACGGTAAGGAAAACACAAACCCACCAAGAGCGGGTCCAGATAACTTTTGTGGTTTGCGATGATTATCACAGGCCCCGACTCGATCCGCCGCGCCGACGCTTTCCCTTGGATGCGGGTTCGCGTAAGAAGAAAAAATAGCGCGCGAACGACGGGAAAAACCGCTTTTTGCACCCACCATATGTTATTCCTCCCCACGCCACGCCGAAAAAAAACGGCTTGGCTTCTCACAGAAAAATTCATAAAAATTCTTGCTTTGTTCGCGATCAAAATCTTATCATTATTATAGATCATTTTGAAATATATCTCAAACGTGGTATAATAAATACAACCGCTTCGAATAGAAAAAAATGGCGAAAAATCCTAATAACACAGCAGCTTCTCCCTCGCTGACAAAAACCATCCTCGTGGTAGAGGACGATTTGGCGATGCAAGGCATCTTGGTAAAAAAACTCAAAACCAAGGGCTTCCAAGTCATCGATGCCGATAACGGCAAAACCGCCATGGAGTTGATCGAGGGGAAAAATCCCGATCTGGTGCTATTGGACCTGATGATCCCCAAGATGGACGGTTTTGAAGTGTTGATGAGGATCCGCAATCACGATAATCCGACAGTCGCCCGCACGCCGGTAATTGTTCTCACCAATCTTTTCGGACAAGAAGACATCAACCGAGCCAACTCGCTGAATATCCAAGGATACATCGTCAAAGCGTACCTCACTACCGAAGAGATCGCCGAGAAAGTCCGCGCCGTTCTGGAAGAAGTCGGCGGCCACACTCCCGCGGCCAAAGATGAACCGACCTGAAAAATTTTAGACTGCATACTAGCACCCTCCTCGCCCGATCCTCAAAACATTTTTTGAGGATTTTTTTTACAGCTGGCACGATTTTTTGGCGACTTGTAAAAACTCCAAAAATCTGCGATAGTAGTGGGAATCGGATTTCTGATTCAGCACAAAACTTCAAAGAACAGGGAGGACTTTGCATGATCAAACGATACACGCGGCCGGACATAACCGCGGTATTCTCTGAAGAAACCAAATACCGCAACTGGCTAGCGGTCGAGCTAGCCGTCTGCCAAGCTCGAGAAGAAGTGGGACAGATTCCCTCTAGCGTGACCGAGCGAATCAAAACCGCTTTGGTCGAGGTGCCTATCGCCACAATCGCCGAGCGGGCCTTGTGGATCGAAACCAACCCCGAAACCGGCACTGGCCACGACGTGCAGTCTTTCGTGGACGCAGTGCGAGAACGCCTGCCGGAGGACCTCCGTCGCTACTTCCACGAAATCACCACTTCCACCGACACCACCGAGCCGGCGTTCTTTATGACCATCTGGCAGGCCGGCGAGGTGATTTCCAAATACCTTGATGCCCTGCGCATTGCCTTACGCGTGCTCGTCGGCAAATATAAGCACACGGCGAAGATCGGCCGCACGCATACCCAGCACGGCATCCCCTCTGTCGTAGGCCTGTACTTCCTGTGGTGGTACGACATGATCACCAACGCTCGGAACAGTTGGCGGAGGACCATCGAGCATATTCGCTTCGGCAAAGTGCGCGGACTTGTTGGCACCTATGACAACGGACTGACCCCAACCGTTGAGGCCAAAGCGCTTAAACTGCTCAACCTCAAGCCGGTCAGGGTCTGTGGCCAGATCATTCTGCGCGATCGTCTGGCCCGCGTCATGAACGAACTGGCGGTAATCGCCGCTCTGCTCGAAAACATCGCGGTCAATATCCGGCTCGGCGCCCAAACGGAAGTCCGGGAGATGTCGGAACCGTTCGGCAAAGGACGCAAGGGTTCCAGTCACTCCCCTCACAAGCAGAACACCGACCGCTCCGAGAATGTCACCGGTCTGGCCCGAGTGGTACGGCACAACGCCGGCGCGGAACTGGAAAACATCGTCACATGGTGGGAACGCGACATTTCCCACTCCGGACCCGAACGCATCGTGGTGGAAGACAGCTTCCAGCTCGTTGCCTTCATGCTCTACCGCATGACGGCCATCGTCGAAGGATTGCGCGTTGACGAACAGCAAATCGCCCGCAATCTCAACCTCACCTGCGGCATCACCAACTCAGGCCAAGTCAAGACGGTCCTGATGGCTCACGGCCTCGAACCGGAGAAGGCCTACGACAGAGGGGATGCCGTGCTGGGTATGCGTGCGGCCGATCTTCGCCGTGTGCTTATATTTGCCGACGAG
>JAMDAJ010000042.1 GCA_023485925.1 Patescibacteria group bacterium
CGTAGAACTTCGCGGTGGTTTTATCCAAAGCCATAAATTTGTACTTGAGTATCCCGGCCAGATGCTCCGCCACCGGCTGCAATGACTTTTCCTTGTCCCAGGTTTTTGGCCGGTCGAGGTGTGCGATGATGACGACTTTGCATTGATTGGATAAAAGATGTTTAATGGTCGGCAGGGCATGCTGAAGGCGAAAATCGTCGGCGACAGCCATTTGCCCATTCCTCTCTTCCAACGGCAAATCCAAATCCGCCCGCAACAGCACGGTTTTGTTTTTGACATCAGCTTTTTCTAACGAGCACAAAATCATATACTTATCTGACCTTCAACAAGCTTGGGTAACAAGGATTCACGTCAACTCATCACCAAATTCACTTCCTCCACCAGCCGGTTGGCGTAACCCCACTCGTTGTCGTACCAGGCGTAAACTTTCACCAAATCGCCGCCGATGATTTTTGTTAACGCCGAGTCAACGATAGCCGAATGCGGGTTGCCGATGATATCGGAAGAGACGATGGGGTCCGTGGCCACTTCCAAAATTTTCGGGAATTTTTTAGCGTAGGCCGCAAAGGCGGCGTTGACCGCCTCCGCTGTGGTTTGTTTCTTGACGACCACCGTGAAATCGGAAATCGACCCGGTCGCGACCGGCACGCGTAGCGCCATCCCGTCGAACTTTCCGGATAATATCGGCACGGCTAAAGCGGCGGCGGAAGCGACACCGGAAGTGGTGGGAATGATATTGAGACCAGCCGCCCGCGCGCGGCGCAGATCTTTTTTCAAAGCCGGCGGCGGCCCGTCCACCAAATTCTGTTCGGCGGTATAGGCGTGCACGGTGGTGACGAACCCTTTGGCGATGCCAAAATTCTGTTCCAAAATCGCGGCTACCGGCGCCACGGAATTCGTGGTGCAGGAGGCGCAGGAAATCACGTCTTGGCGCTTATATTGTTTTTCGTTCACCCCAAGCAAAATCATTTCCACTTCACCGCTTTTCACCGGCGCGGAGATGATGACGCGTTTCGCCCCGGCTTGAAGATGAGCCCGGGCCAGTCCATCTTTTACAAAACGACCCGTACATTCCAAAACCACGTCAACCTTTTGCGATTTCCATGGAATTAACGTGGGGTCTTTCTCAGCGAACACAGGGATTTTCCGGCCGGCAACGGTGATATGCTTGTCCCCAAACCCGACTTTTGGGGCAAAACCGCGATAAACTGAATCGTATTTTAGAAGATGAGCTAAAGTCTCGATGTCCATCAAATCGTTTATGGCGACCACCTGCGCGGTTTCCTTAGTTTGGGCAATCTTAAACGCCGCCCGGCCGATGCGGCCGAAGCCGTTGATACCCACTCGAATTTTCCCGATTTTCATAAGTTTTTTGTTTCTAAAAAAGTTAAATTCTTTGAGATTATTATAAAATATTTGCAAGGATTTTGCAAAAAAACCGGCAATCATGGCCGGTTTGGAGTATTTTTAGATTCTATATCTTCCGTGGCCGATAGCCGGGCTTGCTTTTGAGTAGAGCTAAAATCCGGAATTTCTCGGGAAGCCCGGTGTGAACGCCGATATGCCCAATCTCGCCCGCGGCCGAAACACTACCCCAGCGCAGCGCTTCTTCGACTGTTTGGCCGAATGCGACCGCGGCGGTAAAACCGGAAGCAAAAGCATCTCCCGCGCCGGTTGAGTCCACGCGCTTAGCCGGAAAAGCGGAAATGCGCAAAAATTTCCCGGAAGAAAAAACGTAAGCCCCCCTGCCCCCGTCAGTGATGACCGGAACACCAGCGCCGAAGTCGTATAATTTTTTTAATAGCGGCCTAGGCGCGACGGTGGCAAGTCCCGAGAGCTTCTGCGCCTCCTCCAGATTCAGAAATAGCAGATCAGTCGCCCCAAGCAACTTGATAACTGCCGAACGCGCGCTTACCAGTTGCCGTGAACCGGGATTAAAAGCCAACCGAAAATCCCCAGCCCGCCGGTTTGCATAGATGCGGTCGTAAACCGGTTTGTATTCTTGCCCGAGTGAGGTGAGATATACCCAAGTAGATCGGAGTTGAGGAAGCCGTCGGTAATTTTTTTCGTCATGATATCCCAAAATCGTCCGTTCGCCACCAGTCACGATGATGACGGTTTTATCAGTGACGGTGCCTCTTTGCCGCACCACCAACCCCATGCCAATTTTTTCTCTGCGCATCACTTCCAGAATATGCTCGGCCTCATGATCGTCGCCGAGCACGGTTGCGACCGCCGCGCGTAGGCCCAGCCGGGAAAAATTCACGGCGGCATTGAGCGCGTTGCCGCCGGAGAACGCGCCGAATTCCGAAACTGAAAGTTTCTGGGCGTAAGCCAGGCCCAAAAATTTCCGGCCGCCCGGCCCGGAAAAAATTTTGAACCTGTCGAGTTTCAAAAACTGGTCAGCCTTGCAATCGCCAACCGTAACGACGTCATAACGTTTATTTGCCATTTTCGATGTCTGAAATCATCTTATTGCACTCCACAAAATAATCGATGCCGGAAAAAGAGGTGGAAAGCCAGGTGCCCACGATGTTCTTAGCCAATTCCAAGGCAATGAAGTTCGAAGGCAGGCAAAGAACGTTGGAATTGTCTTCCATCCGGGTTTTTTCCGCCAGCTCCTCGCTCCAAACCACGGAGGCGTGGATTTTTTTTATCTTGTTGGCCGCGATGGCCATGCCAGCGCCGGTACCGGAAACCAGGATGCCGCGCGAATTCAATTCTTCCGCCACGTGCTCCGCAACGGCCCGCGCGCATTCCGGATAGGGTTGCCGCTCTTTTTTTTCGGGGCCGAGGTCCTTAAGTTTATACCCACGAAGCGCGAGATATTCTTTGATGCCTTCTTTCATCTCAAACCCGGACTGGTCGGATGCGATGTATATCATATGTCGAAAAATTAAATATCAAATTCCTGAAGGATCCGTTTGAATTCGTCCGGTCTTAAACTCGCGCCGCCGACCAAGAAACCGTCAATCCGCCCGAAAACGCGATAAGATTTAAAAGTCGCTTTGTCCACACTGCCGCCATAAAGCACGGATACTGCCGCGACCCGGGAGCCAAAACGCTGCGTGGCCAGCCGCCGCAAAAACCCGGCCATGCCCGCGACTTCGTCAGCGCTGACGCGCTTGCCGCCGAAAGTGCTGATGGCGTACGCCGGTTCAAAAACCAAAACGGTCCTGCTCAAGGACTTCAAACCGCCGACAGCCGCGCGGAATTGCCGACGGATGGCGATTTTGAGTTTGCTTTCGGAAACGCCAGCAGAAAGTCCCCCGCCCAAACATAAAAAGGGTGTTAAACCGGCGGCAAGCGCGGCGCGGAGTTTGCAGTTGACCATCTTATCGTCCTCGGCAAAATATTTCCGCCGTTCCGAATGGCCTAAAATAACATAACGAGCACCGGCACTTCTTAATTGCGCCGGCGAAATCCCGCCGGTGTAAGCCCCCTCTTGTTCCCACAAACAGTCCTGGCCGCCAAAAGCCATTTTGCGGCCGAATCGCTGTGATAGCGGCTGCAAAAACACCCCGGGGGGGCAAACCACGAGCTGGCTATTCCGTGACGGCTTGTAAGCTCCGGCGAGTTTAAACGCCTGCGATAAACTTTCAGGATTCATTTTCCAGTTTGCGACAACAAGTCTTTTTTTCATAAAAAAATATTAATCTCCCCGTAAATATTCCGCCGCCGCCTCCGGCGCCACGACATTGACGTAAATTTCCGTACCCAGCTCCAATCCCGCCCAGACGTTAATGCGCGGCATAATCACAAGATGCCAGTGATACGCTTTCTCGTTATGATGCACGTGCTGGCTGCGGGAGAACGGCATAGTGTGGATATAATAATTATACGCCGGATCGCCGAGCTTGTAGTAGAGCCGGCCCAGCACCGTCTTTAAAACCTTGGCCAGTTCGAGGCGTTGCCCTTCGGTCAATTGATAAAAATTCGCCTGATGAATTTTTGGCAAAACGCGCATCTGGTACGGCATTTTGCTTTCAAAAGGGCAGATCACCAAAAAATTTTCGGTTTCTAAAACCACTCGTCGCTTTTCAGCGATCTCGTGTTCGATGATATCGCAGTAAATACAACGGTCAAAGAGATCGAAATGATGATGGCAGCCGCGCAATTCCTCCGCCACGTGCGGACCCGAAAACGGCATAGCGAAGATCTGCGAATGCGGGTGGACCAAAGATGCGCCACCCAGCTTCCCGTGATTTTGGATGATATGCACGTAACGCACCGACTCGTGCTGCGAAAGTTCTTGAAGGCGTTCGATGAATATCTGCAAAGTGGCATCAACAAGCTCCACCGGCTGCAACGCCGTTGGCAAATTATGAAAACGCGTAATGACCACCTCGTGCGAGCCGATACCGGGCAGCCGCACATAAAAATTCCCCCGCACCTCGTGAGGGTGTTTAAGATCCAAAAGGCCGAATTTATTGGGCACCACGCGTACGAGCCAATCGCGGCCTTTGCGGAATTCCGTTATCTGCGGCGGGGTCTTGCCCTCGTTCCCCGGGCAGAAAAAGCAGGCCGGAACCAGTTCCGGGAGATTCGTGGGAGTCGCCGGCTCTTTTTTGAATTCGTTCGGCCGGGCGATCCGGGTGGGCGCGATCAAAACCCACTCCTTCGTGACGATGTCTTGGCGAAATTCCGACATGGAAAAACTCTATTTTTAACGATTAACGATTGACATTTGACATAATTGGCTTTGCAAATTTGTCAATGGTCAAACGTCAATTGTTACTATCGCGTCTGCTGCAGCTCGTAGACCTGCTGATCGATCTCGGCCACGTTGATGGCGATCCAGCCGGTGAGGGCGATAAGAGCAAAAACCGCCGCCGCAATCGCCCAGATCAGATACCGGTATGCCTTCGGCAAAATTTCATTGTTCATAAAAATTTTGATGTTAATTTTGGCGGCTCGACCCCGCCGCTTCCTTTTATTTCAGGAATTTGAAACCGGAAACTAGTTCCGAAAACCGCTCGGACTGACCGGAAAAATAATATAACCGGCCATTCTTCACCAACAGCACTGCTTGCAGCGAATCGGCGCTTGAAGAATACTCCGTGCCCAAAACCCCATCCACGGTCACTGGCGAATTATCGTACCCTTTAAAAACGGTTGCCACAGTAGAAAAGTTTTTAGCGTCGGAAACGGCGATGTTCATTTCTTCCATCAAGTTCGCCGGATTAGAAAATGTTGCTGCCCCCGA
>JAMDAJ010000065.1 GCA_023485925.1 Patescibacteria group bacterium
TCAATTAATCATATTCGCCCATGCGCGGGGCGATTGCGAAAGGATACGCAATGCCACAATATGAATTAATGTATATTTTATCGTCCGCGGTTCCGGATAACGAGGAGCCGGCTTTGACGAAACAGCTTACCGACTTCGTCACCGAAGCTAACGGTGAGATTTTGAAGGTGGAAAATTTGGGCCGCAAAAAACTCGCCTATCCCATCAAACGCACCCGCAACGGCCTCTACGTGCTGGTGCAATTCAAACTGGCGCCGGAAAAAGTGCACGAGTTGGAACACAAGATCCGCGTCACCGCCGGCATCATCCGCCATTTGGTAATCAATATGGAAGAGGATCTGATCCGCCAGGCTAAAGATTTGGCAGAACAAAAAGCCATTCGCCGCCGCCCGCCGAAGCCCCGGATAAAACCGGAAGAGAAGAAAGCCCCTCTCGCTCCCGAAGCCCTGACCGAAAAGGCGAAAACCGGAAAATCCTCACCCAAGATCGAAATCGACCTGGATAAACAAATCGAGAAGGCCCTGGAGGAGGACCTTACCAAATAATTAAGCTCAAAGGACAAAGTTCAAATGTCAAACGACCCAGTAGCGACATTTGAAATTTGGATTTTAAATGTATGGACCTCAACAAAGCCATCATCGTCGGGAGGTTAACGCGCGATCCGGAATCCCGCACCACCCCCGGCGGCATCAACGTCGCCACGCTCTCCATTGCCACGAATTTCATCTACAAAAACCAGGAAGGACAAAAGGTGGAGCAGGTGGAATATCATAACGTCGTCGTCTGGCGGAAACTCGCGGAAATCGCCGCCCAATACCTCAAGAAGGGCCGGCGGGTACTTGTGGAAGGCCGCCTGCAGACGCGCCAATGGGAAGGCAACGACGGCGCCAAGCGCTCCCGCACCGAAATCATCGCCGATAACCTCATTATGCTGGATTCGGGCACTGGCGGCAGCCGCGCCGCGGGGCCGACTGGTGGCGATGAAGCGCCACGAGAGGAACTGCCTACGGTCAACGTCGAAGCGTCAAACGCAAAACCCGGGCCGACCGGCGGAGACGACATCAAGGTCGAAGACATTCCTTTTTAAAAACAGTCGCTAAAGCTAACAAACTACAAAGCTACAAGCTAATAAGCTCCATTCATGATCCCCAACAACACTCAACCTAAACCCTGCTATTTTTGCCAGACCAAGACGTCGACCGTGGATTACAAGAACATCCAGCTCTTGCGCCGTTTTATGTCCCCGCACGCCAAAATCCTCGGCCGCGAACGAACCGGCACCTGCGCCTCGCATCAGCATCGCGTGGCCAAAGCTTTAAAGCGCGCGCGGCACATGGCGCTGTTGCCGTTCGTCTCCACTTAATTTTCGACCAATGAACTTAACCGATTTAAAAAAGGGCGTTTTGGTTTTATACAACGATCAGCCCCACGAAATACTTTGGTCGCAATTCGTCCGGATGCAGCAACGCAAACCCGTGATGCAGACCAAGATGCGGAATCTGATAACCGGCCGCGTGGTGGAGTATTCTTTTAAATCCGGCGAGCGCGCCGAAGAAGCGGAAGTCACCAAACAGGCGGCGCAATACCTCTACGCCGATGAGGCCGGCGCGCATTTTATGAATAACGAAACCTTTGAAACGGTCGATCTTTCTAAAGAGTTGAGCGGCGACAAAGTCGGCTACCTCAAAGAAGGCGAAACCGTCACCTTGCGCTATTTTGACGGCAGCCCCATCAGCATCGAACTGCCGGTGAAGGTCGAACTGAAAGTGGTCAGCACCCCGCAGGGAGTCCGCGGCGATACTTCATCCGGCGGCAACAAACCGGCCACGCTCGAAACCGGTTTAATCGTCAACGTACCGCTGTTCATCAAGGAAGGCGACACGGTGCGCATCAACACCGAATCGGGCGAATACGTGGAACGCGCCAGCAACTGAAGAGCTGTCAATCTCAAAAAACTATCACCCTTGCACGGATGGTTTTTTGTGTATAACTCCCCTTTATCTTTTCCATCAGACTCCTAAAATATAAATGAGGAGGTGCATTGAATCTCCTACTACTGCTATACCTAGAGGCCCTGTCGATCGAAATGACGCGCCTCTACCTGGACCGGATGCTAAACCCGCCCCAGTATTCCGAGTATCTCGAATTCTGGAAACCACCCAAACACTCCCGCCGCCGCAGGGCCCGGCAAGGCCATCGCCACTTCTGGCGTACAAGCTTCAAAAACTTTCGCCGGACATACTACCGCCCGCAACTGCCTGAGCAGTGATTCCGCTGCAAAGGGCTTTTTTTATTTCTATGCAAAAGATGATAACATAGATACAGCTAAGGAGGCGTAATGATAAGTGACGACCTCACGTCCCTGATCGCCGAACGCATGGGCGTAAACGCGGACGATATAACGCACCAGAATCTGCAGCGTTAGCGGGAAGCGCGCGATCATGGAGCGAATCTCCAACTTCTTTACGGGAACCGTCGAATCGCCCTTCCACCTAATGTGACTGACACCGAATTTGCGGAACTCTTAAGAGGCCTGACGTATGGGCACCCAACCCGGCCCGATCAGACCAGAAAGAAAACGCTGAGTTTTTTGAGCCGACTGCGATTCGCTCTGTTCGGCCGCCCGCTGCCTTAGCTGCAACAGCCTGGCGGTTTTTTTTACCAGGAAGTGAAAACCTGATCGCTCTCGCATTTTGTCCGCGAGCAAGACAAATCGATTTTCGCCTCCTGGTTTTCTTGCCCCGGCCGAACTATACTGTACCCATGGCGACAGCAAAAAAACCTCAAAACCTGATGGGCGAAAGGCCCCAAGGCCCCCTGGCCGACCGGATGCGGCCAAAGAACTTGGACGAATTCGTCGGCCAGGAGCATTTGGTCGGGCGCGCGGGCATTTTGCGCACTATGCTAATCACTGACCGAATCTCATCGGTGATTTTTTGGGGTCCGCCGGGCGTAGGTAAAACCACGCTGGCCGAACTTATCGCCGCCTACACCAAATCCCGCTTCGTCAAATTCTCCGCCGTCACGGCAACTTTGGATGATATCCGCCAGGTGACAAGGGAGGCGCGCGAGCTGTATTCGGCTTTTAAACAGCGGACGATACTTTTTATCGATGAAATTCACCGCTTCAACAAACTGCAGCAGGACGCGTTTTTGCCCTCGGTGGAAAACGGCACGATTATTCTAATCGGTGCCACCACGGAAAATCCGTCGTTTGAGGTGATTGCGCCGCTGCTTTCGCGCACCAAAGTTTTTGTGTTAAAGCCGCTTGCGGAAAAAGATTTCAGAAAAATCATCAGCCATGCGCTTACCGACGAGGTGCGGGGCTTGGGCGGGCTGAATCTAAAATTGGAGCCGGCGGCGGAGGCGATGATAATTTCGGCATCCAATGGCGACGCCCGGACCGCGCTGAATATTTTGGAAGATGCCGCAAGTCTGCTGGACACACCCCCCGCCTCACCCGACCTTCGGCCACCCTCTCCGAATTCGGAGAGGGGCAGGGGTGAGGCAAGGAACAAAAAAATGCAATCTGAAAACCCTATCATCACTGCTAACGTAGTCGAAAAACTCCTCCAGCACCAAATCCTGCGCTACGATAAAACCGGCGACGAACACTTCAACACGATTTCGGCTTTCATTAAATCCATGCGCGGCTCCGACCCCAACGCCGCCCTGTATTACCTCGCCCGGATGATCCGCGGCGGAGAATCTCCGCTTTTCATTGCCCGCCGCATGGTGGTCTTTGCTTCCGAGGATATCGGCATGGCGGACCTAAAAGCGCTGGAACTTGCTATCGCCACCATGCAGGCCGTGGATTTTGTGGGCCTGCCGGAAGCGCGCATCAACTTGGCTCACTGCGCCACGTATCTTGCGACCGCGCCGAAAAACAATCGCTCGTATATCGCCTATGAGGAAGCGGCGGCGGACGTGGAGCAAACTTTGAACGAGCCCATCCCTTTGCATATCCTAAACGCACCGACCAAGCTGATGCGCAACTTGGGTTATGGCAAGGGCTATAAGTACGCACATAACTACCCGGACGAAGAATTAAAAAACGAACAATACCTGCCGGACAAGTTAAAGCACAAAAAATACTATCGGCCGAAGGAATAAAGAGAAATTTATCTCTGATTGCGTGTCATCCTGAACTTGATTCAGGATCTGTCCGCCCATGTTCAGATCCTGATTTTCATCAGGATAACAGATGGTAATAAGACTCGTTAGTTTATAAAACGCCCTATTTTTAATAGGGGTTTTTCTTGTTGACTTTTTTCCTTAAATCTGGCAGAATATGAACGTCCTTTCAGGAGGATATGTGACTGAAGAAGGCCCAACATTGGACGAACCTGGCGGTAGTCATACTACTGATGCCGCCCACCCGCTATACATCGTGCTCGGATTCGACCTCATCATCACTCTGGTCGAGTTCCTCGGCGCGATTAACTCCAGTTCCCTGGTGCTGTGGGAAAACTTCGGCACCGGCCTGCTGGACGGCACACTCATTGCCCTTAATATCTGGGGGCTCGGGCACGAGACCCGGCAAAAGGCTCTTTGCGGGCGCCGCATCGCCTACTGGAGCGATCTGGTGCTCGCCGGAGTCTTTGCGTTGGCTATCCTCGCCGGCGTTACGCGACTGGTGGTCAACACCAACGGCGTCGTCAACGGCGCTTTGGTATTCGGCATCGCCATCGCGGCGACCGTGATGAATGCTATCTGCGCCCGGCTCTGCCCGACCCATTTCGTCAACGGCCGCAGTGCCAAGCTCAAAATGCAGGCCGGCTCCTACGTTGGCGCTGCTACGGTGTTCACCGGACTCACCATCCATTACTACCACGTATATTGGATTGACCCGGTGGTCACCGTGATCGTCGGCTCGCTGATCCTGTTAGCCGTCCGCCGACGGCTGACCGAGCACAAACCCCGAACCGCTACCATTCTCTCTTTCAAAAGCCGCGCGGCTTAACCGCAGCGGCTTCTTTTTTTAAATATTTCGGGAGGTTTATGTCCTTTTCCCCATCCCCAATCGCTTTTCCATATTATGCGCCCAGTTGCGGAATTTTTCGTCAACTTCTGGACCGTTCAATTCGTCCAATTCCTCCCGACCGGCCCGTTTAAAATCCCCTTCGGTCTTCATCGCGCCACTTAAGGCGTCAGCCCGCAGCTGCTCTGCCTCGAGCAAAATCTCATCAAA
>JAMDAJ010000038.1 GCA_023485925.1 Patescibacteria group bacterium
GGCGGGAGGAGTTGATACGACCTATATTAAGCAGAACTCCAAATTTTATAAAGTCGGGACGGTGCAAAAAGGCAGTTATCAGGGCTACGATGTGATTTTAGGGAATATTGCGCAAGAGGGCCCGGCATTTTACCCGGTTTATTATCATTTTCTCCAATCTTCAGACAAGCTTGTTATGCTTGGAAAGTACAGCCCAGAACTGAACGAGTGGGATGGATTAAATCGCGCCGCGTTTGAGGTGGACAGAGAGTATTCTATCCCCGACTTGGATTTTCCGGAAAATTTCCAGGGCGAAACCAACCGGGAAAATTTTGAGCGCGACCCCTACGCCACTTTCGGTTTCTGCGCTGACGGCCTGGTAAAACTTTTCCACCACGCGACCTTGGGCGACGTGTACACAAGCGATTTAAAGGCGTCTGCCGACGGCTCCGGGTTGGCCAAGAATTTTTACAGTCAGGGTTTTTATCTTGCATCGCCGGACGGCACGACCAAGGTTTATAAACTGGTCATTGATTTTGAGGGCACCGATAACGTTCCCGCCGTCACCTGGAGCGACGGCGGCAAGAACACGGCGGAATATACCTACACCGATATCGGCGGCTGCGGGAGTGTGAATTATTTGTCCGTAATGTCCCCGGACAAGGTGAATCCCGGAGCTGATTTAGCGGAGGCCGGAACCAATTCTTTCGGTGACAAGATTTATTCGCTGAAAAATTCCGACCACCCGCTTTTGAAAGATATTTACGATAACCAATATCATGTCTACGAAGGCGAGAAGGTTTCTTATGACGAATTCTTAAAAAGCAGGCCGGTATTTTTCTGGTACAATCCTTTCGGCCGGCTGGTAAAATTTCAGAACAGCAAATTCGTGCCCTTGGCGGAATGCGGCAAACCGGTGATTTATCTTTATCCCCAGAAAAAACAAGCGGTGACGGTCAAGCTTTCGCCAGCCGGCGGGTTTTCCTATACCGAGCCGGATTATAACGGCGGATGGAACGTTATCGCCGATCCGGCCGGGGTTTTGGTGAATCAAGTCGACGGCCGCGTTTTTCAGTATCTTTTCTGGGAGGGCCGCGGCGGCTTGTACCCCGGGCCTTCCGATAAAGGTTTTGTCATCGCGAATGAGGACGTCCATACGTTCCTCGTTGAAAAACTCAGGGCGCTGGGACTAAATACCAAAGAGTCTTCGGACTTTATCGAGTTTTGGGAGCCGCGTATGAAAAGCTCGCCTTACTATTTCGTCACTTTCTACGGCAACGCGGTAATGGATGCTCTGGCGCCGATGGCCATTTCGCCCGCGCCGGACACTGTTATCCGGGTGCTGATGGATTTTAGCCCGCTAGAAAAACCCGTACCGGTTCAGAACTATGAAATCAAAACGTCCGTCAGGCGCGGTTTTACTGTGGTGGAATGGGGCGGTGTGATGCGAAGCAATTAAGCAGGACATGCGCACCGCCGCTCTGCGGGCGGGCAAAGCCCGCCCTCGTAAAGCGGCTTTTGGCCAACTTCTTCGTTTATTCCTCCGCTTTTCGCACAACGTAGGTTTGCTACGTTTCGCTCAAATGCTCGGAATTGCCTCGAACTTGGCGAAGGCGCGTAAGTCCTGTTAAAGAAATTTTTGTGGTTAGTTTTAAATAATTAAAAAATCAAAATATGAGTGAAAGCATCATGCAAAATCCGCTGGTGAAGATCTTGGCGGCTTTGATGTCGTTGTTCCTGCTGGTTTTGATAGTCAACTACGGTGTGACGGTCTACCAGAAGGTAGCGGCGACTCAAAAGGACAAAGAGACCATCACCATTTCGGCCACCGGAGAAGTGGAAAGCTCGCCCGATCTGGCGGTGGCGAACATCAGCGTAACGACCGAAGGTAAAGATCCCAAAACAGTGCAGGACCAAAATTCCGACAAGATCAACAAGGTCACTAAATATCTAAAGGATAGCGGTATCGCCGAAGCGGATATCAAGACCCAAAATTACAATCTTTATCCGCGCTACGACTATACCGATAACCGGCAGGTGCTGGCCGGCTATACGTTGTATCAGACGGTGACCATCAAGATGCGCGACTTGACCAAAGTCGGGGAAATAATGAAGGGCGTGGTTGAAAATGGGGCCAACGCCATCGACAGTTTAACCTTCACCATCGACAAGCCCAACGACATCCGGCAGGAAGCGCGCAAGAAAGCTTTGGAGAACGCCAAGGCCAAAGCCGAGGAGCTCGCTAAGGTGGCGGGGCTGTCTTTGGGGAAAGTGAAAAGTTTTTCGGAGTCGGGCGACAGTATGCCTCAGCCGGTCTATTATGATTATTCGACGGAATCACGGACAATGGGCATGGGTGGCGGGGGAGCCGCGGCGCCGGACGTGCAGCCCGGTTCGACTACCGTTACCGCGACAGTCTACGTGACGTTCGAACTGAAATAGGTTTCGCCGGCCAGCCGTAAGTTTTTTAAACCCCGGAGAGAAACCCCGGGGTTTAATGTAATAAAAAAACCGAGTCCGTCTCGGTTTAGGAAGCAACGAGGCCGTAGGGCAGGTCGCCCAGCGGCGCAAAATCGTGAGGGATGTCGGCGCCTTCCCGGAACGGTTGTCCCGTAAGGGCGATTATAAGCGTTCCGGCCTTGGCGTACGCGCGGTGAGCAAGATATGCTGGAATCTCAACGATTTCGTTGGGCTTGACCACGACTCGTTGCAATTTGCCGGTCGTCCGGCTGAGCAGGTCGAAGGTCATCTCTCCCTCGTGGACGAAATAGAGTTCGTCGTATAAATGGTAGTGGCCTTGCCGCCCCAGGAAATCCTCTGTTCGGATCTGGAGGAGTTTGAGCTGCTCCCCAAACCACCGGGCGACATCATCGTCGCCGTTGACGATGCTTGTGAGCGTCCGTTGCGCTCTGATGTTCGTATAAGCGGGGTCGACCGGACGGTGGATTATCTGCATATTGTCTCTCCTTGAATTTTACTGCGGAATAAGTCTAGATGATTTGTCCCACCAGGTCAATACAAAAACCGCCTCGATAGGCCGGGGCGGTTTTGATTTGCTAAAGTTATTTCAAGAAGCCGACCAGAAGCAGCGCGACCACATTGATGATTTTGATGAGCGGGTTGATGGCCGGGCCGGCGGTGTCTTTGTAAGGATCGCCCACCGTATCGCCGGTGACGGCCGCTTTGTGCGCTTCCGAACCCTTGCCGCCGTATTCGCCGTCCTCGATGTATTTTTTTGCATTATCCCAGGCCGCGCCGCCCGAAGTCATGGAAATCGCGATGAATAATCCCGAAACCAGCGAGCCGATGAGCAAGCCGCCTAAGGCCTGCCAGCCCAGTATCAATACAACGATGATCGGAGCCGCGACGGGAATGAGCGCCGGCACTATCATTTCTTTGATGGCGGCTTTTGTTACGATATCCACGGCTTTGTGATAATCCGGTTTGTTTTGTCCGGTCATAATGCCGGAGATTTCGCGGAACTGCCGGCGGACTTCTTCCACCACCGAGCCGGCGGCGTTGCCCACGGCCCGCATGCAGATAGAGGCGAACAGATACGGCAGGAGCGCGCCGATCAAAAGTCCGGAGAGCACATAAATATCATCCAGCATAAAGACCAGTTTGCGGCCGGCTGCCGCGAGTTCCTGAACGTAGGCGGAAAAAAGTACCAGCGCGGCCAACGCCGCCGAACCGATGGCGTAGGCCTTGGTCACGGCTTTGGTGGTATTGCCGACCGCGTCCAGCTGGTCGGTGATTTTGCGGACTTCTTCGGAGAGCCCCGACATTTCGGCGATACCGCCGGCGTTATCGGTGACCGGGCCGAAGGCGTCGATGGCCACAATGATGCCGGTCAGCGAGAGCATGGCAATGACCGCAAGCGCCGTGCCGAATAGACCCAAAAGCCAGTAGGCCGCCAACATGCCGATAATGATGACCAGTACCGGCAGAGCGGTTGCCTCCATGCCGATCGAAAGTCCGGCGATGATGTTTGTGCCATGGCCGGTGGTGGAGGCCTTGGCGATCATTTTTACCGGTCGATGTCCTTTTCCGGTATAATAATCGGTAATAAGCATTAGCGCGGCGGTGATGGCAATGCCGATCGTAAGGCACCAGAAGATGTTTTGGACGGAAAGTCCGGAAAGGCCGGCGCGGCTAACCACTGCCTGCGCCATCGGGTAAAACGCGGCCAAAGCGATAACCGAGGTCGCTGCCAGACCCGTATACAGTGCGCCCATGATTTTTTTGGAGGCGTTAATTCGCACGAAGAAACTGCCGATGACGGAAGCGATGATGGCGACCGCGCCGACCGCCAGCGGGAGTTTCACCATCACGCCGGAGCCCGGGTACAAAGCCGCGGCCAGCACCATGGCAGCAACCGAAGAGACGACGTAAGTTTCAAAGAGGTCAGCGGCCATGCCGGCATCATCGCCGACGTTGTCGCCGACGTTATCGGCAATTACCCCTGGGTTGCGCGGGTCGTCTTCCGGAATGCCGGCTTCCACTTTACCCACCAGGTCGGCGCCGACGTCGGCCGCTTTAGTAAAGATGCCGCCGCCGAGACGGGCAAACATGGAAATCAGACTGCCGCCGAAACCCAAACCGACCAGGGCTTTCAGGTCGCCGGTCATCCAGTAAAAGACCGTGACGGAAAGCAGGGCCAGTCCCACCACCAAAAATCCGGTGACGGCGCCGCCGCGGAAAGCCACGGAGAACGCCCGTGACAATCCGGTCTTGGCCGCTTCGGTAGTGCGGACGTTCGCCCGCACCGCTACGGACATGCCGATGTAACCGGAAAGCGCGGAAGCCACCGCTCCGACCAGAAAGCCGACGGCGATGGTCCAGCCCAAGGTCAGACCCAAAACAATCACAAGCACCGCCGCGACAATGCCGACGGTTTGGTATTGGCGGTTAAGATAGGCTTTGGCGCCGGCCTGGATGGCCCGGGCAATCTCGCGCATTTTTTCATCACCCTCCGGTTGTTTTAAAATCCACCAGATGAGGCCGAGACCATATAAAATGGCTAAAAAAGAACTTGCAAGAGCAAGGGCGAGAACTGAGATTTGTCCCATGAGATTGAAACAATAATTATAAAATCTTAGGTTATTATATCTTATTTTAGCGAAAATCGTCGAAAATTCAGATTTTGCCTGTGGATAATTTTCGGGGTTTTTTATTTTGGGTCTATAATGGGAATGAAGGGAGGTGAGGAAAATGGCAAAAACATATGCGCTCACTGTCGGCACAGTTTTGCTTTTGGTCGGCATTTTGGGCTGGATTTTCCGCGACCCTTTTGGTCAGATCCCGGTTTATCATCTGGTCGTGAATATTTTGGCCGGCCTGTGGGGTTTGGCCGTGGGTTTTTCAAAATCTTCCATGTGACGGCGGCACTCCCGCTCGCAGATAGACTTTCCTTTTTGAAACGTCTTCAAAAGGGGAGTTTGTTTGACGAGTTTTTTAGGAGGCCGAAATGACCGAAGATACTATCCGGCTGTTAAAAAAAGCAGCCACCGCTCATCTGGCTTTGGCCGTCATCGCGCTGCTGGCCGTGGCTTGCTTTTCGGGACTGTGGGCACTGGCAGAATTCAAAGTCGTCTCCGAACTGTTCTTCCGAAAAGCTTTTGTGTGGTTGTTTTTGGTTTTCGTACCGGCGGCGGTCCTGAACGCGGCCCTGACGTTGTACTGGATGCTCCCGGTCCTGTGGTGGCGTCCGGGGAACGGCCGGGTCACGGTCTGGCGACGGGGGTTGCTGGAAATCTATCTTTCGATGTAAGTAAAGGGCCATCGCCCTTTTTTTAACTTAAAAACATCAAAACGGTGGCCGCGGACATCACCAACAAAGCGAGCAGGCCAAATGTGTTATCGAACCAGCGGTTGGTGTAATTTCCCATGATGTCTTTTCGGTTGGCGGCGATGAGAATGAGGACGATCAAAAACGGGGCCAGTACGCCGGCCAGAACTTGGGAATAAAACAAAGCACGCAAGGGGTCAAAGCCGAATAGCATTATTAGAAGTCCTGCAAGCAACGAAGCCGTGACGACCGCGTAGAAGGCCTTGGCGCTTTTGACTTTATTATTCAGGTCGTGATGGCGAAAATTGGCGGTTTCGGCGATGACCTCCGCCGTGCAGACCGAAAGCACCGGTAGGGCCAAAAGTCCCGCGCCGATGATACCCACCGCAAAAAGCGCAGAAGCCCAGTGGCCCGCCAGGGGCTCTAGGGCTTTGGCGGCGTCGGCCGCGGTGTTTATGCTGATGCCCGAGCGGAATAAAGTCGCTCCGGTCGCGATCATGATGAAAGACGTGATGCATTGCGAAAAAACGAAGCCGGGCGTATTGATGCGGTCTTCGTTTATGGCTTCGCGCAGGGAACTTTCTTTAGAACGGTTTTCCTCCAGAGTTTCTTTTGCTTCCCAGAAGAATAAGTAGGGGGTGATGGTGGTGCCTAAGATGGCGACGGCGGCGGTGAAGTATTCTTTGGAAAAAACTTTGAGGTCCGGCCGGACCAGTCCCAAAATCACCGCTTGCCAATCCGGGTGCGCCAGTAGCGCTGCGACAACGTAGGATAAAAAGAAAAAAACCATCCAGACAAAAAACTTCCGCAAGGTTTTGTAATTTTTGAAAAGCACGAGATACCAAACGCCAGCGGTGACCGGCAGAACCCACCAGATGAGGGCGATGCCGGTGAGCATCTCAAACGCCAGAGCGACGGCCAGGATGTCGGCGCCGATAGTGAAGACGTTGGCGACGACCAGGACGCCGGTTGCAAGCCAGGCGACCAGGGGAGAGAAGTGGGACTTCAAAACCGTGGCGATGCCGGTGCGCGCGACGTTGGCGATGCGCGCTGACATGCTTTGAACCGCAATGAGCATCGGCGTGGCGAGTAACATCAGCCATAACTGCGAGTAGCCAAAAAGCGAAGCGGAAATCGAGTAGCTGGTGATGCCCGAGGGGTCGTTGTCTGCTGCGCCGGTGATGATGCCGGTGAGAGCTTTTTTGGTAAAACGCCGGATGTGATTTTTCATGTTTGCAAGTGGCTTGTTTACGCATTAATTTTAACCGCAAAAAAATAATCTGTAAATTTAGCCAAAAGCCAAAGGGGGTTGTGGATTAATTAAGAAAATGGCTCAATTTAGCTATTTTTTGTATATTGACACTTATTGATGAGGGTGTATGATGATGTATGAAAGCAAATAATATTTCTTGATGGCTAGAATTCGCTTAACTATCACGTTAAAGGACACGATATTGCGGCTTTTGGACGGGATGGTGGACGGGCAAAGGATCCGCAACCGGTCGCACGCCATCGAATATTTGCTCTCTCAAACTTTACTGCCCAAGCAGACCAAGGTATTAATTTTGGCCGGGGGCGAGGGGGTGAATTTCCGCCCTCTCACCTTCGAGATGCCAAAATCTCTGATACCGGTCGCCGGCAAGCCGCTTTTGGAACACACCATCTTGAATTTGCGCCGGCATAATCTTACCGACGTTACCATTTCGCTGGGATACTTAGGCGAAAAGATAAAAGCGTATTTTGGTGACGGTTCGCGGTGGGGTCTGCAGATTTCGTACCTTGAACAAAGTCAAAAAAAGACCGGCACGGCCCAGCCGCTAAAACAGGCGCAGGAACGTTTTGGCAGCGGCAATTTTCTTTTGCTATACGGTGACGTTCTGACCGATATCAATTTTGTGGAGTTGCTGGAATTTCACCGCTCGCAAAAGGGGACGCTTGCGACCATGGCGCTGGCGCCGGTGGAGCGCGTCTCGATGTGGGGCGTCACCAAGGTCATCGGCAACAAGATCGTGGAATTCGAGGAAAAGCCGAACGCGCCCAAAACCCATTCACATCTCGTCAACGCCGGCATTTACGTGATGGAGCCCGGGATTTTCAAATACATCGACCGTGACTGTGTGCGCTTAGAACGCGATGTGTTCCCGCGCCTGGCCGACGAAGGCAAACTCGCGGCGTATCCCTTTGAAGGCAAGTGGTACGATGTGTCCACGCCGGAAATTTACGAGCGGGTCATCAAAGACTGGAGAGCTTCCGGATAACAGTCGGCGAAGTATCGCCGTTTGTCATTCGTAAGTTCACAACGAGATGGAGGTTTGCAATGATCAGTCTGCCGCACGAGGTGGAGCAGTCCTTTTTTGGCGGCACCAGTATTGAGCTCTTGAACACAGCTCCGTGTGGAGCCTCTGGGCCGCGGGTGGTGTTTTTGCGAAACGGGCAACCTACGATTTACGCTCTCAAGTACGGGAACACGCGAGTTCCCATTCACGAACAACTGGAAAATCGCAAGGTGCTCGCGGAGTTCATGCCGCATCGTCTTCCCAAGGTACTCAAGTTCTGCGAATACCCCGGTGGGGAAGCAATGTTGATGGAGGCCATTCCTGGCCCCAATCTGCACTACGCTGTCGTAGAATCTTGGTACCCTGATTCCGTCATCCTGCATTTGGTCGACAGCATCCTCGGCGAGTTCGCCGAGATGTGGCGGCGCAGTCGCTCGACCGAGATTCTGCAGTTCAAGCGCAACTTCTTCGACCGGGCGGCCATCGTCAAAGTGTCGATCGAAAACGCCTTACGACAGCTCGGTATCCCGCCGGATGCCCCGCTCGTCATCAACGGCACGCCGATCGGCAAGCCGCTTGAGCTTGCCCAAGTACTCGATACTTTTCAGGCGCCGCCCTTTAGCGTGATTTGTCACTATGACCTGCACGCCGACAACTTTTTTCTGGACGCCCGCCCGGACTGGTTCCTCGGCGACTGGGAATGGGCGGGCCGCCACGACTATAAGGCGTCGCTGACGCACCTATACTCGTGGTGGATGACCACCTGCGCGAGATTGAAGACCGACCCTGAGGTCAAACTCCGGGGCGACCACTTCGAGCTCAACTACTGGCTGTATTTGCCGGAGCTCTGCGAGCAGATCCGGGGCAAGTGCGTGGAACAGGCGTCGTTCATGGCGGACGAGCTGGGCGACTCGCCCCACTGGGAAAAGAACTTCTGGCTGCATGCCGGATGTGATATCCTAGGCGACCTGCGTTTCATAGGAGTTCGGAATCGGCAGCCCTATCTGCCCGCGCTGCTTGGGGAGGGGCTTCTGCTCCTCCATCGCGCCGCCACTTTCAAAGTGTGAAGATCCTCTTCACACTTTTTTCTTTTTGCGAAATTCCAAAATTTCTTGATGAAGTTTAGGGTTGGCGGCGATGACGGCCATGTGTTCCGGGGAATCGGTCAGCACAACTTTCTTGCCGAGGTTGGCGGTCACTGTGCCACCAGCTTCTTCCACGATGACGGTCGCGGCGGCCACGTCCCATAAATTGATTTGACGCCCACTAACCGCAAAATCGTAGCGGCCCAAAGCCACGCCGCAGATATCAAGCGTGGTTGAACCCTGCACGCGGCCTTTGCGGGAAGCCAAAAAGAAGGCATTGACCATTTTCATTCCCTCCGCCGCATCTTTGCCCCAGGACAGGCATCCCAAGGCGTCAGCGAGGTGGGCGGTTTTGGAAACGTGAACGAGGCGGCCGTTAAGGCGGGTGCCGCGGCCGATTTCGGCGGTATAAAGTTCGGAAGTGATGGGATTGTACACGGCGCCCATCATCGGCCGGTTTTTGCGCATCAGCGCCACCGCCATGCAGCAGTAGGGAATCCCTTGGATATAGTTGGTGGTGCCATCGATGGGGTCGACTATCCAGGCGTAATCGCTATTTTGAGCGTTCCGCAGTTCTCCGTATTCTTCGCCTAAAAATCTATGGTTGGGGTATCGGCCGAGGATTTTTTTTCGAAAGGCCATTTCCAGCGCCCGGTCCGTTTCGGTCACCAGGTTTCGCGGGTTGCCCTGTTTTTTATGGACTCCGGATTTTTTGCCGAAGTTCGCTTTGAACCGTTGTTCGTTTGAAAGCAGAATTTTTACTGTCTCTTTAAGGTAAGAGGTGCTAGCCATAGTTTTGCGTTAATGAGGCAAAGTGAGGGATTGAGAGAGGCGAGTTTGGATTTCGGTCATGGCCCGGGTGTGCAGTTCTTTCAGGATTGTTTCCAAACGTTCGGTCTCGAGCCCTTGGGGGATTTTGACTTCCTGCAATTGCATATCGCCGCGCATGACCAATTTTACGCCGGCTTCTTCTACGGTGACGACTTCGTTTTTCAGCCGCGCCTGCATGGCGCGAAGCTCGTTCATTTGTTTTAGAAAATCGAGCATTTTGATTTTTAATTGTTTCCATCCTATCATATTTTGACGGAATTTAAAATTCATGCTACTTTAAACCTGTCTACTTGTTTAATCCGCGGCCGCGGACTATTATAGTTTTATGTATTAAACTAATTGATTTCAAATATGCCAAAAAAAACGGATACCCTAGTTTTTAAAATCTTAGATGCGATTCGGGACCTGGGTGAAATGGTCCCGATGCCTTTCGAAACCCCCTATAGCTATCTAAGAAGGTATTCTGGTATACCGAGAAAAAAATACTTGGATACAATCCGACTGTTGGAAAAGCGGGGCGCTGTTAAAATCAGTCAGAAAGCTGCAATAAAATTCGTGCGGTTAACACGCAATGGCGAGTTGGAACTACTGCTTGCGAAAACTATAAAATTTAGGCGGCCAAATAAGTGGGACGGTAAATGGCGGATGATTATGTTTGATATTCCCGAGCAAGCGCACAAACTGCGAGACAGGTTGCGTTGGCTTTTAAAAAAACATCATTTTATGAAAATTCAGCAAAGCGCGTACATTAGTCCGTGGGAGCTGAACCGCGCAGCGGTCGAATATTTGATAGCCACGGGTTTGAAAAAATTCACAAGGATTTTGAGGATTGACGCGCTAGACGATGACAAAGAGTTGCAGGTACATTTCAAACTAACGCGTATTTAATCCGCGGCCGCGAATTATTAAAGAATACAGCGTTTAAAAGACATTAAGATATCCTGGATCATAATAAAAAAACCACACCGGAAAGGTGCGGCGAGCGATGTAGGTCGTGGAGTATAGCCGTGTTGGCTATTGCTCGTGGTCGCGGGAACCTGTTATCGGGGGACGGGTTGCCCGCAGGTTAGCGCAGAGCATTTTACTGCCCTTCCAGCGCAGCCGAACTCGGGCTTGGGATGCACCCACTCGAAGAGTGCCCGAGTTGAACGTCACAGGAAAACCAAGGCCCGTAAACCTCACATCCTTAAAGAGGTTACATCATCCCCCTTTTACTTTTTCTCGCCGGCCCCGCTACCGCGGGGGCTTGAACCGTTGCAGAGTGGCCCGGAACTATCTGCGCTCCTTCTTGTCGTAGCCCAGATGAAGAAGGGCTACGAGGGAGAAGAAAATGGAAAGAGAACAGACAATACGCGGACTGCCGCTTGGAAACTTCAGGGATTCTATCCAGTTTCGACCCTATAACCGAGGAGCTCTGTCCGCCGAGAAAGCTCGTCGGTCCGGCCTAAGGGTCTTAACGGGGGATGGAGCCCCTTCATAGATTCTTCGCATGCTACTGTTCAGGTTTTTGCTTAGGCAGCATAGGCATTTTTTGCGATTTTGTCAATTTATCCAGCGGTTGTCTTTTTCTCTTGATTTTTTTTGGATTTTAGTGTATTTTGTCTATTACCGTAATCGAACCCAAACAGCTTAAAGGAGGCTGTCATGACATTAGAACGACGCGAGCCGTATCGTATTTTGCTCGTGCCGTTCCCCATGACGGCACTCGCTGCATTCGGCTATTATTTACTCGCCAAGTTGGGGTTGGTCAATGAGAGCACGCACGTATGCTACCATCGGCATCCCAGGGAGCGGACCAGCCATCGCATTTTGAACGGCACTGGCTTGCGGCTGTTCGGTCACGATTTGACCAAGCGTGTGTCGGAGCTGTTAGCGCGTTGTCCCGCAGCGGAGCAACCCCTACTCAAGCGGTACTGTCGGGCTTGCCTGCATCCCCAATCGGTTCGAAATTTTGGGAAGCTGCTGACCCAATTCCTCCTCAGCAATAATACTGAACCCGGGGAAGTCCTGACTCAGTCCGCTAAGCTGTTCGAACGGTTGCTGCAGAGGGGGACGGAACCGGAAACGGTGGGCGCCCGACAGTTCGCGAGCCAACAGGTGATTCAAACACTCCCATCGGTGGCTGCCAGGGAATACCCGACCAGTTCGCGGTTCATCACCTTAGCCCGATTTCAGACGCCCGGTCTCCGCAGCATCAAAATCACAGGGAAGCGTCAGCTAGAGTTAGCGGAGAACCGTCTTGGACTGCTCGAGGGGCAGCATGTGGCCGTGGTGATGTGCGGTCCCCCAAACAGCGGCAAGTCTTCATCGCTCGCTTCGCTTGCCGTATGCATGCAGGACGAGGTTGATTCACTGCGTTCGCGTCCGGGTTGGGGGCAGCTAGGGCTGTCGGCTGAGTACTTAGACTTAGATCTCGCCTCGCCCTCCGCCAAGGCAGTCTACAACATGGACGCCGAAGGTCTGCGGGTAGCCGCGACCGCTCGTCTCCCGGGCGGCCCGTGGACGGTCGGGCTGGCACTAAAGGCGCTCGACATGTTCATGGAGGCGCGAAAGCGCGTCAATGTGCTACTCGTCGACCTGCCGGGAAAAATAGATCTCCTGACCGAGATAATCGCAGCGCCCGCCGACGTCGGTATTGCGCTCTATCGAGTGGGCGAGCGCTTCCGAGTGCACGAATGGCAACGCTTTATGCGCCGGATGGGCATCGAGCGCGTTGCCGAAGCCCGGACGCGCGCCGGAACGCGCGGTCAGCCCAGCGCTGTCGCCCGATACGATTCGGGAAAACGCGTGGTAGGTTGGATTGAGGGTTTGGAGCGCGTCGTCCGGCCCTGGGATCCGTTCATCAGATTCCTGGCAGAGGCGCTCTTGTTCGATATCCTGCCGTCGCTTGTCGAGCGGCGGGAGCGAAAACTCGTCAGTCTCAAGGGCCAATTTACGCCATAGCGCATAGCGCGCTGTGGTTTTTTTGTACCGAAAACGCCCTTTTTGGGCGTCTCGGGTTTCTTCGTCATTCCGAGGTTAGGCTTTCGTAGAGTTTCGGGTCTGAACCTTGGCTTGCGGCCTAAATCGTTGATTTGAGCCGAATGATTTGGCACTGCTCATCAAGAAGTGAAAAAATGATTTTTACCCGCTGAACGTTTTCTCTTATCCGCAGCTGGGGAGGAAGGATTCGAACCTTCGTATGCAGCGTCCAGAGCGCTGTGCCTTACCGCTTGGCTACTCCCCAACTTCGGATACGAGAAAATATCGAGTTTCAAAAGAGCGGCGGGCCAGAGGATTTTTTGTACTCGACCATTCTATCATTTATTGAGCATGATTGCAATCCTGTTAGATTTGTGTTATAATTATAATAGAATCCCAACGTTTCGAAATAAAAATAGATGCAAAATCCAAGCATCGCGCATCCAATTTTCGGTTTTACGCTCCACCGACATTTTGGCCGGCATCTGCGCGATCATTTTATTCCCCACGAGGGGAATCGCCATATTCCCCATGTCCTTCACCACCGGGTGCTTTTTCTTTACAGCCTGCTTTTAGTGCTGGTGAAGGTTTCGGTTCTGGCTTCTCCGCTGCTCCTGCCTTACAACCTTGCTCAGACTTCCGCCATTACTTCGGAAAATATTATCGCGCTTACTAATCAGTCCCGGACCGATTACGGCCTCACCCCTCTGAATGGTTCGCCCAAGCTTGCCGTGGCGGCGCTTAACAAAGCGCGTGACATGATGAGCAAGGGATATTTTGCGCATTTTTCTCCCGACGGGGTAAGTCCGTGGTTTTGGATTCAACAGGTGGGATACGATTATTCTTTTGCCGGAGAGAATCTTGCCATACGGTTTTCGACGGCCGAAAGCGTGAACGCGGCGTGGCTTCAATCCGCGGCGCATCGTGCGAATATCCTATCAAAAAATTTTACGGAGATCGGCGTGGCGGTTTTAACCGATGAATTCGGTTCCGAAGGCACGGCGACACTTGTGGTTCAGATGTTCGGCGCGCCGGCCGCAGAAGCGGTTCCTGCAAAAACCGAAACCCCTGTCCCTACGGTGCTGCATGTCGCAAACGTCAAGACCGAAACCGCGGCGACGATTTCCGCCACGCTGCCTGCGCCGGAGATCATTTTTCCTCTGCCGGATTCTTTTGTCAATCAGCCGGCCTTCCGTATTATCGGCCAGGGTGAAGTGGGCCAGCGGGTCCGGATTTATATTGACGGTCAGCGGGTCGGCGAGGCTTCGGTCGCGCCGGATTCCAAGTTTGAATACTTACTGCCGAATGTCGAGTCACTGACGGACGGTCCGCACAAAATTTTTGCTCAGGCCGTGGCAACGGACGGAGCATTAAGTCCAAAGTCTCCTGAAGCCAAATTCGTCGTCGATACCCGGCCCCCGCAGATTTTCGAGAGCGAGTTTTCTTTCCTGCCCGCGCCGGAGGGCGACGGGATTTACGCGGTGAAGGCGGGCGTGTCGGAGGATTCCATCCGCACCTTGGTGTCAGTAGGAACGGATTCCGCAGAGCTTACCCGTACCGAAGCCAAGCTATGGACAGGGGAGATAAAATTGCTTAACGCCCAAGCCGGCGTGAGTCTGCCCATACAGATTTATGCTCAGGACATGGCGGGCAACGAGGCTAAAGACCGGATTGGCCTGCTTTCGGATTCCGATGTCAAAGGCGTTTTTAGTTTCGTCAGCGCGGCTGAGCCAAAACAAACACTTCGTCTGTTCGGCGGGCTGGTCAATATTCCGGATGCCGACGAGTTTGCCCGGAAGTTTTATTTGGGCGCGATTGTCTTTTTGGCAAGCGCACTCATCCTCAATATCGCCATCAAGCGGCATATCCAGCATCCGAAGACCGTGGCAGGAGCGGCCGGCGTAATGATGCTCGCGATGGTGCTGTTCGTGCTGTAAATCAGCTTCTTTGTGAGGTGAGCCGGTAACGGCTTTTTTTCGTGGCGTAATAATGATAGTATGACTACAGATTTATGCTCATCGACGAAGTCAGACTCAAAATCAAAGGCGGCGACGGCGGGAACGGCGTTGTATCTTATAAAAACGCCATGATGGAGCGCGGGCCTACCGGCGGCGACGGCGGCAAGGGCGGTGACGTATATTTGGAAGGCATTTCCGACCTTTCGGCCTTGCGGCAGTTCCGTCACGAAAAATCGTTCGCCGCCGAATCCGGGCAGGACGGAAGCAACCGCAACAAGCACGGCGCTGCTGGCCGCGAATTGGTGTTGAAAGTGCCTGTGGGCACGGTCGCCCGCAATTTGGACCTTAAGGCCGATTACGAAGTCACCAAGGTTGGACAAAAGGTGTTGGTGGCGCACGGCGCGGCCGGGGGATACGGCAACGCGCATTTCAAGTCGGCCACCAATATTACGCCGCGACAATTCAGTCCCGGGCACAAGGCGCGGGAGTTCAATTTTTTATTCGAGCTCAAACTCATCGCCGACGTGGGGCTTATCGGCCTGCCGAACGTGGGCAAGTCCTCCCTCTTAAACGAACTCACCGCCGCGCGGTCAAAAGTCGCCAATTACAAATTCACGACTTTAGAACCGAACTTGGGAGTTTATTACGAAATCATCCTGGCTGATATTCCGGGGCTCATCGAAGGCGCATCAAACGGGAAGGGACTGGGGGATAAATTTTTACGGCATATCTCCCGCTGTTCGGCCCTGTTCCATCTCATATCCTGCGAATCGGAAAATCCAGTTGCCGATTATCAGACCATTCGGGAGGAACTTAGAAAATTCGATCCGGGTCTTTTGGAAAAAATCGAGTACGTATTTTTGAGCAAAAGCGATTTGTTATCCGATAAAGACTTAAAGAAAGTCCGGTGCGGCCTCGAAAAGATAAAAATCAAGGCGGAACCGCTGTCGATCGTGGACGATAAAACTCTTGCCCGCGTGAAAAAAATCCTCAGCCGCATCGCCGAAGGGAAACGCGAAACCGCTCAGAGTTAATTTTTTGGGATGAACTTCACCCGCCACGCCAAATCGCGCGCAAAAAAACGGAACCTTTCGAAAAGCGCGATTCAAAGCGCTAGTTTCGGTCGTGGTAAGTATTTAGGCGGACATAAATACAAAACGAGCAAGCGGTCCGGCGGCAAAATCGTTAGCGTTATCTACCGCAAAACAGCAAGCGGCGGCCGGCTGGCCATCACGGCTTGGAAGCGATGATTCAGCTGGCCAGAAAGTTTGCAAAAAAACGATAAAATCGGTATAATTTTTTTGATTTACCCGCAGCTCAGTAGTAGAACTTCGTTGTTTTGATTACTTATTAGTCACACAGAGGCCAGACGACTTTTGATGGGCAGCCTACTATCATTTTAAAATTGGCTGCGTTTATCCGTCAAAACCCAAACCCTAATAAAGTTCACTACCGGGTTAAAAGCATGAGACCAAAACAAAACTTGTTCCGTGAGGCGAAACGGAGCCCGAGTCCGTTCACGGATATGAGCAAATTCTCGAAGCGGTTGACCAACCGCGAGTTTTTTTTGTTGCAACGCCAGCGTTTGGTGAAAGAGAATCCGCTTTCTCTCCCGGAGCTTTCGGCGAAAAATCCGGTCCCCAAGACCGAAGTCGCGCCCATTGAAAGTTTGGTACCTATCTTATCGGCGCCTTTAGCTCAGACGGCTCAGACGGAATCGCCGCAGCGTTCACCCACGGTTTTAAACGCCCCCTCGCGCCCGCGGAAAGAAATCAAAGAAATCAATCTGTTGCCGCGTGCTTATCAAAAAACGCCGTCGGCCTTTTTTGCGCCGGTGCCCGAAAGCGCGTGGCCGTCACTCGCGGTTTTTTTGTCATTGTGTCTCATCTCACTCTCGCTGTTCCCGTTGTTTTCGGCTTTGGAAGCGAAGCGAAATTCCGCCGGGTTAGTGTTAGGCGAGGCCACTTCGGCCTACGAGCAGTTGCGGAAAGCTCAAGACGCGCTGGCCGTTTCGGATTTTGAGAATGCCAGCGGCTTGCTTGCCACCGCTTACACCGGCTTTGGCAGCGCGCTTGAACATTTCCAGGATTTAGGCGCCGCGGCCAGTTTGATGGCCGGCGTGCCGGAGGCTAAACAGCTTCTGCTTTCGGCGCAACAGGCCACTTTAGGGTTGCAGTACGCAACTTCCGCGGTGCGCGGGTTCTCGGACGTGCGACTGGGCCCGGGCGGGTTGTATTCCAACTCCGGCGCGGAACTGGACTCAAGACTGCAGGAGGTGTTCAGCAATTTTCAGACCGGCATCGAGTATTTTGAGCAGGCCCGCGGGCTGCTTGCAGGATTGGATCAAAACCGCATTCCTGAAGATTTTCGGCCGCAGGTCGCCTCCGCTCAAGCGATGCTTAACGAGGTCGAACCGGCTTTGCAGCAATTCGCCGCGCTCAGAAGTCTGCTCTTGGGTTTTTTGAGTGAGCAGGAGAAAACTTATCTGTTGCTGTTTGAAAACAGTAGGGAATTGCGCGCGACGGGCGGCTTCATCGGTACTTACGGTCTCTTGCGGGCTAAATCCGGCACGATAAAGGATTTGAAAGTTGAAAGCATCTATAATCCCGACGGACAGCTGAAAGTGGCTATCGCCGCGCCGGGGCCGCTACAAAATTATCTCACGAAAACCTGGGCGATGCGCGACAGCAACTGGTTTTTCAATTTTCCGGATTCCGCCGTCAAGGCTGCCGAATTTTTGAAACTTGAAACCGGCATCACCCCTGACGAGGTCGTCGCGTTTACTCCCGAAATTTTTGTCCGACTGCTTTCTATTACAGGACCGGTCGATATGCCGGAATATGGCGTTACCGTTACTTTGAACGCCGAAAATTTCGTCGACACGGTGCAATATCAGACATCCGTTGCTTACAACCGGGTTTTGAATCAGCCAAAAAAATTCCTCGCCGATTTTACCCCGCGATTTTTGGAGCGGATGTCCCAGCTTCGGCCCGAGCAGTGGGTGGCGGTTCTGCAACAGTTCATCGTGGCGCTTGCGCAAAAAGACCTGCTGTTTTATAGCGCCGATGCGGGTCGACAGCAGATCTACGCCAGCTTAAATTGGGCCGGCGCCGTGCGTGACGTCCCGGGCGATTATCTGGCCGTGGTGAATACTTCGGTCGGCGCCGGTAAAACCGACCAGGAGATTTCTTCCGATATCAACCTCACGGCGGAGTTTTTGCCTTCGGGGGTGCAGCGCAACACACTTATCATTCATCGCTCGCGCGGGCAAACTTCCGAAAAAGAATTTCCCGTTAACCGAGATTTCTTGCGCGTATACGTCCCGGCCGGAAGCAAATTGATTTCGGCTTCGGGGTTTGGGGCGGAGAATCATTTTGTCGCAAGTGCCCCGGGCATGCAGACCGACCCGGCGCTTGCGCTTTGGGATAAAAACATGACGGCGTATCCGGAATTCAACGCGTTTTCAGGAGCCGAAGCGGAGAAGACGATTTTTGCCGGATGGCTAAGTTTAGCGCCCGAGCAGGCGGCGACCGTCACCCTTGTTTATGAGCTGCCGAAGCGGTATAATGTCACCGCCGGTGCCCTGCAGGCCTACTCTTTATTTCTGCAAAAACAGCCGGGAGCGGCCGCGACCCATTTTGAGAGCCGGGTGCGTTTACCTGCGCTTTCAAGCGTGGTGTGGGTAAGCTCGCCGGAGGTTGCCACTTCCGGCGACACTTTCCGTTATCAAGGCGAGCTGGACACGGACCAGGCCTGGGGGTTGATATTCTCCCGTAACTCCCCATAAAGTTTTGAACATCTTTCGGTCGTCTCCAACTCATTTTTCCATCACCCGCGCGACGCTCATCATCGCGTTTTTTTCACTGCTCTCGCGGGTTTTGGGGCTGTTCCGCGACCGGATATTCGCCGCGTCTTTCGGGGCGGGGCAGACCTTGGACGTTTATTACGCCGCTTTCCGCATTCCGGATTTTTTGTTCAACCTGCTTATCTTAGGCACGCTCTCGGCGGCGTTCATTCCGGTTTTCACCAGTTACCGCGTCAAGGACGAACCGACCGCCTGGCGCATCGCCAATTCCATTTTCAACCTGACTTTGCTGGTGATGGGCGCGTTGTCGCTGGTGTTGGTCGCCGCGGCGCCGCTGGTCACCCGATTGATCGTGCCCGGTTTTTCCGGCGACGCGCTGAACGCGACCATAAAGCTTACGCGCATCATGCTGCTTTCGCCGTTCTTTTTTAGTTTGTCTTCCGTGTTTTCCTCCATCCTCAATTCCTACAAACGATTCGCGCTCGTGGCGGCGCTGCCGGTGGTGTACAATCTTTCCATAATTTTTGGCGTGCTGTTTTTGTACCCCACGCTCGGCTTGCCGGGACTGGCCTGGGGCGTGGTTTTAGGCGCGTTTTTGCATATGCTCTTGCAGCTGCCGTCGCTGTTTTCGACGGGTTTCCGCTGGCGGCCGATTTTAGAGCTGCAGCTTTCCGGCGTAAAAAGGATCGCCAAACTTTTTTTGCCGCGCGTTTTGACCATGGATTTTTCCCCGCTCATCGCCTCGGCGGTGGGGTCTTTGCTCCCGGCCGGCAGCATCGCGGTCTACAATCTCGCTAACAATCTGCAGTCGGTGCCGCTGGGGGTGTTCGCGGTGTCGTTTGCCACCGCCGCTTTTCCGGTATTGAGCGAAGCCGCGGCCAAACAGGAACACATCACTTTCAAAAAAGTTTTCAACGAGACCCTGGCGCAAATTTTGTACCTCATGATTCCGCTTTCCGCGCTGATGCTGGTATTGCGCGCGCAGATCGTGCGTCTTATCCTGGGCGCCGGGCGATTTTCCTGGGAAGACACCGTCTGGACCATTTCGGCGCTGGGATTTTTTGTGCTTTCACTGTTCGCGCAAGGCCTCATCCCGCTGTTGACCCGCGCGTTCTATTCCCTGCATAACACCACGGTGCCGGTCATCACCGGTTTCTTGAGTGCCGTCGTCAACATCTGGGCGGCGGTGTATTTTACTTCGACGCTGCATCTTAACGTCGCCGGACTGGCTCTGGCGTTTTCGGTCGCGTCGCTGGTGAATTTTTTGCTGCTGTTCGTGTGGTTGGAGATAAAATTCGGCAATTTGATTTCGGCCGGATTGATTTTGAATATCGAAAAAATCGTCGTCGGCACCTTGAGCATGGGCGTGGTTGCTTACGCCACGCTTTACGCGGTCGCGCCGTTTTTGAACACGCGCACCGGGGTGGGTTTGGGCCTGCAGACTTTGGCGGCACTCGTTGCTGGCGGGTTGACCTATTGGCTGGTCGGTTTTGCTTTGAATCTGACAGAGAGCCGGCATATTTTAGCGGCTTCTAAATCATGGCTAGTTAAGATCCGCAACGCGTTCGTGCGGTCGCCGGAATTATAGGCGTTATGGGCAATAAAGCTGTTATAAAACATATAGAATTTTGGGTTTCTGACTTGAACCGATCAATGGATTTTTATGACGGCCTTTTGAGTACTGTTGGCTGGAAAAAAATCGAATCAAATGCATTAAGCAATGGCGAGACAAAGATTTACTTCGTAGAGCAGAATGTTAAATTGGGAAGGAATATCGGACCTCGGCATATCTGTTTTTTGGCTGACTCGCGAGCAGCAGTGGATAGAGCCGGAAATTTTCTGACTAAGCTAGACGCAGATATTATTCGGGGGCCATTAGAATCCAAGTACAAAGACAGGACTTCTTATACTGTAGACTTTCGCGATCCAGATGGGTATGTAATCGAGGTAGCAACTGCATCAGAGTCGTGATATGAACCAGGAACACATCCGCAATTTCTGCATTATCGCTCACATCGACCACGGCAAGTCCACGCTGGCCGACCGGTTTTTGGAATTGACCGGCACGGTCGAAAAACGCCGCATGCACGAGCAGTACCTTGATACCATGGAGCTGGAGCAGGAACGCGGCATCACCATCAAGCTGCAGCCGGTGCGGATGCGCTATACCCTGGCCGGGCAGGATTACATTTTGAATCTCATCGATACGCCGGGCCATGTGGATTTTACTTACGAGGTGTCGCGGGCGTTGGCCGCCTGCGAAGGCGCGGTTTTGCTCGTGGACGCGACGCAAGGCATTCAGGCCCAGACTTTAGCCAATCTCCATCTGGCGCAGGCACAAAACCTTGTCATCATCCCGGCCATTAACAAAGTCGATTTGGTAAACGCCGAGCCCGAACGCGTGGCGGAAGAAATTTCCACGCTTCTGAATTTTCCCCGCCAGGATATCCTTATGCTTTCGGCCAAGACGGGCAACGGCGTGGAGGCACTATTGGCCGCGGTCATAAAGCATTTTCCGTCGCCACAAGGGCGGGAAGGCGCTCCCGGCCGGGCGTTGGTTTTTGACTCCAGTTACGATACTCACCGGGGCGTAGTGGCATATGTGCGGGTGGTGGACGGGGAATTTCTGGTCCAAGCGCCGATTCGGCTTTTAGGCGCGAAAAGCGAGACGCATATTTTGGAGCTTGGGCATTTTTTGCCGAATTTCCAGAAAGCGAAAACTCTTCGCGTGGGCGAAGTGGGCTATTTGGTCACTGATTTTCGGGAAGTGTCCAAAGTCAAGGTCGGAGACACCATCGCTGGCGCGTCCGGCACGGTCGAGCCGCTGCCGGGTTACCGCGAGGTTAAACCCATGGTCTACGCGAGTTTTTTTCCGGAGAACGGCGGCGATTATCCTAAACTTCGCGACGCCATCGGCAAGCTCAAACTTTCCGACGCGGCTCTAACTTACGAGCCGGTGACCGTGCCGGCCATTGGCACGGGCTTTCGTTGCGGCTTTTTGGGGCTGCTGCATCTCGATATCGTGCAGGAACGGCTGTTTCGCGCAAGTAATCTGGACATGGTCGTCACCGCGCCGACGGTGGAGTACCGGGTAAAGCTCCGCGCCGGGCAAGAACTGGCCGTGCATTCGGCGGCGGAACTGCCCGACCCTTCGCATATCGAAACAATGTTCGAGCCGTGGGCGAACGTGGAGGTGATGACCCCGGCCAAATTTTTGGGCGGCATTTTGGAGCTGCTTACCGCGCGGCGCGGCCTGCAAAAAAATGTCGAATATTTAAGCGAGCACCGGGTGCTGGTGAGTTTTGAAATTCCGCTGGCTAATCTTATCGTGGATTTTTACGATAAACTCAAAAGCACCAGTTCCGGCTACGCCTCAATGAATTACGAATTTTTGGAATTTCGGTCGTCCGAATTGGTCAAGCTGGAAATTTTGGTGGCCGGGGAGCGGGTGGAGGCGTTTTCGAATATCGTTTTCCGTCCCGACGCCGAACGGTTCGGCCGCGAGATATTGTTCAAGCTCAAATCCCTCATTCCGCGGCACCAGTTCGCCATCGCGCTGCAGGCGGCCATTGGCGGCTCCATCGTGGCGCGCGAGACCATTTCGCCGTTTCGCAAAGACGTCACCGCGGGACTTTACGGCGGCGACGATTCCCGCAAGCGCAAAGTTTTGGAAAAACAGAAGAAAGGCAAAAAGCGGCTCAAGCAATTCGGCCGGGTCTCCATTCCGGCGGAGACTTTTATCGAGGTTTTTAAGCGTTAAAAAACGACAAAAGGCGATGGGTAACAACACTCGCGATACTTTAATAGCAGAGAGAGGATATAGTAAAGATGTTGCTGGCGACACCTTGGCACTCTATATCTCCAACAATCCAGCAGCCGCGCAATGGTTGGCAAAACGAATAGGGGACCCAGATAAGACATTGCTAGAGCTTTGTTGTGGGGTTGGAGTCACTCTTCAGCACCTGGCGTCCGTTTTTAAGAAGGTCATCGGCGTCGACATCGATCGGCAGACTTTGCGTGCGTGTAGAGAAAATCTTACAAGAAGAAATCTAGTAAGAACAGCTGAATTGATTTTGGGTGATGTCAGGGATGTAAGCTTACTAAAAACTCTTGAGGCAGATGTCGTTATCTACGATATCCCTTATTGGTACCCGCAAAAATATCGTAAATATGGAGCTCAAGGAGAGCAGCGAGAAAATCCTGATTTGGTTGGACTGGTTAATAATGTCAGGAAGTTTATCTCAAAAGATATTGTCGTTTTTGCCCCCAAAGAGATGGATTATGAGTATTTCAAGAATATCCTTGGCAAATGTGAACACGTCGAAATATTTATAAATAATAAGCATGACCGGAATTACGTTTTATTTGGAGACCTTATCAAAAAAGCGGGTGGCCATTCGGTAAACCTTTAAAATTGAATCAAAAAAAAGCGCGTCAGCGCGCGTTTTGTCAAATCGAGGCGGACTTGGTATAATCTATATCACGGATTTCGGATCAGGGAAACCAAAGGGATCAAAGTAAAAACCAGCATCGCGACGATAAAAACTACCGCGAAAACGACGATCAGTTTATTCAATTTTTTCCGGTTTCGAAACATCGTGTCTTCTGATATGCTGATTATATCTTCCGAAGTAATTGGTTCGCTCGGTCGAAAAGGAAACTTGCGTTCCTTTTCTCCCTCGCTGCCAATTATATCACAAAGTTATGTCTTGGAGAAAATTTCTAGTTTCGAAATTCGGCCTAGTTTTGTTGCTGGCGGCTTTTTGCGGCATGGCGTATCTTTTAGTAGGTGAAGTCAACAAACGCTACCAGCTCGAGAAAGAAATATCGGTTCTGACTGACCAAATTCAGGAGATCGAAAAAAGCAACGCCAATCTTGGGAACGTCATCGACTAT
>JAMDAJ010000058.1:0-588 GCA_023485925.1 Patescibacteria group bacterium
AATCTTGACGACGTGCCTTCGGAAGCAACCGAAGAGACGACGCTTCCCGCAATCGAAGACAGCCCAGTTAGATCTTACTGTTACAGCCATTTCCACTGTCTCCTACCTGTCAGGAAAGCACGATGTTGCCTTTTCTTTCCTCCTCGCGCATGGCTTCGAGTCGTTCGTCCTGCGTCATTTCTGACACATTCTTTTTGCCTTTATCGAGCGAGGGCGTATCCTGCGATCCGCCGAAACCGCGATTGCCTTGCTGGTCGTCTTGGATCTGTTCCTTAGTGACCAGTTTGCCTTTTTCGGCAAGCACCGCGGCCGTGGCGGCCTGAGCGGATAACCCCTTGGAAGTGACGAGCTCTTTGATTTCTTTCTCGAATTCCTTGGCGTGAGGATAAATCTGGGCAACGGGACCGAAACTGCTGGAAAATTCCAGGTCGGCAAGCCGAGCCTTGGTTTCCGACAATTCCTTGTCCTTGTCAGAAAGCTTTCCCGAAAGGTCTTTAATTCTGTCCTCAGCCCTGTCGGGCTTTCCGGCATCGTTATCGTTCTGGCCGGGCGCGGAGTTTTCGTCGCGTTTGCGTTTTAAGTCGTTTT
>JAMDAJ010000058.1:598-5163 GCA_023485925.1 Patescibacteria group bacterium
AGGCATCGACAGCGTCTCGCCGAAAAAAAACGGCTAGCGGTGGTCATGTCCCGGCTTGTCAAACAGCTCATACACGTTAAGCACGCGCGAGCGGAACAGCTTATCGTCTTCCCCTGCCGGGCAGTAAGAGCACTTCATGGGCAAGCCCTTGTAGTGCTTGCACTGCTCGAACGGAATGCCGCAAAACTCGCAGATGCCCGCTCTGATTGGCGGATGCACCTTTGCTGGCACCACCGCGCCCTCGACCTGCTTATCCACGGAGTAAGACGGAACGTCCTGCTCCGAAAGATTTTGTAGATCTTCCTTTTCCGGGCTGTCTTCGATTGCGGGAAGCGTCGTCTCTTCGGTTGCTTCCGAAGGCACGTCGTCAAGATTAAGCTCATCCGTCTGTTCGGAAGCCTCCGGAGTCGCCCCCGAGGCCGGTGTGAGCTTATCCTTCTTCGTCGTTTTCTTCGCCATAATCGTCGTTTGCGTTTAATGGTCTTTTGCTCTTTACGAGCTCTCGTTCGTAGAAAGCTTCCATGAGGTCAAGATCAAAATACTGCTCGAGCGCGGACAAGTGGCCTTGAATGAATCGCATCTGGTCATTGGGCGTCTGCCACCGGCGTAGTTTGCTTTTCATAACCTCGACGACCTCGGCAATCACCAGCCGGCGGTACTTTTTGAATTCTAGGCTGGCTTTCAGCTTGCGGACGTTCTCCAATCGGGACATGACCACCGCTAGCCGTTTTTTTTCGTCGAGCCGCTGCCTTTTGTATTCTTGCTCGCTCTCTTCCTCGTGAAAACTTTCTACGATTTTTCCCGTGTTCATAAACGTGGTTACTTGCGTTTTAAGTCTTTTCGCATCGAGCGCTTGTCCATCGATGCGGTCATTTGCGAAGCGTGCTCGCGCATGGATTGCTTTTGATGAGATTTCCACGCGCGGGAAAGGTCACGCTCCTTACGCCCCTTGTCTTTCGACATGGTGGTAGTACACGTCCACGGTGAACGTGAACGCCGCGGTCGCGACAACTCCGACAACTTTGATGAACCGCCCAAGCAACGGAACACCCAAGTTTGAGGCGGAAACTGTTTTCGCTCCGACCGCACCCTTCACCGCGCCCGCGCCTCCGGCAACCGGAACGATCGCAAAGTGCGCGTTAGCGGTAGATGCCGAAATCTGCGCGAAGTGAGCCGCGTCAATCCAGGTCGTGCCGCCGTCCGGGGAAGTTTGGATATAAACATCCAAGGTCCCGCCGGTCACGGATACGGTGGTGACGTTCAGCTTCACGACAACAGCCGCCATATCACCTTCCTGCAATACCGCGGTGTCAGCCGTATCGGCCGTAGCCGCCGACTGCGAAGCGATGCGCTGGGAAATTATCCCGTTATACGATCTTAATCCCATACTTGAATTCTCCTATTGGTTAATGATCGACCTTTCTAATTGAACAAAACAAGGTAAACATCGGCAGAAACTGCGGTCGGACTCCCCGATACGGTAACGACAATCTGCTTCTGCTCGCCTTTGCCCAAGCCTCCATTTCCGGATGCGGAATTCAGCACGATTTGCTTTGCCACCGAACTGCCGGTAGCCGAAGCGGTTTGCACGAACACGTCCGAAAACTTTTCTTGAATAGAAAAAGCCAGGGAAGGGCTCGTTCCGCCGCCCAACGTTTTTACGTTGATCACCACATCCATGTAGCGGAAAGCCTGCACGATCTCCGGGAAATCAGAGCCCGAAGGCATCGACAGCGTCTCGCCGGTTGTAGACGCGGTATTGCCGAAAAATCTTATAGCCTTTATGCGTTGCATATTTTTTTTAATTATTGGCTTAATGTCGCGCCGACCGCGCCTTTGAGCGGCGCCGCGGTTTCCTGTGGTAAAGTTTCCTTGGCGGGCATTTGCTTCGCTTGTCCGGCAGTCTGCGGAGGCGGCGCCGTCTGCTGGCGTTTCAATTTGTCCGCCCGCTGCTTTTCATGGGCAAGGATATGCGACCAGGTGGCCGCGGTTTTCTTGGCGCTGTAATGGACGTAAAGATGAGTTTCGTCATCGTCGGTGGAATCGATCGGCGAGAGCTTGTCGACCGCAAGCAACTCATTTTCCTGCTCGGACTTGATCTCATCCATAGTTTTAGGGATCATCATTTCAATCGTCGAGGAATCAGTGATGAACTTCGGAAAATAGACGAACTTCAGAAAGTTTTTTAGCGAAGGCCCGTCCATTATCTTGCCGAATACCGGGAACTGCTGCGAAAGCTCACGGCGCAAAGTCATTTCCTTGTATTCCGCTTCTTTGCTTGAAAGCACCATAACCTTAGGCGGGAATTTCGTCAGGATGTCCTTTAAGTCGATCTCCTCAAAATTCACACTGTTGACGTTGGAAATAGAAATGATTTTTTTATCGCCTTCTGCCGCGTATCGCTCATATCGCTTGTACCAATGGCTCCAAAATTCCTTCTCGCCGATCGCCAAAACTTTCGATTGTAAGCTGCCTGCCAAGTCCGCGATCTGCTGCAAAATCGCGGCTTCGGTAGCGGTCTTTTTGCCTTTCTGCGCCGGCTGGGCAATCTGCGTGGTGCCAATAACTTCCGCTGCCTCATTTTTCAAAATGCCCATAAAGGACAAAAGCGAATTGGTAACCGCTGAATTTTTTCGCATCGGCTTAATCGCCATGTCCGGGTCGCCTTTAACCGGAATGTGCTGTTTGATCTGCCGCTGTAGCAACTGCGACTCGTCCTGCACCGCATCCTGATCGTAAACATAAAGCGGATTGGCTTCGTCTTTGGCGGCGACATAGGAAAGATTGTATAACACGGCAGTAGCGCGGTGTTTGTCCTCGACCAAATCCGGGACCGAAACTGCGATTGAGGAATGCGGTTCGCGAAACGCTTCTTTTTTCACGACCGGCCACTTCGACTTGCCGGCTTTCCCATCCTTGAGATCTAAAATATTTCCGCGCAACACATATTTGAAATTGCGGTCAGCCCAGGCGACAACCTTCTCTCCAGCCTTGTTATAAGTCGCGTGCTCCCACAGCTGATAAATTTTATTCGGCGAGTCGGTCTCCTGTATGGTCGGATTGGCTTCCCGAGCCTGCTCGCGCTTGACTTTGTAATCCCAGATTTCCGGCTCCACTCCCGGTACGATATCGCGCAGCGAAGAAATGCCGTCAATCGTGCCGTCATCGATCAACTCTTTGATCTCCGCTCCGGAGTGCAGCACCCATTTGCCGTAGTAACGCCATTTTTGCACTTCGGAAAAATACGGATCATACACAAACATCAGAGGATTGATAACCGAAGGCACCATCAGTTTTTTTTCATGGTCGAAATCTAAAGTCTCACAGTAACCGGCGGCAAAAAACAGCGTATCCCACAACCAATCATAGTCGAGCAGCGGTTTGTCCATTTCCTGCGAATCGAACTGCTGCAGTTTTTTCAAAGCCTCGATTTTCTTAAACTCCGAATCCTCCGATCCGATGAATGCGATGGTGTTTTTGTCCTGATAGAGATTGGAAAACACGCGGTTAAAAAAGGAAAACAGCATCGAAGTCGAAATGTTCTGATCGCCGCGCCGCAAGTTGTTCATCAGAACCAGCTGACGCACCCATCGCAGTTTACGAGTGCGCAAAAAATCCTGCCCCTCTTCGTATTCGGAGCGCACCTGATCAACACTGATTCCAATGGTCTTTTTTTTCATCGGGCGATTTTGACTCAACTATGCAAAAAGGACGCCAAAACAAGTGTTTGGCGTCCTATGGTTTATCCACTCGGACGTGAGATATTCAGTTGATTAAATATTAACCTCCCACTAGGAACTTGTCAAATAGTTCTTAAAATCTCGGTCAAAAGCCTCGGGGTCATCAAGCTTCAAGTGCGGTAATGCCCGCACCACGTCAGTTGGTACCCCGTCTTTGATGATAATTTCCAGCTTGGTGAACTTCAACATTTGAGCCAGAAATATAAGCCGTTCCCATTCCGGGCTGGCCATGACAATTTTTTTGCTTTGGTTCTTTTGGCTCATTTGAAAATATCTCCCATTTCTTTCGGCTTCATGACTCGCTTTACTACACCCCCCAAGTGTGGAAAACTGCCACTATTGCCGGAAACCGAACCGGGTTTGAGCCCGAAATAAATGTCTTTTGATGAAATCTCGCTTTTTTTCAGCAAAACATTGATCGTCCATGCAAATAAGCGCTGGCCTTTGACCACTCGAATCGGATCCGCAACTAATTCCGAAAGCGTATATCCGTCCTGAATACAGGATTTTTCAATGTCTTTGCGAAAATACTCCCAAACTTCACGCGGCGTCGCGTTCGGTACGACGTAAGCCACGTCAATGCTGCGGATCATGGCTTCCTTGCCGGTCAATGGTTCTTCTGGAATCGGATCGGACTGAACATCGACAGTTTTCGGCTGCATTTTCAGATGCCACGGCGTTTGTGCAATTTTACTGCGTTTCCATGCCATAATTGTCGAAATTATTGCCAATATTCCTCGGTATCATCGTAGAATTGCCCGGTACGCGCGCGTTTCTGCGCTAAGGACCGCCCTTTGACCGCAAGCGACAGAACCGCCGCATCGA
>JAMDAJ010000002.1 GCA_023485925.1 Patescibacteria group bacterium
GGAGGTCTGAGCCGTCTAATAAGCGCTTACTGCTTTCCATGCGACCCCCCCATCCCCTCCTCAAGAGGAGGGGAAACGGACTGCTAGCCTCTTTTGTGAAAAAACGCTAAATCGCTTCACGAATTACTTCCCCTCCGGGGTCTGGCCCGCCTGTTTATGCAACCGCTCGGCCAACTCGGCGGCCTCTACGTGGCCGGGAGCCCCGGAAATCATTTTTTTCAGCTGCTCAATCGGCGCGCCGGGACCGGCGCGCTTGGCCGCGAGCGAACTCATATTATCCAAAGCGACCGGCGAACCGCTCCCCGCCTCCGGAGTCTGCGCGAGCGCGATGCCGGAGTCCGGCTGTATTGCCGCTAAATCCACCTTTGGCATTACCGGCTCCGCCCGTGCGACAGCCGATTCAACTCTCTTTCGCCAACCGAGAATGTGTTCCAGATTGTCTTTTTGCCCGGGTGTTAGATCGGGCGATAATTTCTTTACCAATTTCAAATATTTTCCTTCCACCAAAAAATCCGTGACCTGTTCTTGGGTCAACCCGCCCGGAAGTTCGCGCAAAACGCCGTAAGTGCCCCACTCCGGCTTGCCGTCTGCGCCGTCAAAATACATTCCCAAAAACGCGTCGCCGTGTTTGCGGGTTTCACAGCCGGCCAGGTCCTCTCCTGGCGCCAATTCGGGTTTTGCGCCTGCCGCAAAATCCTTCCCGACTTCTTGGGCTGAAATTTCCGAAGGCCGTACCCGTTTATCTTTTCCTTCTAAAACAACTACCATAGAAAAACGTTTAAAATGAGCTACCTCGCAGCAGGCAGTGTAGTCAAGGTGTAGAATCTATGCATATTATACCCAAAGTTAGATTTTTTGTCAAACATATTCTCTCCGCTGATATTTCTGCGCCTTTCACTGTGATTACAAAACACAAGCTTTTCAAATACAGCACCTCAATTATACGACCGTATATTTGATATGTCAGCGCTCATCTGTGCTATAATGGGTCGGCGTATAAACTGGAGGACATGATGAACGTCACTATGGCCACCGACGTTATTATGAAACGGCCGACGAAAGTTTTTGAGTTCGCTAGCCAGCTTTTCTACAATGCCATCCGCGCCATCGCCAGGCCCGCCGCCTGGCTGTGCTACGGGCTGGACATCAGCTCCAACCTTATCACCTGCACGCGCTTTATGAGCCCGTTGGTCTTCCTCTGGCTGGCGATGGACAGCGCACCGCTGTGGCAGTACCTCGTCGCCGTCGCGTTCTTCGGCTACACCGACGCGGTGGACGGCGTACTCGCCGGCCCGAACTTTGAGGACAAGCCGCAAAATGACGGTGGCGCGATGCTGGACCCTCTGGCCGACAAGTTTTTCGTAGTGAGCATCTATATGTACCACTACACCAACTTCCCCAAGCTCATCATCATTACGGCCGTGGGTGAGGTGCTGATCGCGGCTTTGGCCCTAAGCTTCATCGCCACCATCGGCAATACCGGAAAAATGCGGGCCAACATGTGGGGTAAGGCTAAGCTATTTCTCGAGGTCGTGACCCTGGTCGTGGGCGTCTCCGTCATTTTCTTCTTGATGGGGTCGCTCTACTCCAAGGTCCGCAAAGTACTCCCCTAAAAGCGCTTCCGCGCTTCTTTTTTTCGCCGGAATTTGATAAACTGGCCTCATGCTTCTTCCCCTCCTCGCCCCGCTTGCGTGGAGAGGGTTAGGGGGGCCAATGCTTATGCTCCGACTCTACAATACCCTGTCGAAAAAACTCGAAGACTTTAAACCTCTCAAAGACAAGCACGTCGGCCTTTACACGTGCGGCCCCACGGTCTATAACTTTGCGCACATCGGCAACCTGCGCACGTATATCTTTGAGGACGCACTAAAGCGAGTTTTGACTTATCTCGGATACAAAGTCACCCACGCAATGAACATCACCGACGTGGGGCATTTAACTTCCGATGCGGACGAGGGCGAGGACAAAATGGAACTGGGTGCCAAACGCGAGGGCAAATCGCCGCTTGCCATCGCCAAGCGATACGAGCAGGCATTTTTTGCCGATCTTACAGCGCTTAACGTCCTGCCGCCGGACAAAATTTTACGCGCCACCGATTCCATCAAAGAACAGCTCGAAATCATCAAGCTGCTTGAAAAGCGCGGTTTTACCTATCAGGATGAAGCCGCGATCTATTTCGACACATCCAAACTTTCCGACTACGGCAAACTTTCCGGCCAAAAGCTTTCCGACAAAAAAACCGCGGCGCGCGCCGAAGTGGTGGTGGACGAAAAAAAACGAAACCCGACGGACTTTGTGCTGTGGTTTTTCCTCACCGGCCGCTATAAATCCCATGTCTTGCACTGGCCCTCACCTTGGGGCGAGGGCTTCCCCGGCTGGCACATCGAATGCTCGGCGATTTCCCGCAAATTGCTCGGCCAGCCGTTCGATATTCACACAGGAGGCGTAGACCACATCGGCACGCATCACACCAATGAAATCGCGCAAAGCGAGGCGGCGTTCGGCCTGCCGCTTGCCAACGTCTGGATGCACGGCGAATTTTTGCAGATCCAGAACAGCAAGATGGCCAAAAGCGCCGGGACTTTCATCACGCTTGCCGACGTCATTGCCAAAAATTTTTCTCCCCTGGCCTACCGCTATCTGGCGCTCACCGCTCACTATCGCGCCAAACTCAACTTCACCTGGGAATCGCTTGCCGCGGCGCAAAACGCTTTGGACGAACTGTACGAAAAAATCGCCCAACTTTCCGGCACGCCATCGGTTGCGATGTGCGCAGATTACGCCCGGGTTTTTGAGCGAGAAATTTCAAACGACCTGGATATGCCGCGGGCGGCATCTTTGCTCTGGCGGCTGGTTAAATCGGACAATTCCGACAAGCTCAAGCTATCCACGCTCAAACGTTTTGACGAGGTCTTGAGCTTAAATCTATTGAAAGGCGCCGCGGCGATAAAAAAAATTCCCCGCGAAATCAAAAAGCTTGCCCACGATCGGGAAATGGCGCGCAAAAAGAGCGACTTTGCTTCCGCCGACGCCATTCGTAAAGAAATAGAGCTGGCCGGTTACACCGTCCGCGACACAACCGAAGGTTCGGTGATCCGCCCCTTGTCATTCCGGAAGCCACGAAGTGGGACGTAGGGCTATCCGGAATCTAAAAAAAGAGCCCGACCGAGTTTAGCGCTCGGCAGGACTTTTTGTTGAAATGGCACTAGGCGAGGAATCTTTCGATGTGTTCGAGGTCGAGCGGCCGGAGTGTGTGGCGGCGCGATTTCGTCCGAGGACGCATTCCCATACTCATTCTCACGAACGCAGCATGGATTCTGACGAACAGATTGCGAATCATGAGGACCTCCCAGAGAATTTGAGGTCATTCTATTTCGACCGCCCGTTGCCGTCAAGCGCGTTTTTGACCGGCCATCCCTGAAAACCGCCGTCTTTAAAATTCACGAAATTTCCGCATAAATCCGTTTTCTTTAAGCTCCGGCTGACTGTATCCCAAAATATCCCCCGTTTATCCCCGTCTTATGAACGCCAAAAAAAATCTTCAAAATATCCCGTTTTTTTATGCGAAATTCGATCCTTTTATTGCCTTGTCGGAAGCTGAAACTCTTTGATATACTAAAGTGCAAGTGATATCCTTCTGAACCCAAAAATGGCTGAAAATATAATGCAAAACCTCAACATACGCGTCCCGCCCCAAAATCTCGAAGCCGAACAGTCGGTCTTGGGCGGTTTGATGCTGGATAAAGAGGCCATCACCAAGGTTGCCGACACGCTTTCGCCCGAGGATTTTTACGACAGCCGCCACTCCCAGATCTACGAGACCATGCTGGAGCTTTACGAGGCGCGAAGCAGCATCGACATCCTGACGGTCTCCAACCGTCTGGAAGAAAAAAAACAGCTGGAAGGCGGCGGCGGCGCCACCTACCTCACCGAGCTCGTCAACGCCGTGCCCACGGCGTCACATATCGTCCATTACGCCAACATTGTGCGACGCAAAGGCACTTTGCGAAAACTTATCTCCGCCGCCAATGAGATCAATGTCCTGGGTTTTCACGAAGAAGAAGATCTGGAACTACTGCTCGACCAAGCCGAACAACGGCTGTTCTCCGTTTCCCAAAAATACTTCAAACAGAACTTCGTTTCGATAAGCGACGTACTACACGAAACCTTCGAGCGCATCGACGAACTGCACCGCGAACGCGGCAAACTCCGCGGCATTTCCACGGGCTACGCCGACCTCGATTCCCTGCTCGGCGGACTGCAGCGTTCCGATCTGGTGATTCTGGCGGCGCGGCCTTCCATGGGCAAAACTTCACTGGCTTTAGACATCGCCCGTTCCGTCGCCGTCAAGAACAAGGTTCCAGTAGCGATGTTCTCGTTGGAAATGAGCAAGGACCAGCTGGTGGACCGGCTGCTCGCTTCCGAAGCCGGGGTGAGTTTATGGAAGATGCGTACCGGCCGGCTATCAGACGACGGCGAGAACAACGATTTTGAGCGTATCGGACACGCCATGGGCCGGCTTTCGGAAGCACCCATCTTCATCGACGATTCCGCTGCGGCCAACGTTATGGAAATCCGCACCAAAGCAAGACGCCTCAAAGCCGAACACGATTTAGGTCTCATTGTGGTGGACTATTTACAGCTGATGGAAAGCCGCGGCCAGCAGGATAACCGCGTGCAGGAAGTTTCCGAAATCTCCCGCGCGCTAAAATCGTTAGCCCGCGAACTCAACGTGCCGGTACTGGCGCTGTCGCAGCTTTCCCGCAAAGTGGAAGAACGCCGGCCGCAAATCCCGCAATTAGCCGACCTGCGCGAGTCCGGTTCCATCGAGCAGGACGCCGACGTGGTGATGTTCATCTACCGTGAAGAAATGTACCGCGGCCGCGATTCCCAACGCCCCCACATCGCCCAGATAATGATCAAAAAACACCGCAACGGCCCCACCGGCGACGTGGAATTATTCTTTGACCACGACCTGGTCACCTTCAAAAACCTAGATAAACAACAGCAGCGGCCGGCGGAAGATATCGTGGTGGAACAGATAGAATAATTGAAGAATGACAAAATGTTACTCTTCGACCTCATGAAAAAACTAACATTTTGCTTGCAGTAG
>JAMDAJ010000024.1 GCA_023485925.1 Patescibacteria group bacterium
GCGTCTGAACAAAACGGCGCTGCAAAAAACTCTTGGGTTAAAAAGGGACGGGGACTTGCCAATCTATAGCGTTATCACCCGACTCGCCGAGCAAAAAGGCGTAAGCTTGATCGTGGAAGCGGTGCAGGCGATGATGCGGGACAATCGACGCGAGTTCGTATTTTTGGGGGAAGGCGAAGACCGCTATAAGACAGAGTTGCGCCGCCTGGAAAAAACTTTTCCCGGGAATATCAGTTTTGTAAACCGCTACGACACGCATTTAGCAAGGAAAGTCTATGCCGGCAGCGACATATTCCTGATGCCGTCGCGTTTTGAACCCTGCGGGCTCACCCAAATGATCGCAATGCGCTACGGCACCCTGCCGGTAGTTCATAATACCGGCGGATTATCGGATACCGTGGTCGACTGGCGTAAAAAAACGGGGAATGGTTTTGTGTTTTCCGAGTTTTCAACCTCGGCCCTGCTGGCCTGCATGCGCGAGGCGGAAAAAACTTATCTCTACCCGAAACTTTGGCAAGCCCTGCAGAAACGAGCTATGACTTTGGATTTTTCTTGGCATCGCTCGGCCCGCGAATATCTAAAACTCTACCAAAAACTTCTCAAATATTAATGTGGAATGAAAAAACTAAAATCCCACGGTGAAGTGGGATTTTTTAATTTCCGTGAACCTTGCGATACAAAATCAAACGATCTTCAAGAAACGCTTGCCCAGACGCACGATCGTTCCTGATTTAACCGCCACCTGACTGCTCGGATCGGAAACTTTCTGGTCATCCACGACCACTGCCCCCTCAAGCAGCTTCCGACGCGCTTCGGACTTGGAGGCAGCGAGTTTCCCTTCCACTAGAATTTCGATCAGCGGATAATTCCCCGCCTTTTTTTTGAGGGTGAAATCGGGTTTGATAGTCCCGCCGAGCTTGCCGAATTTTGTTTCAAAATTCTCCTCAGCAGCGGCGGCGGCTTTCGGGCCATGATACAGCTCTGTGATCTTTTTCGCCAAAATCACCTTTTGAGCGCGCGGGTTAGAGAGCTGCATAACTGCTTCGATCTCCGCCAACTCCATCCGGGTCGCTAGCACAAAATATTTTTTTATCAAAGAATCAGAAATCGACATAACCTTGCCGAACATTTCGTCAGGCGCCTCGCTGATCTTTATAACGTTGCCCCAGGAAGAAGACATCTTCCGCCCGTCCGTGCCCTCCATCAAAGTCAGGGTCAAAATATCCTGCGGCGCCTGGTTATAAAGGGGCTGGATTGTCCGCCCGGCCAGCAGATTAAACCGCTGATCGGTCCCCCCGATCTCCAGATCAGCTTTAACCGCGACCGAGTCATAGCCCTGCATGAGCGGATAAAGCAGTTCGCGCACGGAAACCCGTTTCCCCGCGCGCAATCGCTTGCTGACATTCTCCCGGGACTCGAATTCGTGTAAACCAAAAACGTCGGCCATCCGGCCGATCTCCAAAAAACCAAGTTTTTTAAGCCACTTGGAATTATAGTACATTTCCGATTTTTTCGGATCAATGATCTTGGCGGCCTGCTGAAAGTAAGTTTTGATATTTTGTTCCACTTGCGCTTCAGAAAGCATCGGCCGCTCGGCGTCCTTATCGGAGGTGTCTCCGATCAGCCCAGTAAAATCACCGGCGATAAAAACCACCTGATGCCCCAGCTCTTGAAACTCCCGCAATTTCCACAAGGTCACTGCGCGGCCGATATGGATATCGGGGGAGGTGGGATCGATGCCGAGTTTAACCCGCAGTTTGTGGCCTGCGGCTAGTTGTTTCTCCAAATGCCCGCGATCGATAACTTCCTCCACGCGGCGCGTGAGCAGGGTCGCGATTTTTTTGTCCGATAGAGTCTTTGCCATGGTATCAGTCCGCTAATTTTACCTTTACATATTAACAAATTCTTGGGATAATGCATAGCGACCATACAATAAGGATCCCACACAAAATTACGAAAAAAATAGAATTCCGTATTTTCTATCCTTTTATATTTTTTAGCATAGATTTTCATGGCTTCATACCAAAAACACTGGTCAGGCAGAACCTCCCGCGCCTCTTCCGGTGATTACTTTAATCAAAAACGCCGGCTGCTTTATGGCGCCGGCCGGTCCAAAGCTTACACTCTGAATCGTAATCGCCCCGGCATCCTCCGGCGAGTGGTGAACTTATTTTCGAACCTCCGCCCCTCTAAAAAATCCGGCCGACGATCGCTTTGGAAAATCTTTGGGATCGCGGTTTTAATATGTATTTTATTCGCTCTGGGAGCGTTCGCCTACTATTCCAAAGATCTGCCCGATCCCAACAAACTTACCGTCCGGGAAATTCCCCAGTCGACCAAGATCTACGACCGCAATGGGGAACTATTGTACAACATCTTCGGCGAAGCTAAGCGCACCCTAATCGATTTTGACCAGATGCCGAAAGTGGTGAAGGACGCCACGATCGCCATTGAAGACAAGGATTTTTACAAACACGGCGGCGTGGATTTCACCCGCATCATCTCCTCCGCAATCTTTGACGTGGTGACTTTCTCCAAGCGGCAGGGGGCCAGCACCATCACTCAGCAATTCGTCAAAAATGCCCTATTGACCAATGAAAAAAGCTGGGGTCGGAAGATCAAAGAGGTGGTACTGGCCATAGAAATCGAACAAAAATACACCAAAGACGAAATCCTCAAACTTTATCTCAATGAGATCCCTTACGGAAATAATGCTTACGGCATTCAGGCGGCGGCGCAAACCTATTTCAACAAGAACGCCTGGGACCTCGACCTGGCAGAGGCGGCTTACTTAGCCGCATTGCCGCAGTCACCAACTTTTTACTCCCCCTGGGGACCGAATCGCGATCGGTTGGAAGCCAGAAAGAACACGGTACTGCAAGTCATGAAAGACCAAGGATATATCACCGAGGACCAGCGCAAAACGGCGACGGCGGAAAAAGTGGTTTTTCCCTCCGTTCGCAATGCCATCACCGCCCCGCATTTCGTTCTCTATATCCAGGGGCTACTGGCACAAAAATACGGCGAAAAAACCCTGGAAGTCGGCGGCCTGCAAGTGACCACCACCTTGGATTCGAACATGCAGCGGGCAGCCGAAGCGGCGATCATGGAATACGGAGACAAAAACGAGAAGAACTTCGACGCCAAAAACGCCGCTTTGGTCGCCATCGACCCCGCCACGGGACAAATCCTGGCCATGGTCGGCTCCCGAAACTTTTTTGACGAAAAAAATGACGGTCAGGTGAATGTGGCGCTGCGCCCCCGCCAGCCGGGTTCATCATTTAAGCCCTACGTTTACGCAACCGCCTTCAAACAGGGTTACGCGCCGGCCACCATGCTCATGGATGTGACTACGAATTTTGGCAATTTCGGCGGTGAAGATTATATCCCGCAAAACTACACCGGCAAAAATTACGGCCCGGTGTCCATGCGGCAGGCCTTGGCCGGGTCCTTGAACGTCCCAGCGGTCAAAACCATTCTTTTGGCCGGGGTGAAGGAATCCATCAACACAGCACACGATTTAGGCATCACGACTTTGAACGACGAGTCCCGCTACGGGCCATCTTTGGTCTTGGGCGGCGGTGAAGTGACGCTTTTGGACCATGTCTCGGCCTTCGGCACGTTCGCATCAGGCGGCATCCGCAAAACACCGATCGGAATTTTGAAAGTTACCGATGGCGACGGGAAAACTCTAGAAGAATACCAGGATAAAATTGGCCAGCAGGTTTTGGATCCGCAAATCGCATATCTGATCACTTCCATCCTTTCTGACAACACCGCCCGGACTTTCGTTTTCGGCGCATACAACTATCTCACCTTGCCGGACCGGTCGGTGGCGGCGAAAACCGGCACCACCCAGGAATTTAGAGACGCCTGGACCATCGGCTTTGTCCCACAGCTGGCAGCGGGTGTTTGGGTAGGAAACAATGATAATACGGTTATGAAAAAAGGGGCCGACGGCAGCGCTGTCGCCGCGCCGATCTGGAACGCTTTCATGAAAGCGGCTTTAGCTTCCAAGCCGGCTCTGCCTTTTGCCCGACCGGACAACATCCGCGATATCGCCGTGGATTCGGTTTCGGGAAAATTGCCGACCGCCTATACCCCATCGACTAAGCCGGAAATTTTTGCCAGTTTCGCCTTGCCGAAAGATTATGACGATCTCCACGTGCCAATAAAACTCGATAAATTCACGCAAAAAGTCGCGACTGACAGCACCCCGCCGCAAAATATCGTAGAAAAAGTGTTCACGATCTTCCATTCAGAAAAACCAAATGACCCAGCCTGGGAACAACCGGTAAGAGATTGGGCCGTAGCCGCCGGTTATCCATATCCAGATGGCTATTCCGGCTCGGCAACGGCCAACAATCCGGTCTATATCAGTTTAAATCAGCCGACGGAAGGACAGGTTATCAACAGTTTACCGCTAACCATTGATGTTCTGACTTCATCCCAATCCGTAGTGACCAACGTCGCCATTTATTTCGACGATAAAGAAATTTTTTCGAACGATTCTCCGGCGGTAAAATTTTTCTACTCTGAACCGGCAACCAACGGGGAACATACACTGCGGATAGAAGCGAAGAACAAGGACGGGGTCAAAGGATTCGTTACGAGAAAAATTATTTATCAGGTTGAAAGCCTGCTTTCGCCGTAGCGACGAGCTAATTTTAAAAAAATCATTCTTTCATGGTGGTCTTTGTCGTTGTTTCTCTCACTTTCTATGCCGGCCTAGCCTTTTTCCGACCAGCGGCCGCCATTGCTGTTATTCTAGCAGCCCTGCCTTCTTATCAAATCCGTTTCACCGTGGCCGGCATCCCTTCAACGTTTCTGGAGTGGCTGATTTTGTTGCTGGCGGTGGTCACTCTGATGAAATCCTTCCGCCAATTTCCGATCCACCGCGCACGCCTCGCAGCAGTTTTGCATAACTTTCCCCTCCTGGCTGTATTTGCTGGGCTATTAATTTTGGCTGCGGCTTTTGCCGCTCTAGTCCCGCCGGAGCGACTGCGGGCCTTGGGAATTTTCAAAGCCTATTTCTTGGAAGGGGCGACATTTTTTTTGCTATGCCTCATCCATCTTGATACCAGACAAAAAACGGTTTTTGCGATAAAAGCATTAGGCGTGCTAGTGCTGGGGCTTTCGCTCTTCGGTGTTTACCAGTTCTTTACGCTGTATCGGCTGCCGCCGGCTTGGTGGGGGCCGGGCATCGAACCGCGACGCGTGGTATCACTATATACTTATCCGAATGCCGTATCTTTACTGATAACGCCCATACTCGCTTTTTTTACCTCGCTATTAGCATTGGGAGATAAGGTAAGGACCATTCTACCGATGCGCTGGCTTGCAACAGTCGTCGTCGCGGGCCTCGTGCTTTTAGTCCTCACTTTTTCCCGCGGGGCCTGGATGGGTTATCTCGGCGCGGTGATATTTTTACTACTTTTTACCTCTTACCGCAAAGGTTTGTTAGCCGCCTTGGGCGGCAGCATAGTCCTACTGCTGTTTTTGCCGCAAGCCCAAGCCCGCATTTTACCCGCCGTCACCGGCACCGACCCGGCCGGGCTGGAAAGATTCAAACTCTGGCGCGGCGCTTGGGAGATGATCAAGGCGTCGCCGGTGCTCGGCGGGGGCTTGATGGGCTTCCGCGACTGGTACGGGGCTCTCCGGCAGAGCAATACCGACGAAATTTTGAACTACCCCCATAATTTTTTTCTGAACTTCTGGGTGGAGACGGGGATATTGGGTTTGCTCGCCGTACTCGGCTTGTTAGCCGATGCTGCCCGCAAGGCAAAAGCGCTTTACATAAAAAACCCTGCCGCCAGGGGACCGGTCATCGCCACACTCGCCGCCTGGGTAGCGCTTCTGATCCATGGCCAGCTTGATGTGCCATTTTTCAAAAATGACCTCGCTATACTTTTTTGGTTTTTCCTCACCTTAATACCAATTACGGAACTTTTTGAAACGCAAAATTAAACATCATTCTGCTTGATACCACGATACCAAAAAACCCCGAGAGTCGGGGTCTTTCTTTTGAAAAGATTTTTTGTAAGATTAAATTTTCGGCTTGATGACCACACGCCGCTCCGGCTCTTCACCGACGCTTTCCGTGGTTAAATCGTGGAACTCCGCAAGTTTGGTATGGATGACAAAACGATCATAGCCACTCATCGGCTTTAACACCAACGCCGTTTTGGTTTCCCGCGCCCTCTCGCCCGCTTGTCTGGCCAGCTCGATAAGAAATTCGTCCCGGGATTTACGGTAGTCTTCGACGTCCACGATAAAATTCAAGCCGGTTTGTTCCTCGGGAGAAAGCTGTCGGCGCGCCACCAGCCGAATCAAGTGCTGCAACGCGATCAAATTAGCGCCATATTGCCCAATCAACACGGAAGAATCCTCGGTGTGAATATTAAAAACCAGACGGCCGGAACGATCCTCAACGGCCACTTGAGCGCTGATGCCCATGAGACTTAGGAATTTTTCGATCTGCTGTCTGATAAGTTCCTGTGACGACATAAAAATCATTTGACCGGCAAGGGTAGGGGATTATCCTTACTCCGCATCACCAAATACTGCTGCAGCACGGCGAACAAAGTGGAAACCAACCAATATAATACCAGCCCGGCCGCAAGCTTGGCGCCGATGACCACCGTAATGATCGGGAAAAAATATAACATCTGCTGAGACATAGTGGTGCTGAGCGTGGTCCCGAAATCCTCCTTGCCGGAGGGTTTTTTCTGCGGCTGAGGCTGCAACGCTAATGCCATCTTGCTTTGTACGAACTGAACGATGCCGGTAATTACGGCTAAATACAAATTGGGCTGGGAGAGATCCAAAAAGTGCAGGAAGATGTAATTGAGTTTCCCCGGATTGGGAACAAAACTGTAAAGGCCGCTCAAAACCTCACCGTTCAGCCCTAAAATGAACACCCGGTAAAGCGCTAAAATAACGATCAGTTGGATGATTAGCGGCAGGCAAGAACTGAACGGATTAAGCTTGTTCTCCTTGTAAAAATCCATCATTGCCCGGCTTTGGGCCTCTTTGTTATCTTTGTGCTTTTCCCGGATCTCATTCAGTTTAGGCTGAAGCGCGGCCATGCGCTTCTGGGACTCCAATTGGTGCTTATAGGAAGGGTACAATATCAATCTTGTGACCAAAGTGATGGCGATGATCGCCAAACCGAAATCCTGCCAGAGCAGAGAGTAGAGAAAAACCAAAAGATTCAGAAGCGGCTGAAAGATGATGGTGTGGTAAAGTGTTCCTAACATAATAAAAATTTTGACTAATGTCTGGTCGGGGGGCCGAAGAATGGTTTATAGGCCGGCGGGCTGAACGGGTTACAACTTAATACCCGACGAATAGCTAAATATGAACCTTGAATCACGCCAAATTTTTCAACTGCCTGAAAAGTGTATTCCGAACAGGATGGGTAAAAACGACAATAACCAAAAGGGTGCCGCCCGCTCAACCAGCCGTGGTCGGGAGAAAAAATGTTCTGATAAATGGTGATGGCCCCAAGGATAAAATATTTCAAAGCAATTGATTAACTACTTTTAATTATACCCAGCGCTTTAAAACTGCTTAAAACCGCCGTTTCTAATTGCTCATAGTCAGCGGCTAAACTTTCAGGGCGGGCCGACAATACACAGGCCACACCCGGCGAACAGGTAGAAAGACTTTTTGCCACGATCGCTCGAAGCCGGCGCTTTACCAAATTCCTGTCCGTGGTTTTAGAGCTCACTTTTTTGGAAACCAAAAAACCAAAACGCTTCCCTTGGCCTCCCGGAACAAACACACAATTGAGGACAAAAAATGGCGAATTTGCACGCCGACCGTATCTCCGGACAAAATTAATCTCTTTTTCGAGATTAAGCCGATGACTTCTAGACAACATACAAGCCGGTCTAAATAACTAGTCGCTTGCGGCCTTTCTGGCGCCGGCGCGACAAGACCCTTCTCCCTGCGGCAGTTCGCCGCCGTTTCAAAAAACCATGCCGACGGGCCCGTCTTTTCTTTTTTGGCTGCCATGTTCTCTTTGGCATATAGGATTCCGTGGGTTAAAAATTTTTCAATTACATATTTTACTATAGCGGCATTTTGTTTTCTTTTCAAGGGTCGGGAACGCGCTCACAAATAATCAACCATGCTTCCACACCTAATACACAGGGTATTTTAAAATTGGCTTAACAAAGCAAAATTATTTAAATTTTACATGTTGATAACTTACTGTTAGAATAAACTCCTGACTTCACCTGAAAAATAAAAGTATTAAGCAGAAATAAAGCTGTTTTTTTATGACCAACGAGCAATTCTGGCGGGCAGTCTTGGGCAACCTTGAACTCTCCATGTCCAAACCCAACTTTACCACTTGGTTCAAGAATACATCGATTTTGCAAAATTCCGGCCGGGGAGTAACCATCGGTGTCCCCAATACCTTTACAAAAGAATGGCTCCAAAATAAATATCATCAGAATATCCTGCAAGCCATCCGCTCGATCGATCCGGAAATTCGGGAAATTCGTTACGAAATCAGTTCTTCGGCAATTCGGCGTTCAGAAAATCCCCCCAGCCCTGCCCCCACGGTCGTCAAACAGGCTGGTTCAAAAGAAGAGCAGTCCCCAGCACATGCCCATCTGAACCCAAAATACACCTTCGAGTCTTTTGTGGTCGGCGGTAAAAATGAACTGGCCCACGCAGCGGCGTTAGCCGTGACCGAACGGCCGGGAGTAGCTTACAATCCGCTTTTCATCTATGGGGGAGTGGGCTTGGGAAAGACCCATCTTATGCATGCGGTAGGCCATAAGATGTTACAAAGGGCGCCGAACTCTAAAATTCTTTACGTTTCTTCAGAAAAATTCACTAATGACTTCATCCAAGCGGTCAAAGATGGCCGGGCTTATGATTTCAAAGACCGCTATCGCAATGTTGACGCGCTTTTAGTAGATGACATTCAACTCCTCGCTGGGAAAGAACAGACCCAGGAAGAATTTTTCCATACTTTCAACGCCCTGCACGGACGGAATAAACAGATCATTATCACCGCAGACCGCTTGCCGAAAGAAATCCCCTCAATTGAGGAACGATTGGTTTCGCGTTTTGAAGGTGGTATGGTTGCTGATGTGCAAGCTCCGGATTTTGAGACCCGCTTGGCGATTTTGCGCTCCAAAGTCAAAGAACGTGAGTATGAATTAGATTTTGAAATCCTTAATTACATTGCCGCAAACGTCGAATCTAACATCCGTGAATTGGAAGGGGCTTTAAACCGTTTAATCGTCTACTGCCAGATCAACAACACCAAACCCGCGCTTGAAAAAGTAAAAGATATTTTAAGCAGCTTGATTGCACAGCCAAAAAAACGCGGTTTGACGGCAAAAAAGATCATGGAAACCGTCGCGGGTTTTTACAATGTTACAAGCGAAGATTTGGTGAAGCAGTCACGGAAAAAAGAATTCGTCAAACCCCGACAAATTGCGATGTTTTTGATCCGGAAAGAACTCGAAACCTCCCTGCCGACGATTGGAGAATATTTTGGCGGCCGGGACCACACTACCGTTATTCATGCGATAGACAAAATCGACAGATTAACTAAGGAGAACGAGAGTTTAAAACAAGAACTCGTAATTATCATGGATAAAATCTGTTTATAAACTGTTGGCGCTTTGAAAGGTTTTCAACAATAAACTTTTTTGTTTTTATGCCTTGGGGAAAACCGTTCTCTTTCTCCTGCTCTCATCCACAACATCACAACAGTTAATCCCTTATCCTTTTCTTCAAACCCTCTTTAAATCGCGGGTTTAATCAACTACCAACTTTCCCACAGCCCTTACTACTATTACCACTATTCTAAATATAAAATTTATTTATAAAAATTATGAAAATAACCTGCACAAAAGAAAATTTAAAAAAAGCTTTGGGCTTAACCGCCAAAATCGCCGGGACCGGTGCCTCATTGCCAATTTTAAATAATTTGCTTTTAAAAACAGAATCCGGGCAACTTTTTGTCTCCTCCACCAACCTGGAAATCGCCATCAAAACCTGGACCGGCGGTCACATTGAGGAAAGCGGGTCGCTAACAGTTCCAGCCAGAACCCTCAGCGAGTTCGTGAATAACACCGCAGAAGAAAAAATTGTTTTGGAAACAAAAAACACTGATCTTTTTATCAAAACCGAACACACCGAAACCTTGATAAAAGGCCTTCCCGCAGACGATTTCCCCCTAATACCCGAAATAAAGCCCAATGCCACCATCGAGGTCACTGGGGGTGAGTTAGCGGAAGGATTGGGACAAGTAGCTTTTGCCACTGCGTTCTCAGAAACTCAACCCGAACTTTCCGGCGTGTTAATGGTATTTGAAGGCGACACCTTGAAGTTAGCGGCAACGGACCGGTACCGCCTCGCGGAAAAAACTTTAAAACTTGCCTCCCCGGTCCAAAAAGAGCTGCGTGTAATCGTCCCAAACCGGGCCATTGGCGAACTCCAGCGGATTTTGTCCGAAAATCCCAAAACTACTGAGGTGGTGATCTCTGACAACCAGATCCTGTTCCGCACTGCGACCGCGGAAATTACCTCCCGTCTGATCGAAGCCCAGTATCCTGATTACCAACAAATCATCCCGAAAAATTTTGTCACCACGATGAAAATTCCGATCCAGCAGTTCATCGGGGCCTTGAAAGTTTCGGGTTTGTTTGCGCTTGATAATAATAACGTGCAGCTAGAGATCAGACAGGAAAGCAGTACCCTGGTCATGAAATCCATTTCCCAAAGAGCTGGTTCCAACACCAGTGAAATATCTGGCGAGGTGACGGGGCAGGATAACACCATCATCTTTAATTACCGTTATATCCTGGATTGTTTGAATCACATCCGCCAAGAAAAAGTTATCCTAAAACTCATTAACAGCAGCTCTCCGGCCATGATCGAGCCAAGTGACCCCAGTGGCTACCTTTATCTGATAATGCCCATCCGGACGTAAAAACGAGGCTCAAAAGCCCTAAGATGAGAATCCAAGCTCTCAAATTATTCAATTTTCGTCGCATTCAGGAATTAGAACTGACCTTCGATCAGGATTTTGTCGTATTGGTCGGACCTAACGCATCGGGAAAAACCACTGTTTTGGAGGCGATCTATTACAGCTCGGTCCTCCAGGCTTTTCCCCCGGGGAAAACTTGGGAATTAATCCGGTTCGGAGAAAATTTCTTTCGGTTGGGGGTGACAGCTGAAGATCAAAAGCTGGAATTCTATTATGGCAAAAAGGGGGACAAGCGCTATGAGCGTTCACAAACAGTGAACGGTGTCAGAAAAAAAGCCAATGAGGCTTTTGGGAATTTTCCGGTGGCGACATTCTTGCCACAGGATTTGAATTTGTTGCAGCTTTCTCCGGGTTTGCGCCGCGAGTATTTGGACGAGATCCTTCTTCAGACCGATACCGCTTATGAATCCGTGATGAGCGAGTATGCTAAAGTTCTAATTCAAAGGAACGAACTTTTAAACCGCATCGGCGCCGGCCAGGCGAAAGAGGTAGAGCTGGATTTTTGGGATGGGCGCTTGGCAGCCTTAGGCAATCAGATTGTTACCGCGCGAAAAAATCTTTGTGATTTTCTTCAAAAGGCGCTCCCCAATACTTACTCCGAATTGGTGGGGGAAAAACTGGATTGCCGTTTTCATTACATTACAGAACTGGACGAGCCGAATGAGGAAGGGATGTTGAAACGATTGTTCGCCGCGCGCAAGGGGGATATTGCTTCCGGGCGGACAAGCGTCGGCCCCCACCGCGATGACTGGAAAGTGCGGGATGAAAGTCAGCAAGACCTTTCCCATTTCCTCTCCCGAGGAGAGCAGCGCAGTTTGATTTCCGCTCTGAAGGTGTTGGAAACCGATTATCTGGAGGAAGCCTTGGGGAAACCGCCGGTGATATTGTTAGATGAATTGCTGGCCGAGTTGGACGGGAACCGTCGCCGGTCGATCGTGAGCAAACTACCAAAAGGCACTCAGAAATTTTTAACCACCACCGAATTGGCGGAGGTGCCACAAGACATCCTGACCGAGGCGCAGATCTTGGAATTCACGCGATGAGGCATGCAGTCTTTAAAGGATCTCATCAAGCTAAAAAAACGAAAAAGCGGTCTGAAGCGGCCGTTGGAGATTTATGAGCTCTTCGGGGAATGGGACAAGCTGGTCAAGGCGGTCTTTGGTGAAAAGCGCGTGCGCTGTTCTCCTCGGGTGCTAAAAGGTCGGACACTCATCGTCGAGGTGGGAAGCGCTCCCGCCGCTTCCGAGCTCCGTCTGCGGCAGTATCAACTGGTGAAGAAAATCAATGACCATTTTGGTCGAAAGATGGTCGAGCGGGTAGTGTTCAAATTTTAGCATTTGCAGATCAAATCCCGATAAGCGTCAAGCATTTTTTTCTCAGTGAAACGGCTACGGACACTGTTAGAGGCGGTCACGACTATCTGTTGTCTGCGGCCAGCATCGGCAAATAGCCATTGTACGGATTCAATGATGGAGTTTTTATCTCCGGGCGAGCATAGCAGCCCGGTTTTTTGATGTTCCAAAATCTCCGGTATCGCTCCGATTTTGGACGCGACCACCGGGATGCCAGCCGCCATCGCCTCGATTATCGTTAAACCAAAACTTTCCGCCTCGACCGAAGGCACGACTAAGCAATCGACCCGGGCAAAAAAATCCGATTTATTTTTTATAACCCCAAGAAAAACTGCCCCGTCACCCAACCTCAAATTAAAAGCCAGGTTTTTTAGGGTGATCTCGGTCGGTCCGGCGCCCGCGATCAAAAGCTGCGGCCGGTCAGGGTTTTGAGAGGCGGTCGAGGCATCAGAGGATAATTCAGCAACCGCGTTCAAAAGCACATCAACGCCTTTTTCAGCCGCCAGGCGGCCTAGATACCCGAGCGTAAGGCGCGAGGACTTTTCCCGGGGAGCGACCGGTGCGGGGATCGGGGTGCCCGGGTAGATCACTTTCATATTTTCGATCGCCATCCCCAGTCGCAATAATTGATTCCGCAAAAAATATGAGTGAGTGACAACGGTAGTCAAATGGCTATTGAGGATGAACCAGGGGCGCAAGGGCGAGGCGAATATCCAGCGGCCTAGGCGCGTATGTTCGATCCAAAACACCCGGCTTGCGCAGAGTTTTGCCAGGGGCGTGGCGATGAGTTTGTCGGCCAACGTTAGGCAAACCGTGCGGTGCGGTCGGAACGCGAGGAACAGGAAAAGAAAAACCGGCAGCATCATGATGAGCGTTGCCGGAAACAGTAATAGCGCCGAGATGGAAGTCGGTTCCCAGCCGCACCAGAGGTAACGTGCGCGGTGCCCGTTTAGTTTTAAGGCGCTGACCAGCGCCCGGTTCGAGGACACCGTCAAAATCTCATTCCCACCACCAGTTAAACCCCGGACAAGGGCGCAGGTGTGGGTTTCGGCGCCGCCCCAAGCCGGTTGCAGGGGAAATTGCAGCAGCAAGATCCTCATAAGCACTCAAGCGCCCGGACCTACAATTTCCGGCGCCGAGCCGGCCCGGGATGATTGGTATATCTGTTGGAAAAATTCTCTCGGGATGGCCCGCAAAATTAATAGTGCCAGGAAATAAATGACGAGTCCCGTTCCCGCCTCTAAAGCCCAGGGAAAATTCAAAAACCGGAAAAACAGGATCATCGGTACCCCGGCCGTAAACGCTTTGAATAGCAGAACAAAGGATGGGAGAAAGCCGGCTTTTTTCGAGGTAAGGAAATAAGCGAACGCGGTGACAAAAGTTTCAACTGCCAGAGTGCCAATTGCCGCCCCGAAGTAGCTGTATTTCGGAATGAGGAAAAAGTAAAGTCCAAGGCCGATTAGGGTGCCAAAAAAATACCCCCAAACCATCGCCTTTTGGGAATTCAGGGCGACAACGGTGTAGCCGAATAAATTGCCGATATATATCACGGCCGTCGCGAAAATAAGGATTTTCAGTATCGCATCAGCGTCGGGATAGATGCCGCCACCAACCAGGTTGACGATCGGCCGGGCGTAAAAACATACCACTACAACCATCGGTACGATGACCAGGAGGATGGCGTCGAGCGATTTCTGCAGATACAACCGGTATTTCGCCCATTCCGAAAAAGCATAACGGGCTAAAAACGGCATGATAAGTCCGGCGAACATCGCCGGGAAAGAGAGGAGCACTTCCAAAAATTTATAAGAGAGCCCATAAGTCCCCACGTCGCTTGCGGGTTTAAAAACCGAAAGGATAAGGGTGTCGGCTTTGAAGTAGATAAGGTTTAGGACAACGGAAAAAGCTAGCGGCCAGGAGCGCGTCAAAATTTCCCACCAGAAGCTTAGATCAAAGCGCAGCCAGAAAGGGATTTGCCGGCGGGCGAGATATAAAGAAAGAAAGAAGTGCGCGCCATTGGATATAGCTAACGCCCAGATAAAATAGATCAGATCCAGACGGAGAAAGATAAAAAGCAATGTCAGTCCCAGCATGAGCAGGCGTTGGACGATTTCCGAGCCAACCAGTTGGTAGAAGATGAGGTAGCGCTGGAAAACGCCGACTAACACTTGAGTGCCGGAGACGAAGGTAAAAGCCAAAATGGCCACGAACATCGAATGCTTGACCGCCGTGGAGTAAGGGAAGAACAGGGAGACCACCGCTCCGATCAACAGCATTGCGACTACGGTGACGAAACGGAGGGCAAAAACATTGCCGAGGATCTTTTTTTCATCCGCTCCGGGCACGGAAATTTCTTTGGTCGTCACCAAATAAAGTCCCAGGTCGGCCAAAATGCCGACGAAGCCCATAAAAGCCACGACCGTGGTATATTCCCCGAAACCATCCTGCCCCAGGTAGGGAGTGAGGTAGGCGATGGTCGTGAGGCCCAAGAGCACGGAAATGATTTTTCCGCCGCTTTGAAGCACGGTATTGTATAGGATTTTCTTTACGCTCATACTTTATAGTTTAGCAGATGGCCTTAGGAAAACTAGAGGTGTTAAAAAAATCTCGGGCGGAATTACCCGAGACGTATGGTTTTTGCAGTTCCAATTTTTCTAAAAATATCGTAGATGCGCCAGGGTTGGTTATGGCGTTGACTCCCTGACTTTCCTCACCAGGTCACTGGAGCTTTGGATCTTGCCGCTTTTGCCGACGTTGTAGACTATTTTTATGCCAAGTTTTTCGCAGGTATGGATGTCCTTATATAATGACGATTGCGGATTTGCCGCGTCTGTTTCATTTCGGTCTCCGCCGTTGGCAAAAATGTCCGGTTTGATCCGCAACAACATTTCACTTACGGACATATCTGCCGGATTTTGCGGGTGTTCACTGATCATTACCGCGTCAACATAACGGACCGCTTCCAGTATCGCTTTGCGTTCGGCCTCCGTCATGAACGCGAAGCCTTTTTTCTTTTTTAGCCAGTTATCGTTATTCAAAATTACCACTAGCTTATCCCCCAAAGCCTTGGCTTCTTTGAGCAGTTCAATGTGGCCGATGTGGATGGGGTCAAAACCCCCGGAAACTGCCACGGTTGGCATAAATCGTAAGTGTAATTTTTTAGAATTATTCGTGGGGAAGTTGGGGGCGTTCTTTTCGGATCTGTTCGTATAGTTCCAAAATGATCTTCGCGACGTGATGCGGGTCGGGGATGTTTTCGAAAATAAAATTTTCCATCTCGCCGGCGGTCTGGACGCGAACGTTACCGTAATTAAACAGGTTGGGTAGCGGGCCGTTCATTTCTGTGCTCACATCCTGGAAACGATCAAGGTTCAGCTCCGAGGTCTTGTGCTGGAGCAGACTTTTTTGGTTGATGTCGACGATGCGCTCGTTGGTGATTATCTGGACATTGAGGTAATACATCACCCAAACAATGAGTAAACCCAACGCCGCGGTGATGATGAAGACGGACCGGATCACGGCAATGATCGCAGAAGGCAGCGCCTCGGAGGCAAGCGGTACATAAGTACGGATCAGGGTTTCCAAGCTTGCGGTGGCAAAAAGGAACAGCATCCAAAAAACGACCTTGAGCAAGGGAATGATCGCGTGTTCGCGCAACACCAGACAGACCCGCTCATTATGGCGGAGTTCGGAGAGAAATCTCAGGGCGCGGAAAGGCATACTAAATTTGATTAATAATGAGCAGCGCCTGGGAATACAGCGAGGAGACGAGGGCGATATAAAAAATGGCGGTCAAAACGCCGACCAGTCGCGATTGTCCAAAACGCAAGAGCGCAAACAGCGCCGTACCCGACATGAGGATAACAAAGCCCATGAACAGATGGAAGATGAGATTCACAATGGGACCGATAGTGTCCATAAAAGTTAGAGCAGGGTGGATTTAGTTTTTGGCGGGGTTAATTGCATGTGCGTGTAGGCGTTTTCGGTGGCGATGCGCCCTTTAGGGGTGCGAGCCAGCATGCCGACGCGCATCAGGTATGGTTCATAAATATCCTCGATAGTATCGATTTCTTCGCTTGTCGCGGCGGCGAGCGTGGAAATGCCCACCGGTCCGCCCTTGAACTGTTCGATAATGGCGGACAGAATGCGGCGGTCATTTTCATCAAGGCCGAGTTTATCCACTGCCAGCATGTCGAGTGCTTGTTTGGCCAGTTCCGTTGTGATCAGCCCTTCGGCCTTGACCTGGGCGTAATCGCGGCAGCGGCGCAGCAGCCGGTTGGCGATGCGGGGCGTGCGCCGGGCCCGCTGGGCGATCTCCAAACCTGCTTCTTTTTCGATCGGGGCTTTTAGGATTTTGCTTGAGCGGTTAACGATTTTTTCGATTTCTCCCGGCTCATAATAATCCAGACGATAGACCGAGCCGAAACGGTCGCGGAGCGGGCTTGAGAGCGAAGCGTAGCGCGTGGTGGCGCCGATCAGCGTGAAATGCGGCAGGTCGAGCTTGACCGAACGCGCGCCCGGGCCTTTGCCGAGCATGATGTCCAAAGCGTAGTCTTCCATGGCCGGATAAAGCACTTCTTCCACGATCCTTGGCAGACGATGAATTTCATCGATAAAAAGGATGTCGCCCTCTTCCAGATTGGTGAGCAACGAGGCTAAATCGCCGGCGCGTTCCACAGCCGGGCCGGAAGTGCTTTTGATGGATGAGCCCATTTCATGGGCGATGATGTTGGCTAAGCTGGTTTTGCCGATGCCGGGCGGGCCGTATAAAAGGATGTGGTCGATGGTCTCACCGCGGGATTTAGCCGCGGCCAGGAAAATTTGCAGGGACTCTTTGATCTTCTCCTGGCCGATGAACTCCTGTAGATTTTTGGGACGCAAAGTGACATCCAGCGACTTATCTTCGCTGGATTCGGAGGCCGCAATCACGCGTTCGTCGGGGGTATTTTTCTTAAGCATTTTTGCCGTCGGAAAATCGGAATTTCTGATTTATTTTACCATTTATCGGGTCAGATGACAAAAGCCGAGGGCTGGACATTTAGAGTTGTTGTTTGATATTATACTTCTCTTATAAGGAGGCAGTCATGAACTGGAGACTGAAAAGGTACATCCGGGAGAAAGAGGCAGAGGAGACACGGGCCACCATGGATCTGGCCAGGCAAGATGGCGTGCTCGCACCCGGCCAAAGTCTGTTGGTGCGTATCGTGTTGTGCGAGGGCCCGGGTGCGCACAGCACCCGGAAACGGACGCAAATTTATGACCGCCCCATCACCGCCGAAGAGATTGGCCATGCTTTTGGTATGCGGTTGTCGGAATCGGACCGTCGCGTCCTGAATTTGCTCCGGGAAAACAACGGTGGCCCGGTGCACTCGAGCCAGCTCGCTCTTGCCGTCGGCAAGGACAAATTCTTCAGCGACGACTTGAATCGTCTCAACTACAGGCTCGGTAAGCTCCAGCCGTCGCTGCGCATCGTCACCACCAGCCGGGGGCGTAGTACCGATGACTCCTGCTGGCGGATCGTCGAGATCGCAAACCCCTAACCGTCCGTTTTTTCCGGATGGTTTTTTGTTTTCAAAAAGCCGCCTTCTTATAAAGACGGTTTTCTCTCATCGTCATCCTGAGCGCCAGCGAAGGATCTTGGTTGTTCACTACGAGATTCTTCACTTCGTTCAGAATGACTCGAAGTGGAAAGGCCGCAGAAGGCAGTTTGTGACTATTTCAAAAACTCCAGCATCAACCGAACGCCGTAGCCTGTGGCGCCTTTGCCATAATAACTTTTGCCACTTGTGGTCCAGGCCGTACCGGCGATATCCAGATGCATCCACGGGTAAGAAACGAACTCCTGCAAGAATAACGCCGCGGTGATGGTGCCGCCGCCCTTGCCTTCTAGCCCTAGATTTTTGATATCGGCCACGCTGCTTTTAATATCTTCTTTGTATTCCGGCGCTAGCGGCAGTGGCCAGATCTTTTCTCCGGTTTTATCCCCGGCCGCCTGGAGTTTAGTAAGCAGTTTTTTGTCAGTTGAGAAAGCGCCGGCGTAATCCGTACCGAGCGCCACTACGCAAGCGCCGGTCAGAGTCGCAATATCAATAACAAGTTCAGGTTTGTAGCGGGCGGCGTAGGCTAGCGCGTCGGCTAAGATCATCCGGCCTTCGGCATCGGTGTTTAAAATTTCAATGGTTTTGCCGGAAAGAGCTTTTACCACATCGCCGGGTCTTGAGGCCGTGCCGGACGGCAAATTTTCCGTGGCGGGGATGAGTCCGATCAGACGCCGGGGGAGCTTGAGTTCTGCCGCCGCGCGAATGGTTCCCAAGACCGCGGCCGCCCCGCACATATCAAATTTCATCTCATCCATCGCCTTACCGGGTTTTAGGGAAATACCGCCGGAATCAAACGTTATGCCCTTACCCACAAGCACTGTGGGGCTTTCGGTTTTTGTGCCTTGGTATTGCAAGATAATGAACTTGGGCGGTAAAGCTGAACCTTGGTTCACGGCCAACAGCGCGTTCATCCCGAGTCTTTTAAGGTCCGCCTTCTCCAGTACCTGACAGTGCAGGTGAAATTTCCTCGCCAGTGTCTTGGCTTCCGAAGCCAACGTAGCCGGGGTCATGACGTTGCCGGGGTGGTTGGCAAGGTCCCGGGTATAGTTCACCGCTTCGGCCAGCAGCTCGCCTTGTTTGGCGCCCGATAAAACCTTGACTCTCTCGGTCGGGCGGTTCAGCACGAACCAGACGTTTTCCAATTTTGTGAGCGGTGCCCCTGGGTCGGGTTTTTTGTATTCGTGGAATTGATATAGGGAAAGCAATAACCCTTCCACGACCGCCGCGGTTGCTTCCTCGACGGACCGGGCATTTTTCGGCAGCTCGAGAGGCAGCTGGACGGCGATTTTTTTGATGCGATGTTTATGCAGCAGAGGAGCTAAAATTGCGACGGCTTTGCGGGAACCTTCCAGAGTGAATTCAGCTTTTTTCCCCAGACCTAAAAGCGCCAGGCGCCGCGGGAATTTTTCCGAGGTCAAAAACACCGTCAGGATTTCCTGGGTTTTTCCCCGAAAGTCCCCGGAGGCAATAGCATCTTGCAGTAGCTCATCAACTTTTGGGTCGAGTTTTTTCCAATGGCTCCCGAGTTTCAAGCTCTCTTCGAACATTGGCAAAACCAAAAGGTCGGCCGCGTTTCCGGACGGAAAAAGTTTTGAGGCGGAGAAATTCATCATAGAGTTGGTTTAATTCGAAGGGATAGTGTTTTCGGGCACTGAATTTTGATTTTTATCGGTGGGAGAAGCGTTATTGCCGGGAGCAGGATTAGAGGTCGCATCAGGCGAGGTTGGGGCTTGCGGTGTGCTTTGCTCGGCGGTCGGCGTGGGGAATTCGTAGACCGTGGGGAAAAGATCCTTGGAAACGTATTTAGAAAAGAAATCTTCCGTGCTCGATTTTCCGTCTGCCGCGACCACCGTGCGGGAAAGCCGCGCCTTCATGGCGCCCCCGGGCTGGAAGTCGTATTGGTAGGGGCCATCGATCGTGACCGTTCGGGCATCTTTGGTGCCGTAATATTCAAAATAGAGTTTCGTGCCCTCGACCCGCGTATGGATAAGCAAATAGGCCGGCGTGTCATTTTGGAATTTGAAGTCCACCGCTCCCGGATAAATCGTGGCGTCAGTGCCCTGGGGAGCGTAATATTTCACCGCGTAGGAATGGTTTTTTCTGGCGGTTATGGGCAGCCCGCCGTAAAGCGCCGCCCGGAAAGCCGTGGTGGAGACCTGGCACAACCCTCCACCGAGTTCGGGCACGGTACCGGAGGATTTGATGACGAGCTCAGGTTTAAAGCCCGCTTCAGCGCTTACCGGCCCGAGATAATGGTTAAAAGAGAATTCCTCTCCAGGTTTTAAGATAACGCCATCGAACTTGGAAGCTCCCGTGCGGATATTTTGGATCCGGGAAGCGGAGGAGCCGTGAAAATCAGATTCACCCGAAGCCACCAATTCTTTTATCCCCAAATCGTTAGTGTCGGAGAGTTGGATTTGGGGTCTTATGGTATTTACTATCACATTCGTTTGCGTCCGATCGGTGAAGAGGGCGAGTTTGATTTCGTCCATGGTTTGGCGGACGTCAAGTTCGGAGCCGACGACGCTTCCGGCGAATTCGGTGGCTCGGCCGTCGGTTATAGTGAGTTTGGCGTCTTGCGGCTGCCGGTTGACTTTCGGCGCCACTTGCTCCGAAAGAAAATTATAGATTTCCTCATCAGCAAGGTCAAATCCTATGACCTGCTCACCTGTCCCGAACGCGGTCCAGGGGTTTTGCAAATGCAAAATCTGTAAGGTCAGTTCGAGCGGGGTAGTTGGCGTCAGGCGGGGCGAATGGCGGGCATCGGCGTAGCTAAAAAGTCTCCGGCTATTCCAAAATGGCAAAACCTCGGAAAGGTCAAAGTCGGCAAGTTCGAAATTCAAGGCCAGGACGGGCTTGCGCCAAGCGGCGGTAGTTTGCATAAAAGCGAAGTTCCTTTTTTGCAGGCCTAAAATATTCGAGGGGCCAGCCGCCGCGGCGGGACAAGGATAAAGCAGAATGAAAAGGCAAGCGAAAAGGCCGCTGACAAAAAGCGACAAAGAAAGAAATAACTCTTCTTGCCCTGTGGTGCGAGATTTAGAGCATTTTGGCCAAGGCCGCAGGGAGGCGGATTTTGCGCTCATTGGGTGTTGAGCCATGGGTGAAGTAGATCGAGTAGGTATTAATGGGGAGCCGTTTAAAGACCAGAGCGGGCCATTCAACAACATTCAAAGTGTTCGGGTCCTGGAGTGTCTCCAGGATCTCGAGCTCTTGTGTTTTTGCAAGCCCTTTAAGGCGGTAAAAGTCATAATGGCAGAGCCGGAAAAAATTTTTTTTGCGCTGGAAGGGATAGGTTTTTTGGAGGACAAAGGTCGGACTTTGGATAAGCTGTTCGATGCCCAAGCCCCGAGCTAACCCTTTGGTAAATTGGGTTTTGCCGGTGCCCAGCTCTCCCCAGAGCGCAAGCGTTGCCGGTATGGATAAGGCGGATGAGATTTTGTGGCCGAGTTTAAAAGTTTCCGCGGTTTTATGGGAAATAATGGTCTTCATAAGCCAATTTTACCACATCCCTTCAGTCTGGTGATAGCGGTTTCCCTTTATCCACAGAACTTGGCCGACCGGATACGAAAAGCGGGGTTGACATCCTTTTCCGCTTTCATTAAAGTAATTAGATTTAGTAAAGTGGGTCAGGAGTTTTCATTTCATGCCGGAAATTTCCATTGAGCAGCAAATTTTCGAAAGCATCAGCCGCGCCACGCGGATTTTGATTCCACTCCAGAATTTACCTAGCGGCGACTGTTTGGGAGCGGCTTTGGCCATGCAGGAATTTTTGAAGAAGCTTAACAAAGAACCATGGCTGGTTACGGCCGGTGAAATCGCCGAAAAGTATCGGTTTCTCCCCCACGCGGCGGAGGTCAAGGACAAGCTCGAGCAAAGTCGTGGGTTCGTCATCTCGGTCAATACTGAAAAAGCTCCCTTGGATGAATTAAGTTATCACTTGGAAGAGCAAGCAGGCCGGGTGGATATTTTCCTCAAACCGAAGGAGGGGAATTACGAGGCGGCGGATGTTAGTTTCAAGTCCGACCGCTTTCCTTATGATCTGATATTGGTTTTAGGTATTCCTTCTCTGGATATTTTAGGCCGGCTTTACGATGAGAATACCGATATGTTCTTTGAAACGCCCATCATCAACATTGATCATCATTCCAACAATGAGCATTTCGGCGAGATGAACTTGGTGGACATCACCGCCACCTCGACGACGGAAATCTTGGCCGAACTTTTGGAAAGCTACGAGTCCGGACTCATCGATACCAGCATCGCCACGGATTTGTTAGCTGGCATTTTGATCGAAACCAACAGCTTCCAGCACATCAAGACCACCCCGCGGGCGTTTTTGAAAGCTTCGAGCTTGATCGCCCAGGGCGCCGATCAGCAGGAGATCATCAAGCACCTTTATAAGACTAAGAGCGTGCAATTGCTAAAACTTTGGGGCCGCGCGCTCGCCCGTTTGAAAGAGGTGCCGAATCTGGGATTGAAGTATTCTCTCCTCAAATCCGAAGATATGGCCAAGGCGGGCAGCTCCGACATCTTGGAGGTGATGCAGGAGCTGGTCACCTCACTCTCCGACGCGAAAGTCATCGTGCTGCTGGCGGAAAGCGAGACTGAAGGAGTGAGGGGGTATATTTATTTGCATCCGAATTTGGTTTCTCCGGAGATTTCGAACTTGTTAGGGTTGACTGTGGGGGAGGGGAATTTGGGCAGCGTGGCTTTTGCCGGTTTGGATCTTGCGGGAGCGGAGGCGGAACTATTATCCCGGCTTTCTAAGATCAAGGACAGGATTTCTAAATAACTCGCATAAGGGAGGTTTCATGACCGGTCTCGATCGGTATTGCTGTAGCAACTTCGGCCAGCTTAGCGACTCTGACCGCTGGGCATATCTAGTCCGGCAAAATGCCTACTTCATCTGGGAGCGGCGGGTGGCCAAGGGCCAGCCGGGCACACCGGAAGCCGACTTGGGCGGAGGCGGAAGCGCTCGTCGCCAAAGAATGGCGGGCGTGGTTCTCGCCACACTTCTTGGAGTCGTTGTATTTGACTCATGTTTCGGCCGCGCTCGCGAGTTAACGCCTCGGTCTCGGGGCTTTTTGTTTCCCCAAATCGTGTTTTTTGACTATAATTGGCAGAGAGGGAGGAAAGGAACCGGAGGTTAATTTCCGACCGAGCGAACCAATTACTTCGGGAGATATAATTGGCAGAGAGGGAGGAAAGGAACCGGAGGTTAATTTCCGACCGAGCGAACCAATTACTTCGGGAGATATAATTGGCAGAGAGGGAGGAAAGGAACCGGAGGTTAATTTCCGACCGAGCGAACCAATTACTTCGGGAGATATAATTGGCAGAGAGGGAGGAAAGGAACCGGAGGTTAATTTCCGACCGAGCGAA
>JAMDAJ010000023.1 GCA_023485925.1 Patescibacteria group bacterium
CCTAGAGACGCCCGTGCCGTTACTTTCAAGGGCCTTCATCACTTAGCAGCCTCCTTAATCGATTCTGGGTATTCTATCGAAAACTGGGGGATGCGGTCAATTGGATTTTCCGGCTGGCGCCAGCATGGCTCGACTTCGGCGCCTGCGGTGGTAGGTGACGGCGAACCGGTGTGCCTCATCGCGGACACGTTGCAATAAGTGCAAAGCGGAGGAATCGGGCGGCAGACGCAAAGGAGATTTCAATTGCGGCAGATAAATTTCTTCCAGTTTTTTGGCTAAACCCAAAGCGGGAATTCTGAGATTGGAATTTTTCAGGACTTTCAGAGCCACGTTCAGCTGGCCCCGGCCGCCGTCGACGACGATAAGATCGGGGAGCCGCCAGGAAATCCCCCCCTTGCCCTCTCTTATACTATGAGGTGGTTGGCGGGTAAGATTTTCATCGGCGTGAGCAAAACGTCGGGACAGCATTTCTTCCATCATCCCGAAGTCGTTGGGCGTCTCTAGGGTCTTGATGGCAAAGCGCTTGTATTCGGACTTTTTCGCTTTGCCGTTTTCAAATACCACCATGGAGCCGGTGGGGGAAGTGCCTTGAATGTTGGAAATGTCAAAGCACTCAATGCGAAACGGCAGCTGCGGCAGGTGCAGGCGGTCTTTTAGCTCAAATAGCGCGCGAGTGAGTATCGCCTGTTCTTTGGCCAGATTTTGTGAACTGGTCTGCAAGTAATCGCGGGCATTGGTTTCGGCCATCTTTAGTAGTTGCCGTTTGCGCCCGCGGGTTGGGGCGAGGAATTTTATCCGTCGGCCAAATTTCTGTGCGAGTGCTTCTGCAAGGTCAGATAGCTTGAGGGGAAAGGGGAGATTGATCTCCGGCGGGACGTCGGAAGCCTCCAGGTAGTAGCGTCCCAAAAAAGCCGAAAGGATTCCCTCCGGCCCTTCGCCTTTGGCGTTTTGCAGCATAAAATTTTCACGGCCGATCAACCGCCCTTCCCGAATCTGCAATAGCGTGGCTGCCGCCAGTTGTCCGGCCGCAAATATATTCGCCAAGTCGTGCGATTCGCGCTTCGGGCTCACGATCTTCTGACGCTCCAGCATTTTTTCCAGGGCCCGGCATTGGTCGCGCAGGCGCGCCGCTTTTTCGAACAGCCGCTTTTTCGAGGCCGTTCGCATGGCCGTCTTCAAATCAGCGGCCACCCGTTTGAGATCGCCGGACAAAAATTTTTCAATGGCCGCAAGCGTACTTTTGTAATCTCCCAGGCTGATTAATCCGGCGCAGACGCCCGGGCAGCGGCCAAGGTGATAATAAAAACACGGGCGGCTGCCGATTTTCGAATTTCCACAGTAAGGAATAATGTAGCGCAATAGCTGCAGAGTCTGTCGCACCGAGGCGCCGGAAGTGTACGGGCCGAAAAATTTAGCTTTTTTGCTATCGAGCTTGCGAGTGGTATAGACTTGCGGGATTTCGGTCGAATAATCGATTTTGATGAACTGGTAGTTTTTATCGTCTTTGAGCATCACGTTGTAATGCGGCTGGTAGCGCTTGATGAGATTGTTTTCCAGCATCAGCGCTTCGGTTTCGGTATCGCAGATGATGTATTCAAAGTCGGCGATGTTGGTCACCAGTTGCCGGGTACGGGGATACAAATCGTGGTTTTGGGTAAAGTAGGAACGGACGCGGTTTTTTAAGACCTTGGCCTTGCCCACATATAAAATGTCCCCTGCGGAGTTTTTGAAGAGGTATACGCCCGCGGATGCTGGCAGGAATTTAAGCTTGGATTTGAGCGTGTTCATCGCGAATAAATTATAATAGAGGGCCGTCCATCAGTCCAAATCGCCGTCTATTTCCCTTGTAATGCCCGTTTTTTCCATAAGTCTGGGGAAAAGGATTGACTCCTCTTGACGGGCGTGATACACTTTTCTCTAGTCTGTGCCTTTCCAAAGGGCAGATTTTGGCGTCAACATATTTCACTTTTCCATCCAATATCCTCATGCAGGACAAAATCGTGGTGCGCGGCGCGCGCGTCCACAACCTCAAAAACATCAACGTGGAGATACCCCGGAACAAGCTGGTGGTCATCACCGGCCTTTCCGGTTCCGGCAAATCCTCCCTGGCTTTTGATACCATCTACGCCGAAGGGCAACGACGATACGTGGAATCGCTTTCGGCCTACGCCCGCCAATTTTTAGGGCTGATGGACAAGCCGGACGTGGACCAGATCGACGGATTGTCCCCGGCCATTTCCATCGACCAGAAAACCGCCTCGCACAATCCGCGTTCCACCGTGGGCACGGTGACGGAAATTTACGATTATTTGCGCTTGCTGTTCGCGCGCGTCGGCGTGCCGCATTGTCCCACGTGCGGCAAGGTCATCACCGGCCGAACCATCACCCAGATGGTCGACCACCTTATGGAATTGCCGGAGAACACCCGGCTCACATTGTTCGCGCCGGTTATCGCCGACAAAAAAGGCGAAAACACGCAGCTGCTGCACCAGGTCAAAAAATCGGGGTATGCCCGCGTGCGTCTGGACGGCGCTTTGATGTCGGTGGATGAAGCGCTGGCGGCGCGTCTGGATAAGAACAAAAAACATTCCCTGGACGTGCTGGTGGATCGCGTGGTCGTTTCCCGCGACGGCCGGCAGCGTCTGGCGGATTCTCTAGAGACCGCTTTGGATCTGGGCAATGAAGTGGTCATTGTGCAAAAGGAAAGCGACTTGCCTGCCCTGCCTACCGGACAGGCAGGCGGCAGGCAGGGAATCAAGGACATGGTGTTGTCCCAAAAATTTTCTTGTCCGGACGGGCATATCGATATGCCGGAACTGCACCCGCGAAATTTTTCTTTCAACTCGCCGCACGGCGCCTGTCCGGAATGCACGGGTCTCGGCACCACTTTGGAAGTGGATCCGGATTTGGTCATTCCCAACAAACGGCTGACTTTGGCCGAAGGCGCCATCCGGCCGTGGTCCAAAACCACCTCGCGTTTGAGCTGGTATCACCGCATTTTGCAGTCGCTGGCCGAAACTTACGATTTTTCCCTGGACGTGCCGGTGGAAAAGTTGCCGAAGGCGGCGCTGGACGCCGTGCTCAACGGCACCGGTTCACGCAAGATCACCATGGAAATGGAAAGCGAAAAACTGGAAGGCACATACACCACGAATTTCGAAGGCGTGCTGTCCAATCTGATGCGTCGCTATAAGGAAACCGACTCCGATTACATCCGCAAGGAAATTGAGCAATACATGCGGGTGAAAAAATGTCGCGTCTGCGGCGGCACCCGGCTGAAGCCGGAAATTTTGGCCGTGACGGTTTCCGGCCGCTCCATTATCGAAGTATCCCAGATGAGCATCGACGATGTGGCGAAGTTCTTTTTAACGCTTAAACTCAACCCCCGCGAGGCCACCATCGCCAAGCAAATCTTGAAAGAAATTTCGGCTCGCCTGAAATTTTTGCAGGACGTCGGTCTCAATTATTTGACACTCGATCGCACCGCCGACACGCTTTCCGGCGGCGAAGCGCAGCGCATTCGCCTGGCCACACAGATCGGCTCGGGCCTGACCGGCGTACTCTATATTCTGGATGAACCCTCCATCGGCCTGCACCAGCGCGACAACGACCGGTTATTGGTCACGCTTAAATCCTTGCGCGATCTGGGCAACACCGTCATCGTGGTCGAGCACGACGAGGACACGATTTTGCAGTCCGATTACGTCATCGATATCGGTCCGGGCGCGGGCAAGCACGGCGGGGAAGTGATTTTTGCCGGCACCGCGGCGCAGATTAAAAAGGATAAGACGTCGCTCACCGGCCGCTATCTTTCGGGCTTGGAAACTATCGACGTGCCAAAAGCCCGCAAGCGGGGCAGCGGCAAGAAACTCACCGTGGTCGGCGCTTCCGAGTTCAATCTCAAAAATATCGACGTGGAAATTCCCTTAGGCAAGTTCGTGTGCCTAACCGGCGTGTCCGGTTCGGGAAAGTCCACGCTTTTGAACGAAATTTTGGCCAAGTCCCTGCTTTCGTATTTTTATAACGCCAAAGAAGCGGCGGGCGCCCACAAAAAGATTTTGGGCGTAGAAAACATCGATAAAATCATCGATATCGATCAAAGCCCCATCGGCCGTACGCCGCGTTCTAACCCCGCCACTTACACCGGCGTCTTTACCTATATCCGTGATTTGTTCGCCGAAACGCCGGAAGCCAAGATGCGGGGTTACCGGGCCGGACGGTTTTCTTTCAATGTCAAAGGCGGCCGCTGCGAAACCTGCGCTGGCGACGGCGTCATCAAGATTGAGATGCATTTTTTGCCGGACGTTTACGTCACTTGCGAGGAATGCAAGGGCCAGCGCTATAATAAAGAGGCGCTCGACATCCACTACAAAGGGCAGACCATTTCCGACGTGTTGGAGATGACCGTGGACGAGGCCAAGATTTTTTTCCGCAACATTCCGTTACTTTATCGCAAGCTCGAGGTTTTGTCCGAAGTGGGCTTGGGCTATGTAAAATTGGGCCAGCCGGCCACCACGCTTTCCGGCGGCGAAGCGCAGCGCATCAAATTGGCCACCGAGCTTTCCCGCGCCTCCACCGGCCGAACGCTCTATATTCTGGATGAACCCACCACCGGTTTGCACTATGACGACGTCAAGCGGTTGCTTTCGGTGTTGGGGAAACTGGTGGACAAGGGCAACACCGTGGTGGTCATCGAACACAATCTGCACGTTATCAAGTGCGCCGACTGGATTATCGACCTCGGCCCCGAAGGCGGGGACAAAGGCGGACAAATCGTGGCCGCCGGCACGCCGGAGGAAGTGGCGAAAGTGCCAAAAAGTTATACTGGCCAGTATCTGAAAAAGATTTTGTGATTTTTTCCTTTGACAAAACGGTGAAGGAAGGGTGAAAAAAAGAACCGCTCCAAAAGGGCGGTTTTAAAGTTTAGAAACAGGTGGTGACTTCCCGGTACTGATGTTGCTCCAGAACGTGCAGGATGCGTTCGTTGTCGGAGGGCGCCACGACCATCATGCATCGGAACTGGCTCGGACGTTCGAAGTTGCGGAGTTGGCTGATGTCCAGGTACGACGGGTTGCCGCCGTTGAACAAACTGTACGGTTTCGAGGTGGACATCAACATGCCGTTTTTGATCCATGGCCGCTCGAGCGAGATTTCGAAGGCGCGGAGGGCCGGATTGCCATCGTCCGTGCGCGCGTACTTAACGAACGGGAGCCAGTGCATCCATTCGCCAATTTTCTCGCCGTTGGCCATGATAAAGCCGATGGCGCCGTGGCCCTGCTGCAACTGGGAGAGGTACATGACCCGCGGCGGTCCCGGCGGCTGTGAGTGGTGCAGGAACACGTCGGCGCTCTCCGTAAAGAGCATGCTGTCGTTGAAATTCTCGCGGTAACCTTCCTTGCCGAGGAAGGTGACGAATTTCCGGCAGTCATCCGGAGAGTAATCCAGCTCCTTGGTCGTGGGGAAGTGCAGCCGCGCGCCGTTCTTGATGATACCGGAGAGCGTCAGCCGTTCGTATTCTTGGCTGGCGAAGTCGCTCAGCCGGTATTGGAAGATACCAGCATCGGTTACAGCGAAGATGGTCGCCGTGACGAAATTCAGAATCACCGAAAATATCACCTCGCCCTTCCGGACGCAGGTTATTGCCGATGTTGGGCCGGTGATCGCGACCGGCGCTTCGAACGTGTCTTCCCACAGCTTTCCCGAATCGCTCGCCACCATAAGCCGTCCGATCTTCTCGAGCGGGTTGTCTTTCGACAGCAGCTCGAAAAACTTCTTAAGTTGGTTCGAGCGGTCCGTCGGGTCGCAGAAGAACATGAGCGGCTGCTTAACCGGGTCGGAGTCGGTCGGCCATCGGCGGCGCACCTGGTCATCCTGTTCCTCGGTGATGAATATGGCATGCCGGTCGAAATGCTCCAACCTTTCCTTGATGGTTATCTCCGTGATGGCGTCCAGGCCGAGCGTGTCCCCCTTGCCATAGCGGACCCGTCTCAGCGTCTCGACGCCTGTTGCGTCCATTAGCTCGCGCCAGGCACCGATGACTGCGCGGACACAGACATCGCAGTAGGCGCGTTCAATACCTTGCATAAAGCCTCCCTTTGCGGCGCCGGACAACGAGGCCGGCTTCCAGCGTGTTATTATATAATGTTCAATCCCGAATTGGAAGAAGCGCAGATTGGCCAATGTTCAGTTGCAGTTTTTGGGTGAACAAACGAGCCGCTCCAAGAAGCGGTTGTAATATGGCGGTTCACGGCGCTTGGGCGAATCAAAAGACACATCACGCGCGATCGCGGCACGCACCTGCCTCTAGTGATGATGGACATCATCCAAAAAATTTTTCAAACCCGGGGCCTTTAAATTTTCATACGCCGAAAATTTTGCGGAGTTTTTTGTCGTTAGCAAAGTGGTCCGCTGTAAAGATATGGACGTGCGGCGCTATCTTAAATGAATTAGTTAAGATGGCAAGTTCTTTTTCGCACGGGTAGGGAATAAGAAAAAGACTTCGTTGAAAATTATAAAAACCCAGTTTTTTGAGTTTCCTTGAAAATAAGTGTCGGGCAGTTTTTTGGGCTTCCGGAATATCAAAGCTCACAAGCCGCCATCTGCCGTCCCAGTTTTGCCGTGGGATTTTTAGTTCTAACGCTTCTGCCCGCGTTAACCATTTTCGTCCCATGGGGGTTATGGTATAGTTTCCGTTGGAATAGGCGATGAATTTTTTACGTTTTAGATAGTTGGTGGAGTTGATAAGTCTTGCGCTGGAGTAGTTTTTTCCGAATTTTTTCTTCAACGCGGCTTGCAGAGTCGCATAGGGGAACTGGGGAGCAATTATTGAGACAGCGCCGAGGAGTATTCCCAAACCCACAACTCGTAAGATTTTAAGGCCAAGGCCGCGTTCCCTGCTCATCGATTTTTTGTTTTTCCGCATATCGATTACATGTTATATTTGTTCCTATCGGTACAATTATAACATATGATGGGAAGGTGAAAAATTTTCGGTAGGGGATTGACGGGAAACGGAGCAGTTATCTATAATTATTCCAAGAGGATTTGAGTTCAAGGGCAAAAGGGGTGAAAATAAACATTGTCAAATTGTTTTGTGGGAAGTCGTTGAGCATTCTTTTAGTCGCCCTCGCGGGCGCGTTTTTATTTGCGCCGAAACCAGTCTCAGCGGCACTAACCTTGCCCACCACCGTCTGCGACCAGCAGCAGGTGGATTTTCAAATCTACGGTACGACCGGCCACCTTACTGACACCAGCCAGCGCGAGGACGGTGTCAGGGCGTTTGCGTATGGCGCCGCCGGTTCTCCGTTCGTCTCGGGGGATAACAGTGGGGTCGTCACTTTCAATTTTCACACTTTGTTTTCCGCTCCCACCAGTACGATCAGCTATGTTAAGCTGATGGGTTTTTCTGCCGGCTGCGCTCCGATTTACGGCCTGGGCCCGGCTTTCACCTATCCCGTTTCTCCCGGTGACCATATCCTTACCTATGCCGATAGCGGCCACACAGTGACATTTGAAGGAGAGACCCAGATTCAATATCCCTCCGGGAATTCAAGATATATCTGGATCGAAGCCTGGGACGGGGTCACCGGCTCTTCCGCCGCTTCATATTCCTATCTCGTGGACCTGCAGGATATTCAGAATCCGGTGGATGATTCCACCCCGCCCGAGCCAAATGGCAAAAGACCGGTCATAATTATTCCTGGAATGTTAGGTACTGAGTTGTACGATGGCAATAATTGGATTTGGGCGAATTTATCGGAAATGTTTACTGATATTAATGATCAATTTTTAACTAAATCGTTAAGTCTTGATGCATTAGGTGGGAGTATTAGAACTATTAGTGTCGGGGACGTTATTTATGATATCTCGATTTTAGACATTTTCAAATCACTGTTAAGACATCTTCATACAATAGGTTATCAAGATGACGTAGATGTTTACTATCTTCCCTACGACTGGCGTCTTGATTTAGAAACAACTAAAAACCAGCTGGAGCAAAAAATTCAAGCTGTAAAGTCCATAACCCATTTTGACAAAGTTGACATCATCGCTCACAGTATGGGCGGATTACTCGCCAAGGATTATTTGGCCACCTACGGCAAAGACGACATCAACAAACTAATTTTTGTCGGCACACCTCACCTTGGGTCACCGAAAGCCGCCAAGGTGCTTTTGGAAGGGGACCGTTTCAGCATTCCTTGGCTGGAGGAAGGCCGCATGCAGGAGCTTTCGGAAAATTCAATATCCGCCTACGAGCTCCTGCCTACTCCAAAATATTTCAACCAGTTCACCGGATATATCAGAAAGTACGGTTTCTTGGTCACCCCGCCGCCTCTAGATTATAATCAAACAAAAGATTTCCTCTTGAACGACAAGGGCTTGAACGGCATAGTTTACGCCAGAGCCGAGAATCTGTTTTCCAAAAATCTCCAAGACTTGGATTTTTCCGGCATCGATGTATACAACATCGCCGGCTGTAAGACCAATACCCAAGCTGGGTACTATATGAGCGCTTTTGGCAATATCGGCCACGTCGCTTACACTTCCGGCGATGGTACTGTTCCGGTTTTTAGCGCCGATTATCTGGGCATCCCAGCAAGTCGTAAGTATTATGTAAAAAATGCAAATCACTCTGGCCTACCCAGCACTAACGGCGTCGTTGAGTTGATTGCCGGCATTCTCTCCGATCAGATTCCCAGCAATACGAATTCGGTCAGCACCGATTCATCATTCTGTAATTTCAAGGGTAAGGAAGCGCTCTGGCGCAGCCCGGTAGAAGTGCATATTTACGATAGTCTGGGCCGTCACACTGGACCGGCAGAGAATAACGGAATCGAATATAATATTCCGGGCGTGGGTTATGATGTTATCGACGGCGAGAAATTCGTTTTCCTGCCCACGGACGAAGGCCAATCTTACCAAATCCAAGCTAGCGGCCAGGCCACTTCTACCTTCGATCTTTTGCTTTCAGATAACGATAACGGTCAAATTTCCAAAACCCACGTCTTCAATGACGTGGCGATAACGCCCAAGACATTAGTTTCTTTTGAGATTTCTGATTCTAGCCCTGATGACAGTATTGTGGTCGACAAGCTGGGCAATGGCGAGCCAGAGGCAATTGCTGCCAATGCACAGCTTGATGGGGACGATGTCAATGATTTGGTCCCGCCTCAAACCACCACCGCTGTTTCCGGCATTTCCGGCCAAAATGGCTGGTATACTAGCGACGTTGCCGTCACTTTGTCTGCTACCGACGACGGTTCGGGCGTGCTGCAAACCCTGTATTCTCTAGATGACGGTAGTAGCTATTCGATTTACACTCAGCCCATAACTATTACTGCCACTGGCACTAGCCAGATGATATACTATTCAGTAGACAAAGCCGGAAACAATGAGACTCCTCTAACATTAACCGTCAGAATCGACAAATTTGCCCCCGAACTAATCGTGGTATTCGATATTAGCAAGTCCGACTTCGTGTTTAATGCCACAGACGATATTGATCCTGCCCCTGCCATTTCCTGCACTAGCAAGGCCTGCGCCTTAAGCGATACGGCGGGAAATACCCGGACCATAACTTTCCAAAAGACCAAACTGTTGACGCTCTACACTCTAACCTACAAGACCACCAAAGAAAATTCTGGGCAGCAGCAAAGTTTCCCAAATAATTTATTCCTGGTCAACTATATCACCCGTAAACAAGCCTTGGTCGACTTCAACCAGACCGAAGCTATCCGCGGCCAGGAAATCGCCCGCATCGATTACGACAAAAGAAAGGACGTTTCCAATATCCTCGAATTGTCTAAGCCCAAAGCATTCAATCGCTACAGCCTGCCGGGCACTCACTTTCTAAAATTGCAAACTAAGGGGAATAATTTAAGTATTAAAATAGAATAAAATGTCCACGAGGAAAAAGTTTGTTTTGTATGCTATTTTGATTTGTGTGGGTTTCGTTCCGTTATTACTGGTTTTACCTTTAATATTTAATGCTCCTATATTATTTCAGACGCTGAGGAACAAAGGCGTGGCTTATTCATTAAATTGGGTAAGTGTAATCGCCTCATTCTCGGTTGTTTATTTTTCCTTGAGAAGCATTCGTCGTGATAATTTATTAATTGGCTTATCAGCAGTTATTTTATTAGTAGGTCTTTTTGTTTTGTATTCTCTTTATTCCTTATCCCATTTTGGACTTTAAAGTGAGCTCGGCAGTTTTTACCAGAAGCGGAGAGCGTTTTCAATGTGAAAAAAGGTATAATTAATGATGCAGCTTATAATATAATCAAAGAAGATATTGAGTGGATTATTAAGAACTAAAATATGAAAAAATTTTTGTACGGTTTTGGCATCTATGTTTTCTCTTTAGCTGTTGCTTTAGCGACAGCTTACTGGACAGGGATTTTATTCTTTAATAATGTAAAGTACACCTCTGGTGGTTTTCTTATTTCTCGTGATTTAGGTTTTTTTCTTTATGGCATCATAGTTTCCTACCCTCTTTTTATTTCCCTAGGTCTAATGGCCTTCCTTAAAAGCCATCGTATATGGTGGACATTGTTGGCGTTGGTTCCGATTATTGTGTTTGTAATGGCCTTTGGTCAGGAATTGATAATTTATAGCATAATCGCCGCAGTAGTGGGTGGATTTTTGGGTATTCTGCTTTCGATGGCCCTGCCTAAGGGGGCTGATAAATAGGAAGAAGAGCGCATTAATTTTAGTCCTGAAACCTAAACTAAAACATTAAAACAAAACGTATGCGAAGCGGAGTTGGGTTTTTTGTTTTTTTCAGTTTGTTAATCGCGCCGGTGGTTCTCGGCGTTTTATTTTTGTCCCCGCCGGCGGCCATTGCGGCCGAGCCGACCAAGCTGGTCATCACTTCCGCGCCGCAAACCATCGAGCCGAATGCCAGTTCCAGTGTCATTGCTTTGCAGTTGCAGAATGATTTGGGTGAGATCGCGACTTCCACCCAAACCCTGCACGTGAATTTCATCTCCAGCTCATTAACCGGGCAGTTCGTTTCGGCCTCCATCACCACCAACACTTGCGGCAGCGGCAGCAGCGTGTATTTTTCCAAAGGCACTTCTAACAAGGGTTTGTGTTATTTGGATTCCACACCCGGAACTTATGAGCTCGCTTTTGGTTTAGATGAGCTGCCGGCAGTTCCCCCGGCCGTGCAAACTATTTTTATCACCGCATCATCTTCCGGCGCCACCACCACGCCCACTTCCACGCCCGCGGTCATACCCACCACCACTCCGGAAAGCTCGGGATACAATTACAACATAAAAATTTTCCGCTTCTTGCCTAATCCTTCTGGCGACGACGCGGGCAACGAGTGGGTGGAGATAAAAAATCAGGACACTAACGAAGTGGCGCTCGATGGCTGGTATTTGGATGATAAGAACACGGGCGAAGGCCCGGCAACCGACTCGCTGGTGCTTTCGGGCACAATCGCGTCGGGGGAGATAAAGCGGATAATTTTGCCGTCCACAGCGTTTGCCCTCAACAACAGCGGCGGTGATGAAATCAATATATATTTTGATGACAAATCTCTGGCCGAAACGGCGGTCTATACCGAAACTGCTTACGACGATGGAGTTTTCGAGTTCCGGGATGGCGCGTGGCGGCAGCCCGCGCGGGAAACGAGCGGTAGTTCGGGCGGGGGCAGCGTTAGTGCGGTGGAGCCGCCTCGCGAGAACCCCACGAAATTTTTACTTAACGAAATTTTTCCTAACCCCCAAGGCGATGATCCGGGCAAGGAATGGATAGAGATTTTTAATCCGTCTGCCGCCACTTCATCGCTCGCTGGTTACTTTCTGGCGGACGGCGACTCGGACGCATTCACGTCCTCGGCTTGGGCAATTCCGGCCGGCATCATCGCGCCGCCTTTAGGTTTGGTCGTCATCGAATTACCCAAAGACGCGTTTTTGCTCAATAACACCGGCCGGGAAAAAGTGAAAATCTTTTCCCCGCAAAAACAATTGCTCGATTCCACGGTCTACGAAACAGCGCCGGAGAACCGGTCCTGGGCAAAAAATGTCGCCGGGAAGTGGGAGTGGAGCATTCCCACTTTCGGCAAGAATAATGACGCGGTCCCGGAACTCCCCAAAATCTATATCAGCGAAATTTTGCCGCAACCGGAAGAGGACGAAGAGGAATTCGTGGAGCTAAGGAATGCTGCCGATAGGGCAGCGGATCTTTCCGGCGTGGTTTTGCGCATCGGCTCGCGCAGCAAAACCTTTGAAGCGGGGAGCGTTATCGAGCCCGGCGGATTCCTCACGATTTACGAAGACGATTTGCCGGTACGGTTGCGGAATTCCGGCAATATCATAAAATTGTTCGACGTTTTTGGCCGGCTGATAACGGAAGTCACTTACCCCAAGTCCAAAACCGGCCTGGCTTTTGCAAGCGTTGATGGAAAAAATTATCTTTGGACAAGCAATGCGACCCCGGACGCCGCCAATGAGATGGTATTGGGCGCGGCTGTGGTCGGCAGCTCTCAGGTCGAGCCTGACGCAACGGCCGCAGACAGTAAAAGTGCGCCTGCCCTTACGCGCGCGCAGGCCCGTACGATAATTTCTCAAAACAATTCTCTGCAGGCGCAGCTTGCCGCCGTTGAAAGCGCCCTAACACAACTGCAATCGCAGACCGCGCCGGCCGCCGCCGCTGATCCCGGCCCAAAGCCGGACAACTCAAGCAGTCTGCCGTGGCTTGGGTATTTTGGTCTGGTCGTTTTGGCTGCCGGGGCATCTTCCGGCATATCTTGGGCGTTTCTGAAGAATGTCGCCAAAAAGTCGGAATAGCCAAATTTTGGACAGTTTTTGCCTTAACTAAGCCAAAAAGTAAATCACATATCAACAATTGCTTATCATTATCTGGGGTGTTATAATGAAACACACTGTTCTAAGGGGAAACCAGATTTTGAGCGCTCCTTTTGAGGGCCAGGGTTTCAATTACTCCATGTGTTATGAGGAGTACCGGAACAAGAAACCAAGATATTCCCAGATATATAGAGGGCAATAACAAGAGCCGAGGCTCCTAGATTTTCGGCTCTTGTTTTTGTGCTTTATTAGGAGACTGGCCAGACAAAAAAGACTTTTCTGACAGCCTCCAGCGGTCGACATAAAACGCAAAGCCGCGTTCTGGAAGGTTTATCCAGACCACGGCTTGAAAAGGGGTGTAGTTCCCGCGAATTTGAGGACGTTTCCGTCATACAGCGGAGTACGCCGCAATTCGTAAGAAGTCTACGTTCCTTTATACGAAGGAAAACAAAAAAAGTTTCGGAACTTTTTGAAGTTCCGAAAACTTTTGGTCTGTTAGGCCCCCGAGATGGGGCTGGAGAAAATCTCGCTCCTTGTTGGGGGCTGTTGAGGCCCCCCAAATCTCAAAATTTGGAGGTTTAAGCAGACCAAAACACTCTCTCCGATTTCGGAGAGGAAGGGAAAACCATTAATTGAAAATAATATGAAGAAGATTATCGTGAGTTTGGCCATCGTGGCCGCGGTTGCCACGGTCGCTGTTGGCGCCACAATGTCCTACTTCAATGATACCGAGACCTCCGCTGGCAATACCATTTCCGCCGGGACTATCGATATCTCGGTGGACGGCCAGAACCCTTGGCAGAAAACTTATACAAAAGAGTGGACTGATTTCAAACCGGGAGTCACTCAGTATATCCAGTTCACTGTGACGAACGAAGGCAAAAATCCGGTTGTATTGCGAAAGCAGATCGGGAATTTCGTGGTTGACGCCTCTGCCATGAACGAGCCGAAGTGCAAGGCATTACAAGGAACTTGGACCGAGGGTCATTGCTCTGCAGTAGTTCCGCCAACCGATTTTGGTTCCAAGATGGTTTACGACATGACCGTGACGCCGGAAGGCGGTTCTCCGATCACTGTTATCAATGAGAGCTGGGGTGTCACCATGGCGGATGTTAATGGTTTGTGGGTACCGCTCGGTGCGATTGAACCGGGAAAAACCTTGGTCGTAAAGCAGAGCTATACGCTGGACCCGAAAACGGGCAATGAATATCAGGGCGACACGATGGCTTTTGACATCAGCTTGTACGCCGAACAGAAAGATGGCCCGGGTCCTGACACCACCACTGGTGTTGTCTTGGATAATAAGGACACAACTTCCGGCACCTGGTATTCCGTTGTTGACGGAACCTTGGGTCTTTTGACCTGGGACGGAAGTGGAAATTATCGAATGAGAGCCTGGGGATTGGCAGGTGCGCAATATCGTGCGGTTTATTATGACGGAACAACAGAACATGATCTGGGCGCTGGTTTGCAAACCCCAGTATCTGGTCATCTAGATTTTACCGGGACGTATGGGAGTTTCGGTACAAATCACTCTGCTAAATACTGGTTGCGCGATAGTGGCTATGATAATGCCAAGACTCTCTGGGAAGGAAACTTAGTGAATCAATAAAATCGTTTGATTTAAGTTCTTTCCGTCCAGCCCTGCAACTCTCTCTTTGGGGGGGAAGGAAGGTAGGGCTGGATAGTTAAGCGCTTAAAAGTAATTCTTGATGGCCAACAAAATTTTCAAGGTTATATATTACTTGTTTTTCTTGGTCATCGGAGCAATCGCTTTAACGCTGATTTTGTCCGCTGTGCCGGGCAAGGACACGCCCAAGACCTTCGTGGTGCTGTCAGGGTCAATGGAACCCGCGATAAAAACCGGCAGCGTGGTGGTGGTCTGGCCCGAAAAAGAATATAAAATCGGCGACATCATCACCTTTGGGCCGGTAACCAAAACCCAGCCGCCGTTTACTCATCGGATAGTAGAAATTCGCGTTCAGTCCGGCAGTCCGGTATATGTTACCAAGGGCGACGCGAACGAATCCAAGGACCAAAGGGAGGTGTCCCAAAACAGCGTGCTCGGCAAAGTGGTTTTTAACATCCCCTATCTGGGTTACGCGGTGAACGAGGCAAAAAAGCCGCTCGGCTTCATGGTAATTATAGTGGTGCCGGCCGTAATCATCATTTATGATGAATTAAGAAAAATTTGGGGCGAGTTCTTAAATATCCGCAAGAAAAAAAGGGAAGGGGATAATCCGGAGATGCTTCAAAAATGACCGTTCATGTGAAAATTTCCAAACGTCGCAACCTCGCGCTGTATCAAACGGCGGCTTTGATAATGCCTTTTGCCGTGCGCCGAAGAAATCGGTTCGATATGCGCATTCAAATCCGCCGGCGTCGCCTTACTCTCTTTGAGCGTTGCGCGTGTCGCATTGCACACCTGCCACAGCGGCTTGTTGGAGCTTTGGCCACAGCGCGCATGGGCGTGGTTTGGAATTTCCGGCCGTTAATGCGCCGCGTCAGCGCCGCCTTACTCATTTTGGGCGCCCTCAATTCCTACGGGCTGGCGTCGATCTCTCAAACCCTTGCCTATTTCAATGATGAGGAAAGTAATTTAAGCAATACTGTTACGGTCGGGACTTTGGATTTTAGTCTGAATTCGCCCGCGGATTTTTCGCCGGCAACTTTGAATCCAGGAGATACTTCCAGCCGGACCGTCGATGTTTCAAACGATGGTAGTTTAGATTTTCAATACACTGTGAGGGCGCAGGCCACTAGCGGCGATACCGATCTGTGTCAGGCCCTGACCTTGCAGGCCAGTTTGGGTGCTACATCAGTTTACAGCGGTTTGCTTTTGGATTTTATTTCCGCCACCACGACATTCGATATTCTTACACCGGATTGGCATTTTGTCGTGGGCCTGCCGGCAGGCGCCGCTGACAGTTTGCAGGACAAATCCTGCGGATTTAAATTCGTTTATAACGGCTGGCAGGAAGGTTTAGTTGATGGCAGCACGGGTTTTGTGGACAGCGAGGAAATCGCCAATATTGTCAATTCCGGAAACTGGTCCGACGGCGGAGTTTTTGTAAGCGGTTACGCCGTCTTTGGCGCCAGTGATGTCAGTGATACGCATGAAACGGAGACGGGCAATAATACTTCCGTATTCATAGGGATGGTTGGAAGCAATCGGAGCGTTGATGTGGGCGGCGGTAATTTTAGTCAAGGCATCCGGGCGCGCGCCAACGTGACGGTAGGCAATAACAGCGAGATCGGCACGGGTGGAGTGATCGCCAACGGTTCCGTCACCTTAGGCGGTGGTGTAGATACTAACGGCAAGGTGCAGGGGGCGAGCATTTCCGTGGGCAACAATTCCGATTTATACGACGATGCGGTTTCCGGCGGTGTGTTCGCGATCGGTGGCGGTACGCAGGCCCATCAGGATGTGGACGCTCAGAGCGCGGATTTGGGCAATAACAGTGACATTTTAGGGACTTTGACGTTGCCGACTTCTGTGTCACCGACATTGGGCAGTGGTGCTACAGTGGGGAGTTTGGTCAATGGCACGCCAGCTACCCCGGATACGGTTTCGACCGTCAGTCTGCCTGCGCCCAATAGCTTTAGTGCAAGTAACGACGCTGGTAAGGATATTAATATTGTGGCCGAGAATTCGCCGTTAACTTTGCCTCCGGGCATTTACCGCAACCTGACCAGTAATAGTAATGTGAGCTTGAATTTAAGTGCTGGAACTTACGTGTTCCAAAGCGTACTTTTAGGCGGTGGCAATACGATTAACGCGGACGCCGGCGCGGGCAAAATCTTGATTTTTGTGGAAGGCGATTTTGAAACCGGCAGCAATCTGTCATTTAATTTAACTGGCGGTGCGGCCGAGGACGTATACTTGGAAGCGGGTGGGAGCGTCCTACTGGGCGGCGGCGACTGGTATGGCACGATTTATTCTACCGAAGGGAGTGATCCCGGTGCTTTTGGCGTGGTGACCGGCAATAACGTAGATGTGTGGGGCGGCCTATACAGTCGTGAGCAGGTGAAGCTCGGCGGCGGCAACAATGTGACTTTGGTGGGCCCTTATTTTGGCACTTATTCAGCGCCTATTTCCTTGGATAGTGTGATTTTGAATGAAATTTACGCGCACCCTAATAGCGCAGATGCGGCACCGAATAATCGCGAGTGGATTGAACTTTACAACAATGCCACTGGTTCTATCGATGTAATTGGCTGGAAAATTTCTGAAATGTCGGGCTCAAGCGAGGCGTTCTATTCGGTGGTGGCCGCGTGCCCTTCCTCGCCTTCCGGAAAAATTGCGCCTTACGGCGGAGCGAGTACCGTAATCGCTTCCGGAGGCTTGCTGGTTCTGCAGTTCTGTCCGTCTTCCGCGGTTTTGAACGACAGCGGGGATGCGGTACGGCTGTACGATGCTTCCAACATGTTTCTGGATGGGCACGCCTATCCCAGCACCGCGGTTCGTAAGTCACATACTCGCGTGCCGGATGGAATTGGCATGTGGGTGGATCCGGAGCCAACGCCGGGACAGCCGAATCGCGTGAGCATGCAAGATTTGATAGATGCCGGTTTAGACGAAACGGCGATAAATAAAATCATAGAATTGCTGGCTGCGCGCGGTGAAATATTGGTAAGTGAAGAGGGTGACATTTCCGCAACCGATGGGAGCCAGGCAAGCCCGCTTGGTAATTTACAAACAGCCGATACGCCGTTTATTACAGAATCCCCGGTAGTGGGTGATACCAGCACTCCGGAAGTTTTGAAAACAGATGAGCCGGCAATAGAAAGCGTGTCGCCGCCAACGGAAGAAAACGAGGAGATAGTAAGCGACGAGCTGCAAGCCGCCGATCCTGGCTCGGCAGCTGAACCTGCTGAAACGGAAGAAGCGCCCGATGCCGTTTTGCCGGAGGAAACCGTTATCGAACCCCAAGCCATCGAGCCGGAGGCGGAAGAGCAGCTGGCCGAGTTGGAGTCGCTTGCGCCCGAGCCGTCGCCCGAAGCCATTATCAGCGAACCGCCGGCGCCCGCGCCGGAAGTGGTCGTGCCCGTGGAAGGGAGCGGAGAATGAAATCTATGAAGAAGTTGACGCTTACAACTCTATTATCCGGCACCAGCGCCATAGTCATCGCGTTTGCGGTTTTGGCTTTACCCAGCTTTGCCCAGGCCGTGACAAATTTAGAAGTGACTTTTTCTCCGAACCCGTTATTTAACGAAGGGAATTTCACGCCCGGCGAAACGGCCACGGGGCAGATCACGGTAAAGAACAACTCCGCCGAAACCCAAGAAATGCAAATTGAGGCGGTGAATCAAAGCAACTCAGGCGGTTTGGCTCAACAGCTGACTTTTGAGGTGAAGCAGGGCGCGACGGTATTGTATTCCAAAACCTTGAAAGAATTTTTTGACGCCGGCGAGGTGTATTTGTCCGATTTATCCAGCGGCGGCAGCGCACAGTATGATTTGAGCGTGATTTTCCAATCGGGAAGCGGCAACGAGTTTCAAGGCAAGGCCGTAGGATTCGATTTGACCATCGGTTTTGCCGGACAGAAAGGTTCCGGTGACGAGGAAGTTACGATTTTCGGCACCACGACCGGCGGGGGCGGCGGTGGGACGATGACCTGCAGCATCAGCGAAGGAAGCATAGGGGCGGGGGGCATCACCCAGAACCAAGCCGTGATCTCCTGGACAACCACGACTTTCACCGACAGCCGGGTGGTGTATGCCGCTGCGGGCGAAAGTTTTACTTTTGATCTTTCCGCCTCGCCGAATTATGGCTATCCGCATTCGGTCTTTGATAGCACTCTGGTCACCGCTCACAATGTGAGTTTAACCGGCTTAAGCCCGGCGACCACTTACCATTACCGTGTGGTTTCCTGCAGTCCGTCTTCGGTAAGTTATCAGCACGAATTCACGACAGCCCAAGTGGCCGGCGAGCAGACCGGCGAGCAATCGGGCGGGGAGCCGGGTATTGGGGGCCAGGGCGGAAGCTTGGGTAATCCTCCCGCGGGCGGGCAGGTTTTGGGTGGCACGACCGGTGGCACGACCGGCGGAACATCGGGCGGGCAGGTCTTAGGTGAAGCGACGGAGGAAACTTCGGCTACCGGTCCGGAAGAAGGCGCGGGTTGTGAGGCGTATCCTTGGTGGTGGCTGGGGTATGTGGTTTACGTTTTGCTGCTCATCGTCGCGGTTTTGGTTTTTGGCAGATACTATTTGCCGGTTTCTTTGCTGATTTTTGTGGCGGCCGCGTTGTGGTGGTGGCTGGAGCCCTGCGGAAAACATTTGTGGTATTGGCCGGTGGGGGCATTGGCCGTTCTGCTTGGCGTCAGTATTTGGCGCCAAATGACTTTACCAAAAGACCAAGAGCCGCCGGTACAAAATCAGTCGTTGCCGATATAACATTTTCGATTATATAAAAGGCGACTTTGTCCGCCTTTTTTATTGTCCCCACCGAGATTAAAACTCTGGGCTTTAGCCCAAGACTTTAGTACAATGGGAGCATATGACGGGGTACAAACACACAACTCATACGACCTACGACAACAAGTATCACATCGTCTGGATCACCAAATACCGCAAGCCGGTCTTAAAAGACGAAGTCGGCTACCGCCTGCGCGAGATCCTAAGGCAGATCTGCAGCACTGAGAAAGTGGATATCCTCAAGGGAGCGATCGGCCCCGATCATGTGCACATAATGCTCGAAATTCCACCTTACGTCGCCGTGTCCCGGATCGTCCAACACTTGAAAGACGAGAGCTCCCGCAAACTGCAGATGGAGTTCCCGTCCCTGCACAAACAATTCTGGGGCCAGCACCTCTGGCAGATCGGTTATTTCTGCAGCACGACCGGCGTCGTTAATGAAGTCACCGTCAGAAAGTATATCGAGGAACAGGGCAAACTCGAGCAAGACGAGGACAAAACCTTCCTGGTTTTAGGTTGACTTGGAGTCAACCCCCACCTTCTTAAAGGCTCTGGACTTCAGTCCAGAGTGGTTTACTTTTATTTCCGATTGACCCCGTCTCCGCGGGATAGTCTGTCGTCCTGACTTTAGGTCAGGACCCACGTTCGGTGACAGATAACTGCGATCTGTTGGATCCTGAAACAAGTTCAGGATGACAAAGGAAAAAAGTCCTGTCTGTGCGGGGATGACAGGGTTCTGGACCCCACTTTCGTCGGGATGCTAACCCTGCCCTTCGCGAAGGGCTGACAGGGGATGGATCCCAGATCACGCTTCGCGTGTCTGGGATGAGGGGCTCTGGATCCCGGCTTTCGTCGGGATGCTAATCTCGCAAGGCGAGATTAGCACTTGACACGTCTGAGTGATAATGATAAATTAAAACAGTAAATAGTAAGCTTTTAAGCGTGGCAAAAGCCCAAAACAAAGGCATCACGCCGCGGCAGGCGAAGATCTTAGCCGCCATTGTAAAGGAAAACTGCGACACCGGCGAACCCGTGGGCAGTTTGCAGATCGTGGAACACGGCTATTTTGACTTGTCCGGACCAACCATCCGCAACGAGATGCAGGTTTTGGAAAAACTGGGTTATATCTACCAGCCGCATACTTCCGCAGGGCGCGTGCCCACGGACAAGGGTTTTCGGTATTTCGTCAATCAGTTGATGGACAAGGTAAAACTCACCCTGAAAGAGCGGGATATGCTCAAGCTGGAGCTTTTGAAACTCCAGGCCGTGCACGCCGAAATGGGCCGGCGTCTGACCAAACTATTGACCGAGCACAGCAAGCAGGCCAGCTTCGCCATTTTTCCGGAAGAAGTTTCCACCATGGGCATTTCCAAATTGATGGAGAACCCGGCGCTGCCTGCTGAAGACGCCCGCGAGATCGCTAATTTTTTCGACAACATCGATGAGTATGCCGAAAAAATGCTCAAAGATTACGCGCCGGATAAAGAACCGCAGACTTTCATCGGCCGCGAACTCACCCTGTCCAAAAAATCCGATTACAGCATGATTGTCTCCGGCCTGCGCCTGCCTTCGGGCAAAACCGGCGTCATTGGCCTGGTGGGCCCTAAAAGTATGAAGTACGATAAAAACCTCGGGCTCGTCAAATATATCGCCAAGCTGTTCGGCGGCGCTGCTGTGGTTTTGCTATTAATTCAAGTTGTGAACCTATGAGTGATGAAGCACAGCAGAAACCGGGGGAAGCACAGTCGCCGCCGGAGCCGCAAGACTGGCACGCCAAAGCCGAAGAGTATCTGAACGCCTGGAAGCGCGCCGCCGCGGATTTTGAAAATTACAAGAAGCGCCGGCACAAGGAGGACCAGGCCCTTATCATCTTTGCCCGTCTGCACGTTTTGGAACGGCTGCTGCCCATCTTCGAGGCCATTGAGCAATCATTGGCGCACGTGCCCCAAGGCGAAGGGAGCGAGCAATGGAAAAAAGGGATGGAGGAAACTTTAAAACAATTGCACGCCGCGTTTTCGGACTTGGGCATTGAGAAGATCAAGACCGTCGGGGAAAAGTACGATCACGAACTGCACGAAGCGGTGGAGATGGTGGAGGGCGGCGAATCGGGGCAGATCACGGAGGAGGTGGCGGCGGGATGGCGCATCAACGGCCAAACCGTGCGCCCGGCGAAGGTGAAAGTGGCCCGCTAATGCGGGCCATCCCGAGCGGAGCCGAGGGATCTGTTATTATATATTTTGCGAAGATTCTGACTTCCGTCAGGATGACAAAGAAAAATGAGGCAGTACTTCGTATACATAATGACCAACGAAAGATACGGAACGCTGTATATCGGAGTTACCAGCGATCTTGTGAAGCGGGCATATGAGCATAAGAATGGTTTTGTTGAAGGGTTCACTGAAAAATATAAATTGCATCGGTTGGTATATTATGAACAGACGGAAAACGTGACCGCGGCGATAGAAAGGGAGAAGCAACTCAAAACTTGGAAAAGGCAATGGAAGATTGAGCTGATTGATAAGTTCAATCCCGAGTGGAAAGACCTTTATAAAAAGATTATTTAATAGTTGTCGTCCTGAACTTGATTCAGGACCTACTCGCAATTGCGTAGAGATCCTGACTTTCGTCAGGATGACAAAAGTTGATTCCCGCCGGAGTTTACCTCGTCAGATGGCAGGGCGGGAATGATAAGAGTTTAAAAAAAGGCCGCGTTCGTTCTGGCCGGAAAGCGTGAACAGAATGCGGGTGCAGCTCATTCTTGCCGTTCCTGTGTCTCATCGCGACCCTGGATGCGGCCGAAGCCGTAGGCCACCAACAGGAGCGTGAGGGCACCGCTGACGATTATGATGTACATAGTGGGTACGAGTTTCGTCAGCGTGGAGCCAATGAATGCTCCGAGGGACAACAGAGAGAACTGGACGTGGTTGTGGCGCATATAACTCCCCCTATTACGATCGAAACATTATATAGACAGCAGTATAATATGTCAATGATTCGTTCTTTGTTTAATAACTGTCGTCCTGAACTTGATTCAGGACCTACTCGCAATTGCGTAGAGATCCTGACTTTCGTCAGGATGACATAAATAAGAAGTCAGTAATCACACACTATGCCAAAAATCATCGGAATCGATTTAGGAACATCTAACTCCGCCGCCGCGGTGCTGGAAGGCGGCAAGCCCTCCATTATCCCTTCGGCCGAAGGCACGAGCGTTGGCGGAAAATCTTTTCCGTCCTACGTCGCTTTCACCAAAGACGGCCAGATGCTGGTGGGGGAACCGGCCAGGCGTCAAGCGGTGACCAATCCGGAAGGCACGGTCTACGCCGTGAAAAGAAAAATGGGCACCAAAGACAAAATTCCCCTCCACGGCAAGGACTACACGCCGGAGCAGATCTCGGCCTTTATCCTGCAAAAAATCAAACGGGATTCGGAGGCGTATTTGGGCGAAGCGGTCCAAAAGGCGGTCATTACCGTGCCGGCCTATTTTGACGACGCGCAGCGCCAGGCCACCAAGAACGCGGGCGAGATCGCGGGTTTGGAAGTAATCCGCATCATCAACGAGCCGACGGCTGCGGCCTTGGCTTACGGGCTGGACAAAGCGGAAAAAGAGCAGAAAATTTTGGTATTCGATTTAGGCGGCGGCACGCTGGACGTCACCATTATGGATTTTGGCCAGGGTGTCTTTGAGGTGGAATCCACTTCCGGCGACACGCATCTCGGCGGTACCGATATGGATAATACCTTGATCGAGTATCTGGTTGCCGAGTTCAAATCTTCGGAAGGAATTGATTTATCAAAAGATAAAATGGCCACCAATCGCCTGAAGGAAGCGGCGGAAAAGGCCAAGATCGAACTTTCCACGACGCTGGAGACCGATATCAATTTGCCGTTTATCACGGCCGGCAGCGACGGTCCTAAGCACATGACCGTCAAAATCACCAGAACAAAACTTGAGGAGCTGGTAAAACCCATCGTGGAGCGCTGCCGCGGACCGATCCAGCAGGCGCTTTCCGACGCGAAACTTTCGCCCAATGAAGTCGATAAGGTAATTTTGGTCGGCGGGCCCACTCGCATGCCGGTGGTGCAGAAAGTATATCGAGGAACAGGG
>JAMDAJ010000035.1 GCA_023485925.1 Patescibacteria group bacterium
TCATCTTTTATGGATAACCTCACTCGGTCTTCATCGCGCCACTTAAGGCGTCAGCCCGCAGCTGCTCTGCCTCGAGCAAAATCTCATCAAATCCAGCTGTCATTTCGGCTTCCGGATCTTGGGTCAGGTGCAGTTGCAAACTCGTCCAATCGCGCAGGTCCTGATCAGAGGCTTTTGCCCATAATTGTCGCTTTTGCTCCTGCAGCATTTCATCATCCGGATGTGAAATCAAGCCCGTTTCCAACCGAGTGAGGTTATCCATAAAAGATGATGAGCTCTTGCTTCGCTCTCTTGAAAAATTCTCTCCACTCTCTCTCATAAGATTTCTTTAATGCTCTTGCTCGACTAAATATTTTTCCACGTCTCCGCCTTCGCAGAAGCTGCGGCGGACAAGATACCTGCTAACTAATCAATAAAATTTCTCGGTGTTAAGCCGATTCCTGTTCGGCCAAATATTTTTCCACGTCCATCGCCGCCATACAGCCAAGACCGGCGGCCGTCACCGCCTGGCGGTAGCGACTATCTCCGACATCCCCGGCCGAAAACACGCCCGGCACAGAGGTGCGGGTATGCTTACTTACCACCACATAGCCGACCGGGTCCAGTTCCAGCTGGCCTTTATAAATTTCCGTATTGGGCTTGTGGCCTATCGCCAAAAACAGCCCTTCCGCCGGCAGCTCCCGCGCTTCCCCGGTTTTGACATTTTGCAATTTCACGCCCGTCACCTGATCCTGACCCAATACGTCGGCCACGGCCGTGTCCATAACGAACGAAATTTTGGGATTATCCTGGGCGCGCTTGAGCATAATTTTGGAAGCCCGGAACTCATCGCGCCGGTGCACGATGGTGACTTGCGACGCAAACTTGGTCAAAAATGTCGCCTCCTCCATGGCCGTGTCGCCGCCGCCGACCACCACCACCGCTTTGCCTTTGAAGAAAAATCCGTCGCAGGTGGCGCAGGCCGAAACCCCCTTCCCTCGCAGGCGCTGCTCGTTGGTCAATCCCAACCATTTGGCCTCCGCGCCCGTGGCGATAATGACGGTTTTGGTTTGGTAAGTCGCATTTTCGGTAGTGATGGAAAACGGCCGGGCTTTTAAATCGACTTTCGTGACGCTTTCGGACAGCAACTTGGCGCCGAAACGCGTGGACTGCTTTAACATCCTATCCATCAGCTCCGGCCCTAACACGCCTTCGGGAAAACCGGGAAAATTTTCCACCTCGGTGGTATTGATAAGCTGGCCGCCGGGTGTAAGACCGGCGACGATGAGGGTCGAAAGTTCGGCGCGCGAAGCGTACAGCGCGGCGGTCAGCCCCGCCGGCCCCGAACCGATGACGATGGTGTCGTACATAGACATTAGTTAAAATTCTAAACTCTAAGCACTAAATCCTAAACAAATTTTAAAAAATAAATCACAGATTCAATACTTTTTTGGGATTTAAATTTTGCAATTTGATATTTGTTTAGAATTTAGATATTAGGATTTAGGATTTTTCTTATTATATATCAAAACGTCATAGCCTTGAAGCACCTTATCCGCTTCCTCCGCCCCGAGCTTTTTAAGAAAACTGAACAACTCCGCCTGTGCGGCCTGACCGGAAATTTCGCTGCCTGTGGTGAGCGCGGTCGAACCATCGCCATCGGGAAACAACTTTTCGATTTCGATGAAATCCCCCAAGCCCTCCACTTCATCCAGGCAGATCGTGTAGCCATCGATTTTGCATTTGCGCCGGCGCTTGGTGAATCTGACGATCTCGTAATATCCTGAAAATTTCAGGATTTTTTCCATCTCGTCCGCATCGGAAATTTCCACCTCGTGTTCCTGTTTATCGAGCTCTTCCCCCAAAATGTGCTTGTAGGTTAATAAAATTTTCCCCGGGTCTTGCTTTCGGATGCGCAGCACCGGCGTGTTGACCGTGACCTGCTCCATCTTGACGCCATTTTGCAGAAATATCCGGTCGGCCTGGACAACCGATGAGGAGATTTTCCCGCCCAACTCCAAAAGCTTGCCCTCCGCGGCGCGCAAATCTTTAACTTGAGCTTTTATCTCGACTTCGCGCATGTGGTCAAATTTTGACTCCCTTTAGCCGCAAAGAATTCAGCACCACGGCGAGCGAAGAAAACGCCATGGCGCCGGCTGAAATCGTCGGTGAAAGCAGCCAGCCGAAAAACGGATAAAAAACGCCCGCGGCGATCGGGATGGCAATAACATTATACGCAAACGCCCAAAAAAGGTTGCCGCGGATGATACCCATGGTTTTTTGCGCCAGCCGCATCCCCCGCAAAACTCCGTCGGGCGAAGAATTCATCACTGCCATGCTAGCGGTTTCAAGTGCCACTCCCGTACCCGCGCCCATGGCGATACCCACGTCAGCCGCCGCCAGAGCCGGCGCGTCGTTGATGCCGTCGCCGACAAAAGCCACTACCCGGTGCTCCCGCTGCAGTTTACGAACTTCCGCCGCCTTATCCTGCGGCAACACCTGACTTAAAACCCGCTCGATGCCTAAACTTCCGGCGACCGCCTTCGCCGTCCGGGCATCGTCGCCGGTGAGCATCGCCACGCTTATGCCCAAACGGTGCAAGCTCTTAACCGTATCTTTGGCTTGCCGTTTGACAATGTCGGCAACCGCGATAATGCCGGCGAATTCGCCCTCTACCGCAAGGTACATCAATGTTTTGCCCGCTTTGGCGAATTTTTCGGCGCGCTCTTTGAGCGCGGGAACCTCAATCGTCTGCTCCTGTAAAAACCGCAGAGAGCCAAGATGCACCTGTTTTCCTTGGAGCGTTGCCGTAATTCCCCGGCCGGCGTGAGCCGAAAAATTCGAGACCGCAAGCAAAGCCAAACCCCGCGATTTGGCAGCAGTCACCACCGAGCCGGCCAAAGCGTGCTCGGAGAATTGCTCGACGGACGCGGTAATCTGCAAAATCAGTTTCTCGGTGTATGCGGTAAAAGGATTCGGCACCACATCGGTGACTTCGGGATGGCCCACGGTCAGGGTACCGGTCTTGTCAAAAATCACGTAATTGATCGCCGCCGCCCGTTCCAGCGCTTTCGCGTCGTGGATCAAAATTCCGGCGGTTGCTCCTCGGCCCATACCCACCGCCACAGCTGTCGGCGTGGCCAAGCCCAAAGCGCACGGACAGGCGATTATCAAAACGCTTGAAAAAATCGAAACCGCCCAGGGAAGCTGCGGCGCCGGACCCAAATAATACCAGGCCAGCCCGGCAATGACCGCCAGAATTACGACGATAGGTACGAAGTAGGCGGAAATTTCATCGGCTAGATCCTGGATAGGGGCACGGGACGCCTGCGCTTGTCTGACTTGACGGATGATGCTTGAAAGAAAAGTCTGCTCGCCGGTACGTTCAGCGCGCATCACAAAACTCCCCCGCTGGTTCAATGCCCCTCCGATGACCGAGTCGCCGGGGCCGCGCGCTTTGGGCACGCTTTCCCCCGTCACCATCGATTCGTCCAGGGACGATGCGCCTTCCAAAATCACGCCGTCGATCGGCACTTTTTCCCCCGGCCGCACTCGCAAGCGGTCGTTGACTTTGATTTGACCCACAAGAATATCGCGCTCCCCGCGGTCGTCAATCAGCCGGGCGGTCTGCGGCTGCAAACGCAAAAGCGCCTCGATTGCGGCCTCTGAACGGCGCTTACCCAGCTCCTCCAGATATTTTCCCAAAACAATCAAAGTCAAAATTACCACGGCCGAATCAAAATAAACTTCAACCGGCATTCCGGAAAACGCCTGCGGAAAAATCGTTACCGCCGCGCTTAAAAGAAAAGCGGTTGTGGAGCCCAAAGCAATAAGCGTGTCCATGTTGGCCGAAAATCGCCTAACGGCCGCCCAACTACTTTTGTAGAACCGCCAGCCCAACAGCACTTGAACCGGCAAAGCCAGGGCTAGCAGGAGATAATTTTTGATGGCCGGGGACAACGGTCCGAACAGTCCAGCGCTTTCCGAAAAACTTAAAAACATCACCACTAAACTCACCACGATCCCGAAGACCGTCTGATTGCGCAATCTCACGACCTCTCGGTGTTCAAGCATGGCGCCATGATCGTGCTCCGAATGATTACCATGATGATGGGAATGATTCGTCATAAAATTTTAGATTTTTTCCACGAGCGGCTGAATAAAATTGACCAGCGAATAAACAAAACCCAGGAGAAATACGGCAATGAGCAGACTGCCGAAACACTTTTTATACGGCAGCGAGAATTCCGGGCGGCGGTCGCCCATCTTTTCAGCCCGCCACCAGGTGAGGACCAGCGCCACGCCCAACCCTCCACCTAATACGGCCCCGACAAAACTTATGGTGCCGATAAAATCCCGCAGGCCAAAAACGAACAGAATAATCGGCACGGTGATGGTTAAAAGCCAGGCCTCAAGGTGCCGAAAATGGAAATCGAAAACAAAAGTCTCTTTTAAAGTCAGGGCCCCGCCCAAGAACGAAGTGGTCATAGTGAGCGCGGCAAGCAGATTCCCGATGATCAAAACCGCCGGACCTAAAGTTTGCCCCAAACCAATGGTCGCGATCGGCGTGGTTTTGCTACCGGTGACGCCTAGAACCGCGAACGTAAATAATAAATACAGCACCATGGGAATGAGTGAGCCAAAAACCACCGCGCGAAAGAAATTCTTTTCCCGGCCGGCAAGCGCAAGGCGCATCTGCGGCACCGCGGCCACGCCCAGGAACGAAAACAGCACTACCCCGTAAGCCGGCAGCAGGCCGGACAGATCGGTCTTGAGAAAATTCTCAAAATTGATGTACGACCAGCTGGCGAAAGCCAGGGCGATGATGACCGCCGCCGCCGTCAGGGCGAGGAGCAGATCGAGTTTTGCAATCAGTCGTAGGCCGAAATAGGAAATTACGCTCATGCAGAAAAAAAACAGGAGCGAAAAGCCAAACACCGACCCGCCGAAGATCGTAGCTAAAACCTGACCTTCGGCGACGATGAAAGCCGCCATGACGCCGTACGTCTCCAGTATCAGACCGAAGAACACCCAGCGTCGCCAGGTCGCACCGAGATATTTTCCGACATAACCGACCAGCTGATGGGGTAGTGCTGTTTTCGTTC
>JAMDAJ010000036.1 GCA_023485925.1 Patescibacteria group bacterium
CGGTACCCAGGTCTACCCCGATATCGTGCGAGAATTTTTTGAAAAAACGGTCTGTAATCGCCATTACTTCGACAGAAGTTTTTCAAATGATCTAAGTTCAATGAGTTCGGTTTTGCCCTCGCCGCGTGCCTTCAGTTCAAAACTCCCCTTCTCCACGGACCGGGCGGAAACCACCAGCCGGCGCGGAATGCCGATAAGATCGGAGTCGACGAATTTTACCCCGGCCGACATATCCCGATCGTCTAATAATACCTCGACACCTTTCGCCTGTAAAGCGCCGTAAAGCTGCTCAGCGGCCTCGGCGACTTTGGGGTCAGAAGCGTCCAAAAGTAACAGGTGGAAATCGAAGGGCGCCACCGAACGCGGCCAAATAATGCCGCGGCTGTCGTGATATTTTTCGACCAACACACCCAGCAACCGTGACGTGCCGATGCCATAACAGCCCATCACGACATCCTGCTTTTTGCCTTTCTCGTCAGTGTACGTAAGTTCGAAGCTCTTTGAATACTTGGTTTTCAGCGGGAAAATATTGCCGACTTCACTTGCAGCGGCTTCCCGGTATTTCTTGCCGCCGCAAACGGTACAGGCAACCCCCTCCTCAAAAATTTCCTTGTTCTTGGCTAAACCACATTTTTCACAAACGTAGATGTAATCTTCACCCGACGGGATTTCTACCTGGAACTCGTGAGAAAATTTGCTGAAAGTTCCGCCGGAAGCTTCGGTCAGTACCGCGTCTAAACCCATCGCTCGATAAATTCTCTGATAAGCCGGTATCGCCACTTTTTCGTAATACTCGTTCAGGTCTTTTTCGTCGGTATGAAAAGAATACAGATCTTTCATTCGAAACTCGCGAGTCCGCAACAAGCCCGACTTCGCCCGCGGTTCGTCCCGGAACTTGGTTTGGATTTGATAAACCGCCAATGGCAAATCGCGATAGGAGCTGATAACCGGTAAGGCCGCCGGAGTAACAATCTCCTCGTGCGTCGGGCCTAACGCGTAATCATAGCCATGGCGGGACTTGAGCCGAAACAAGACATCTAATTCATCCCACCGGCCGGTTTTGGCCCAGTTCTCTTTGGGTTGCAAAGCCGGCATCAAAACCTCGCCGGCGCCGATCTTATCCATTTCGGCACGGACAATATCCTCGATTTTTGCCAGAACTCTCAAGCCCAGCGGCAGAAAAGTGTAAACGCCGGCCATCACTTTTTGCACGAACCCGCCCTGCTCTAAAAGCCGCGCGTTCACCGAGGGGTCGTCAGAGGGTTGGGTCTTGCTGGTTTTGAGAAAATATTGCGATTGGCGCATAAAAAAATCTTACTGCGAAACTTTTGTTATCACGTATGCATACATGGAGACACCAAAAAATGGGTCAGATGCCGAATAGGCCGATTAACTTCTGCCACAGATGAGAAAACTGCTCGGAGTAGCGGCCAACATCGCGGACCGAGATCCACACCAAAAGCGCGATCAAAAGGAAAAAACCGATGGTGTTAGCATAACCTTCGACCAGCACGTTCATGGTTTTTCGCCGAAGTTTTTCGATGACCAGAAACAGTACGCGGCCGCCGTCGAGCGCCGGAAACGGCAGAGCATTGACGATGGCCAAATTCACCGAGAGTACTGCGGTAAAGTACAGCAGGTTCGAAAGCCCCAGCCGCGCCGCATCGCGCGTTAAAACCGCGATGCCGACGGGACCAGTTAACGATCCGGCCAGGGAATGATCCGTGAACAAACTGCTAATAAGCCGGCCGAAAGTATAGAGGATCTGCAAAAGCAGACCAAAAGTGATAATCGCCCCGCGATATAAGACCTGATACCAAGGATACGACACGCTCCCGACCAAGGCCGGTTGAATACCCAAAGGCCCGGAACCTGCCGGCGGATTGACGCGAGGAATGATATTGATCTGCAACATTTCGCTACCCCGTTTGATCGCGTAAGCCACTTGGGTACCGGCCTTTTGCCCGGTGGTATCAATGAGCTGCTGTACGGTTTCCACTTTCACGCCGTCGATACTTACAACCGCGTCACCCGGACGCAGCCCTGCTTTCTCCGCCGGACTTTCCGATTCCACATAAAGTATGGTGACCTGCGGCGAACTGATCCGCGCGCCGCCGGACAATTGTTCCCCGTCGGCGATCTGCGTCGGCAGTCCCAGAGCCAAAGTGACCGAAAGCAACACCCAAGCTAGCACCACATTCATGGATACGCCGGCGATAAGGACCAAAAACCGTCGGGTGAAAGATTTAGAAGAGAAGGCTCCGGGCTCCCGACTCTCCCCGTTCTCACCAAGGATTTTTACGAATCCTCCCAAAGGGATCCAGTTTATGGAATAAACCGTGGGCGCTGCCCCGGTTTTTTCTCCGGCTTTTTCTGAGCTAGTGCGGTTTCGTCCAAAAAACACCTTCCACCGCCCCGAGACTTTCTTTAGACCGAGCAACCGAGGCGGGAAACCGAAACCGAATTCTTCTACTGACATACCGGCTTTTTTGGCCGCGACAAAATGGCCCAACTCGTGGACGAAAACGAGCAGGCCGAGGATAAGGATAAATAATACAATCGTCAAAAAAATCATTTCAAGAGATAAGAATGAGCCAATTTAGACGTTATTAACTTCATTACTACTGACAAATCAAATCCAAATGCATAAAACCCGAATTAGACATTAAGACATAGGCTAGAAATTTGGTAATTGTCATTTGGAATCGTTTTTAAACTGTCATAATCTCCGCTTCTTTGCGTTTTGACATCTCTTCGATCTTCTCGTTATAGCCGTCCAGGGTTTTCTTCAAATCCTTTTCGGCTTTGTACTTATCATCCTCGGTAAGCTGCTTTTCTTTAAGCGCTCGCCCGACTTCCTTCCAGATCTCCTCCCGGACATTCCGCAGCCGCACCCGCGCCGCCTCGGCGTGCCCTTTGATGACCCTCACTAACTCTTTACGACGTTCTTCGTTCAAAGGAGGCATATTGAGTCGAATATACGCGCCGTCATTCACCGGCTGAATGCCGACGGAAGACGCCTGAATGGCTTTTTCAACTGCCGAAAGCAAAGACCTGTCCCATGGCTGGATGGCCAGGGAGCGCGCGTCCGGCACGGTGATGCTCGCCACGTTTTTAAGCGGGGTTTTCGTGCCATAACTTTCCACCAGTAAATTTTCGACCAGCGCGGGACTGGCCCGGCCGGTGCGGACCGCATTTAATTCCTTGGTCAAATGTGAAAGCGCCTTTTCAAATTCTCCGGCCTTCGCCTCGATCAGTTTTTGATACATAAAGATTGATTACTGCAAAACTTCGCCCAAGCCCAGATAAATGATATTCGCCTCCTTAGGATCGACAAGAAAATCGCGCACCGAAGCCGTGATATCCAGCGTGTGGGTCTGCCAAGTAGCGCCGCCGTCAGTGGACTTGTACAATGTCTGCAACACGGCGGCGTAAATTTCGTTCGCGTCCTTGGGACTGACGGTAAAAGCGCTCACGATTTTGGAGGCTTGATCTTTTGGCAGCTCCAAATTCACCCAGGTCGCGCCATTATCCGGACTTTTGTGCAGGCCGGAACCGTCCGCGACGTAAAGCAGTTTCGGGCTGTGCAAAACGATGAAAAACTGATATTGCCCGCCGCCCTTGAGCGTTTCGGTGACCAGTTTCCAATTAGCGCCGCCGTCTTCCGTCCGGTACAGCCCATCCGTCTTGCTTAAAGCGTAAACCGTCCGGGGAGCGCCGGAGTCCACATAGACCTTAAGGATGCGGCCGCGCAACCGGTTCACCAGGTCCCAGGACACCCCGCTGTTCTTGGACAAAATTATCTCCCCCGTCGACAGCCCGATATAGACATTTTTTGGTTCACTCGGGTCATAAGCGATCGCGGAGACAAAATTTTCGGAACTGGCTTCGGAAAACGCTTCCACCCAAGATTGTCCCTTGTCCTCGGTCTTGAAAAGTTTGGCTTTAGAGCCTTCGATGCCGCCCACCATGACTTCCGAGGAATTTTTTGGATTCACCTGGAGATCGTAAGCGCGCACGCCGGCTAAGATTTTGGTCCAGGTAGCGGCGCCATCCGTGCTTTGATACACCCCGCTCGTGGGGCTTGCCAGATACAAAACTTGCGGATCGTCAAAATCCATCCTGATTCGAGCCATACTGGAACCGGCCAAAGAGCCGGCGTTGGCGGCCAGAGCATTGGCGGCTTGCCAAGTTTCACCGCTGTCCTGACTTTTTAACACTCCGCCCGTGGAACCGCCGCCGCCGAAAAAATTAAAGGAACAACCCTGGGCTAAGAGCAGCGCCGGCAGAACCAACAACACGATTTTTGTCCGCCTCCGCCCCGCCGTAGGCGGGGCTTCGGCGGATTTCGTGCTAATATTTTTTTGGAACTCAATTTTTGTCTCTCTCATAAACTTATGAGTAAATTATCGAAAACTAATTTTTTGTTGAGGTTAGAATCGATATCGCGCAAGGCGGATGCAATTTTTTCGGCCCGATGGGCGAAAACTGCGACCGCAGGAGAACGCGACGCCGTAAAAAGATCGTTGTCCAAGAAGACCAGCCAGCGGAACAATAAATCGTTTAGTTCTCCCCTCTCCATATCTTTCGCCACGGCAGCAAACTCCAACCGTTCGCGCATATCGGCGGCGAGGACTTTTTTTAACTCCTCCGAAGCTGCCCGCAAAGCTTCTGCAAAAACGGGGTCGGCCAGAGCACGCGCCGCCAACCCCAACCGCGGACCGCAAAGCTTACGAAGCAGAGCAGACGGTTTTTCCCCCGCTGACTTTGAATAAAACTCTTCCACCGCCGCTGCCTCGGGGAAACCGAATCTTAAATATCGTGAACGTGAAAGGATGGTTGCAGGCA
>JAMDAJ010000041.1 GCA_023485925.1 Patescibacteria group bacterium
ACCCTAAACTGCCCATGGTTTTCGGATCAATCAGGTAGATATAACTTTGCGCTTTGTCCGTGTGGATGCGGGTGGCGCCGGAAAGGTCATTCGGCAGCTGGGGCAGGGAGAAGTTCTGTCTTTGTCCGAGAGTGAATTTGTCCACGCCGCTGTTTTTTAGGACATAGATGCTGCCGTCAACAGCCAAATCGCGGGCGCCCGAAAAATCGGCTGGCTGTTTTAGCCAAGCGACAGGGTCGCCGAAAACGTTGCGGTTTTGAACGTAACGCAGGATTTGGGAGCTGCCTTTATCCACGCTGTAAAGCTTGTTATCGTAGAGCGTCATGCCCACAAGGTCGGCGTTGCCGGTGCTTGCCGCGGTGGAAGTGGCGAATAACGACTGCAGCGAGCCCGTCAGATTCAGGGCGTAGAGGTGGCCGGTGCTACTTAAAAATATCGGGGAAGAAAGCCCCGGAAAATAAACGCCGGCGACCAGGTTCTCGGGAACGGGGGAGTTGAGCGAAACGATCTGATTTTGTCCGGAAGGTAAGGAGAGCTTTTCAAAAGCGTCGGTGAAGCTGTTGAAACCCAAAAATCCGTCAGGCAGTTTGATGAGTTGGTCGGGGGTATCGGCGAACCGGCCCAGAGTCTCGACCTGCGAAATTACGGTGACCTTGTTCAGCTGGTTGTTTAGCGTGTCGATCTTGCCTTCGAGCGTGGCGGCTGTTTCCGCGAATTTGGAATTCTTTTTTAGATCGGCGATCAACCCTTCGGCGGTTGAAACCTCGGTCCGTGCGCGATTCTCGTCATCTTCGATCATCGCCGATTCGGCGTTGATGACGGCTTGCTTGGCCGTTTCCAGTTTTTGTTGCAGCTCGGCGTCAACTTTGTTGCTCGCGTTGCGGAAGTTGAAGAAGATGAGGTTGACGACAAGGAGAATTGCCGCGAGTAGGAACGCGACCAGGTAGACGCGGCGCTTGTCGGATATTTTTTTGTTTTTCGGCGGGGGCGAAGTTAGGCCAGCCGGGGTCGGAGCGATTTTTTTGGATGTAACCCGCTGCCACAAGTGTTTCAGTGCTTTTCCCGTCGCGGCGGTCAAAAAAGTCGCTTTGCCGGCCGCTGCCAGTGCGGTTTTTTGAAGCCGTTGCAGTTTTTTTTGCGAGGGCCGGGAAAAAGCTTCACGGTCTTCGATGATGGTGTGAGCTGCCGGGGAAATGAGCGGAGCCAGTTCTTCGTCAGGGAGTTTGGGGCGCGAGCGAAACGAGCAGACGAACGCGGCGAAAGCGTCAGTTTGGCCCATGTCGGTTTTGAGGGTTTCCACAAGCTGTCGGCTTGCCTCGGGCAGGTCTTCCCGAGAAAGCGTCGCCCGAAGTCGATCCTGGGAGAGGTAATTATAAAGGCCGGTGGTGGTGAAGAGGATACAATCGCCGTCAGTAAGCGCTCCTGATGCAAAATTTTGGAAGGTTTTAACCGGGTTGGTCGGCCCTTCGGCGGCGATTGATTCGGAAATCGAGCTCAACTCCCGTTTGCGAAGCAGCAGGGCCGAAACTTGGCCGGCGGCCGAAAGATACATCGTGTCGTGGGCGCAGACGGCGACTAGGGCGTTTAGCCGTTTGTACCAGCCCACAACGCCGCGGCGCCCCAAAGCCGCCAGCTCCGAATTCAAGGCTGTGAGGGCTTTCTCGAAGGTTGCTTCCGAAACTACTCGTTCCGAAAAATAGCTCGATTTTAGCGCCCGGGCCAGGGATTGTGCGATTTTTTCGTATTCTTCGAGTTTTTTCGGGTTTTTGCTTTTTCTATCCCCCTTGATCTCTACTAAAAGGAACAGATTGACAGGGGAGTCGGTGCGGACCGTTTCCTGGTAGGCTGACACAAAATTCGCCGCCTGTTTGTGATTCGGGATGAAGATTTGGCTGATCGTAAGTCGGTTCGGCATCCCAGTATATCAACTTCCAGAGCCAGACGCCGATGATTTGCGTCCGTACTCCAATAATCTTAAACCCAAGAATCGACGGCCTTGGGTGGTCTTTAAATACCGCTCTCGGCGTCTGCCATCCGTTTCTTCCAGGCAGCCTTCAAAATAAACCAATTTGAACGGAAGGTGGAGTTTCGTGGCGAAAGAACGCCCTTTTGCGTGTTCTTCTAGCCGTTTGCGAAGATTATGAGTATAACCGATGTACAATTTGCCATCGGTCGAGCTTTTCAATACGTAGGTGTAGAAGAACACACTGGAAGTTGTATTACTGGGCATCTTGGTTTCTGAAACTAGTTTTTGCACTTTCAATATAGTATAAATTTCGAGCGTCAGTCAAACTTTTGTTAGTGCAAAAACGGTTCTCTCTCCACAATTGCGAAAGGGGTTAGCGCCGTGTTATAATTGGCAGCGAGGGAGGAAAGAAACGAAAGTTGCTTTCTGACCGAGCGAACCAATTACATCGCCAGATATGATTAAGGCATGAAGAAGGGGATATTCGAAGGAAAATCCAGACAAAAAGTGCTTTACACTCTGTATTCCTGGCCGACCAGGTATTTTTCGGTGCGGGAGCTTGCTGAAATTAACCATTCCGGACCGGCTTCCGTCAAAAGGACTTTGCAGGATTTTTCGAAATACGGCCTGTTGCGTGTGGCGGAGAAAAAAGGGGAGCGCTATTATGGTATTGACCGGCGTTCCGGAGTGTTTGCGCAGCTCGCCGAAATTTTCGGCAAACAAAAATTTTCACAGAAAGACGTTGTCGGCCGGATCCTGCGCGGGTTTTCCGATCTGCGGCTTGTAGCTTTGACCGGGATTTACGTCGGGTTAGTTCGCGCTGATATCGATTTGCTGCTGGTAGGAACGGCGAGTCAGAAGAAAGTCGAGCGCACCGTGGCGGCGTTGTCCAAACTCGCAGGTTGTGAGATAAATTACGCTTTGATGACCGAAAAGGAATTTCGTGACCGGCTTTACAGCTTTGATTGGTTTTTAAAGGAAGTCATGGACCACGCGCCGGTAATTTTGGTCGACAAGATAAGCAAGCATCGGAAAGCGCACGGGCCGCGCGTGGCGGCGGTGTTTTCGAATATTGAATAGAGAGTTCGAATTTTTATGAACAGCTACCTCGATCAGGTCTACAGCTTATATTATCAGTTCTTGAATTATTTTCCGGCGCAGTATCACGGCATCGTATCCTTGGTCTTGGCTGGGCTTTTGGTTTTGGCTATCTACAAGGTCATCAAGCGGAATTTCGTTTTTATCATTCTTTTGGTTTTGTTGCTGCCGCAGGCGGTGCCGATCTTAAAGAGCGTGTGGGAGAGCACGGTGCAGCTGTTGCAGTTTTTGATAAAGCGGTAGGAATTCATCAATTTTAGTTTGGACCGCCTAATGCAGGCGGTCCTTTTTGTGGATAAATCTGGCAAATTCTCAAAAAGGCCTTAAAAAAGGGCCTTGACCCGGTAGAAGCACTTCGATGTTTTGACTTTTCTGTTTTTTCAGCGGTCATACTATGAAAATTTTATAGATTTTTTGTGCTTAGATAGGCCAATTTTAACCGGTCAAAACCAAAAACAGAATCGAAGTCCTCTACCGGGCTTGACAGATAGGTGAACGAACGTTTACCATATAATCAAAAGCCATAAATCAAGCAAATGAATTATCTTGGCACGATCATAGAAGAAAGTTTGGAAGATAAAAATGTTTTGAAAAAGGTCAAAATTCTAAATACCAAGGTCGAGGCCGTGACGGAAGCGCACCAGACGCCGTGGCTTAAACAGTGGACTTTACATAAGGCAGAAATAGACGAGGCCCAGGCGGACAATATGGCCGCGGTTATCAGTAGCGATCTGGATTATAGCCATAAAGGCGCTTGGTATGCGGATTTTAAGAACAACGATTGGCATTACATTATTTTTAAGGGGAAAATTTTTAAAATAGCGAGAGCGGATTACACAGGATACCGGCAGGCCAAGGCGTATGGTCTTCGCTTGGGAATACCGGAATACCAAGTAGATTTTTCCCCGGATATCGATTAACCCTTTTATGGAACTCAACAAACGACAAACCAAACTTTTGGAATACATCAAAACTCGGCTGGCCGAATCTGGCTTCCCGCCGACATTTTCGGAGATGGCTAAAGCTGTCGGGGTGAAATCCAAAAACGCTATTGAGAAGATGCTGCGGAAGCTGGAGGTTTTGGGCATGATAGAACGCGAAAAAGCATCGGCCCGGGGCATTCGGCTCTTGAACCGAGAAGGCGATTTTATAGGCGCGGGTCAGTTCGCCGCGCCGGTGGTGGGAGCGGTCGCCGCCGGCTCGCCGATATTGGCCGAGGAAAATATCGAGACCTGGGTGAATTTGCCCACTACGCTCACGCATAACCGTCGGGACGTTTTTATCTTGAAAGTCCGCGGTACAAGCATGAAGGACGCCGGCATTTTGGATGGTGATCTGGTCATCGTCAGCCCCAGGCAAGAGGTGCGGCATCGGGATATCGTCGTCGCCTTGATCGAAGGAGAGGCCACGGTCAAGCGCTATATCAATATCGACGGCCGCAAATATTTAAAAGCTGAAAATCCGGAATATAAGAATATCCATCCCAAAAGCGAATGGACCATCGCCGGCAAGGTTGTCGGAGTTATCCGCAATATAGAGTAAATAAAAAAACTAATTTTTATAAAATATGACCGAATTCGACAAAACCAAATACAATACCATCGCCGCGTTAAAGAATCTCTGCAGCTATTGCCGGGAAAACCGCGAGCACGTTTGTCCCGTCAGGGAGCTGGCCTTGCGCATCGAAAATCTGCGCGGCGTGCCCATCATCGTCAATGATCACCTGCATCACGTGATGTTCAATTAAAAGTAAAAACTCAAAAGTCAAAATTTTT
>JAMDAJ010000015.1:0-13697 GCA_023485925.1 Patescibacteria group bacterium
CTATTCGGTTCTGGCTTGATTTTTTTGATTCTGGCAATGACGGCTACAATTTCCTCAGCGGACTGGAAGCCGGAACGGCCGCTCACGCCCCCTTCTTTTCGACAGCCGCAATAAGCTCGTCCCAGTTTGTGACACTTTCAAATCCGGTCTGGCCGGATTCCATGGTTGGTTGACTTTCCACGCCTTCTATCATAAGTTTATTTGAAAATTCTTAATGATTGGTGGGCGCGCTAGGATTTGAACCTAGAACCAGTTGTGTATAAGACAACCGCTCTACCGTTGAGCTACGCGCCCGCAGGAACAGTATAAATTATCAAAGGGATTTTATAAAGTCAAAACCGCTCATGGCAAAGCGGTTTGAAAAGTCTGAAGCGGAAAGAGTTAAACCAGTGATGTCCCCGCCACCTTGTCGCCGGCATCCAAACGCATCACCCGCACGCCTTGCGTGGCGCGGCCCATGGCAGAGATGTTTTTCAATTGCGTTCGCAACGTCTGGCCTTTTTCCGAGATTACTACCAAATCCTGTTCCCGGCTCTCGTCTATAACATGCACATTGACGATATGGCCGGTTTTGGGGGTGACTTTTAAGGTTTTGATGCCGCTGCCGCCGCGATGCTGGACTTTGTAAAATGAAAGATCGGTGCGTTTGCCCAAACCCTGTTCGGAAATGACGAACAACTGAAGTTTTTTCTCCTCGGTTTTGTAAATCACGTCCATGGTTATGACCTCGTCCCCTTTCTTAACCCGAATGCCGCGAACGCCGGAAGCGGTGCGGCCCATTGGGCGAACATCGTTTTCGGAAAATCTAATTGCCTGCCCGCCGGCCGTGGCCAGCAATACCTCGTCCTTGCCCATCGAAGGGTGCACCCATTTCAGCTCGTCGTCTTTTTTGAGGTTGATGGCGATGAGCCCGGAGCGGCGGACTTTTTCAAATTCCGCCATATCGGTTTTTTTTATAAGGCCGTTTTTGGTGCTCATCACCAGGTATTTTGCGGCCAGCTTTTTGTTCCGCGTCAGCACCGCGGTGGAAATTTCCCCGGGTTGCAATTGCAGAAAGTTCACCAGCGCCTGGCCCTTGGCCGTGCGCGTCGCTACCGGCAGCTCGTAGACTTTGGTTTGGAAGACGCGGCCGCGGTTGGTAAAGAATAGAATATCATCATGAGTGCTTGCGGTAATAAGATGTTCAACGATATCTTCTTCCTTCGTGGTCATGCCGATAACGCCCTTGCCACCGCGGGTTTGCGTGCGGTAAGTGTCGGGCGGCAGGCGCTTGACATAGCCGCTTTTTGTCACCACCACGATAGCGCTTTCTTCCGGGATCAAATCTTCCGGCTTGAATTCGCCCAAGGGGGTTTTGACCACTTGCGTGCGGCGCTCATCGCCGTACTTTTCCTTGATTTCCAAAAGTTCTTTTTTTACGAGCGCTAAAATTTTCTTTGCCGACTTCAGCAAATCTTCCAGTTCGGCGATGAGCTTGTGTTTTTCTTTGAGTTCATCTTCGATCTTCTTGCGCTCCAACCCCGCCAGTGTGGAAAGTTTCATTTCCAAAATCGCGGCCGCTTGGAGGTCGGAGAGTTTGAATTTCTTCATCAAATTATCGTGGGCCGCCTCTTTGGTCTCCGATTTTTTGATGGTTGAAATCACCGCGTCAATGTGGTCGAGCGCTTTAGAAAGCCCTTCCAAAATATGGGCCCGTTCTTTAGCTTTTTTCAGTTCGAATTCCGTCCTGCGGCGCACCACTTCCTGCCGGTGTTTGATGTAAAATTCCAGAAGCGATTTCAAATTCAGCACTCGCGGCTCGATGCCGTCGACCAGCGCCAGCATATTGAGGTGGAAGGTGGTCTGCAGCTGCGAGTGAGAAAAGAGCTGGTTCAAAATTTTGTTCGGTAGCGCTTCCTTTTTAAGGTCAATGACGATCCGGACGCCGTCCTTGTCCGATTCGTCACGCACATCGCGAACGCCCTCGATCTTTTTTTCGGTCACTAAATCGGCGAATTCCTGCAGCAGCGTTGCTTTGTTCACCTGGAACGGAATTTCCGTAATGATGATGCGGAATTGGCCGTCCTTTACCTCCTCGATATCAGTTTTCCCGCGGATAATGATGCCGCCGCGGCCGGTGGCGTAGGCTTCCGAAATCCCCTGCTCGTCGTAGATGATGCCGCCCGTGGGAAAATCCGGGCCGCGGATGATTTTGACCAGGTCGGAGTGCGTGGCGGAGGGGTCGTCAATCAACAGCGTGGTGGCGTCTATCACTTCGGCCAGACTGTGCGGCGGAATGTTCGTCGCCATGCCGACGGCAATCCCCAGAGTGCCGTTTAAAAGCAGGTTGGGCATGGCGGCCGGCAGCACCTGCGGCTCTTTGCGGGTGGCATCGTAGTTGTCCATCCAGTTCACGGTTTCCTTGTCGAGGTCTAAAAGCATGGTTTCGGCGGCTTTCATCATCTTGCATTCGGTATAGCGCATGGCGGCCGGCGCGTCGCCGTCGAGCGAGCCAAAGTTGCCCTGGCCGTCAACCAGCGGGTAGCGCATGGAAAAATTCTGGGCCAACCTGACCAGCGAATCGTAAACCGCCACGTCGCCGTGCGGGTGGTATTTTCCCAAAACTTCGCCGACCACCGTGGCGGATTTGCGGTATTTGGCCGACGGCCGCAGTCCCAGTTCGTGCATGGCATACAAAACCCGCCGGTGGACCGGTTTTAAGCCGTCGCGCACGTCGGGGAGTGCTCGCGACACGATGACCGACATGGCGTAGTCAAGGTAAGACTCCTGCATTTCCCGCTCGATCGGGCGCGGCCGCACCTCGCCCAAAGGCGAGTCGGCGGAATGGACCGGCTTGCGGGGCGGAAGGTCATTCGGTTTTTCGGGTGAGGATTTCTTCATAGAAATTAATCTCGGGGAGATTGGCCCTGCAGCAGATTTTGCACGTCAGGAGAGTTGAGATCCAAGGTCAGGGTTTTGTTAAAGGTTTTATCGGGGGTCTCAAGGTATGAGAGGCTTGAGATACTTATAGTGACGATTTTTTCTTGGGGCAGCGGGAAAACCATCTGTCCGGATACTTCAGTGGAAGCCAGGATTCTTTTCGGGAAAACCACGCCGCCGGGCTGGGTAATTTTTTGTAGTGTCAAAGTTTTCGCGCCGTCGGTGAGCGTGATGTTCGTAAGGTCGGACCCCGAGAAATTCAAAATGTCCGTGCCACTGTTTTTCACCGAGAAATTGACAGTCAGGGTTTTGTTGACGCTACTAATACTGAAGTTTTTCAAGGTCAACTCCGCTTCCGGGGTCGGGGCCGAGCCGGAATCTTTGAACTGCGTGATTTGGGCCTTGGCTTTGTCAAAAAGATCGGTGAAATAACCGAACGGGTTTCCGGTTTGGTCGGAAAAGCCGGGGTTCTGGACCCTGATCAATCCCGCCCACACAGACAAAAGCACGACCGCGATCGCGGCGCTTACCAGCCACAGGATCCGCATCCGCTGCCGATAGGGCTTGGCCTGCAGGGATTTAATGAAATCATTAAGAGGCATATGGCGATAGCGCTTTTAGCTTCTTTGCGGGGTCAAGATGACGAACCGGGTCTTTTCTTCATTGAGGTCATTTTTTTTGATGAGCAGTTTGTCCATTTCTTCACCCTTGCCGCCCATTTCTTTGGCGAAACGTTCCAGCGATTCCAGTTTTAAACCCAGTCCCGGGGTTTTGTAGAACATGGGAATGACCACTTTCGGCTCCACCTCGTTGACGATGGCGATCGCGGTTTCCGCGCTTGCAACCGGAGAGCCTCCGACCGGCACCAGCAGCACATCGACGTTATCCAGTTCTTCGATTTGGACCTGGTCCAAGCTTTTTTCGCCGAACATCCCCAAAAAGCCCAAGGTGACGCCTTCGGCCGAGATGGTAAAGACGGTTCGGCGATCAAGGACGCTTTTCCCTTCCGGCTGTTTGCCAAAAACCACCGGAATGCCACGGATAAAAATGCCTTTAACGTCGTATTCCCCGGCACTCTGGATGATGAAGGGAGAATCCGTAATGCCGGAAAAATTGTTCGCCAAATCGCTATCGGGATTGGAGGAAACCACGATCTGTCCCCCGCCGCGCGGAGGCGTCAGGCCGGCGGATTTGCCGAACGGGTCGGTAAAAATGGTAATGTCGCGGGAGATAATTTTAAAGCTAGAAAGCCCGTACCAAAGGATATGCATTAAATTAAAAAAGGTTCGGGATTTAAGAGTTTTTTACAGCGCCAGTCTATAAGAATTTTACCAGAATTTGCTGTAAAAAGGAAGGTGATTTCTCTGGATAGTTGCTCTTGACATATTTTTTAGAAAAGCTTATTTTGGGGGCAGCTTTGATTGCGGGATCGTCTGTTTCCTTGAGGAAGGCCAGAAACTCGCAATTTAAGGAGGGCATGTGTCCATCAGTAAAGAGGTCCGCGACGCGTACGAGCGGGGGCGAGAGGATCGGGAAAGATATGAGGGAAGTTTCCTCGCGGGCTTGCTCGAACCTTTCCTGACGCTGTAAAAAACTCTTAAATCCCGAACGGAGAAATCGGCTTACGACAAAGGCAGGGACGGCGAGCAGCTCGATGGTGACAAGAAGGACTAGTTCCGAGTCCTGGCCGCCAGCAGTCGCAGTGGCCTGTCGCCACTTCCTTGACCCATCTCTAACGGCTACCATCATTCGCCAGTAGGCATCCTATTTGGCGTTTTTTATTTCTGTTTTCGGCTTGATTTGCCGACGATTTTGTGCTACCATGTTTTTTACCGGCCGCAAGTCGATTAGGGAGGGGCAATAAGAACCTATCTCACAATTCCATTTTGGCTGCTCCGCCTTAGGCGGATCGCGTAAAAAGCGAATTGTGAGATAGGTTCTCGGCCGGAAAACACACTTGCTTACGCAAAGGCCGTTTCCCCCGTTTTGGCGGTAAAAAGCGGGTAATCATTAATCACCTTTGTTTTAGGGAAGTGTTTATTTTATGTCAGAAGAAGTTACGAATATCAATCCTGTCCCCCTCACTCCGGTTGCGGTGTCGTCCCCGGCTAAAACCATGGGCGATCTGGTCGGCGCCAAGGGGCAATCCGTAAGATTATTGCAGCCCAACGATGTTATCGAGGGCACCATCTTAAGCAAGGGGAAAAACGAGGTCTATATCGATATCCCCGGCTACGGCTTAGGCGTGGTGCGCGGTCGGGAACTCTATGACGACGAACGCATCCTGTCCAAGATGAAGGTCGGCGACCAGGTTTTTGCCCTGGTCGTGGATCAGGAAAACAAGGACGGCAATGTTGAGCTGTCATTTAGAAAGGCCGGGCACGAGCGCGTCTGGTCGGGCTTGAAAGAATTGTTAGACAAGCGCGAAGTGGTCGAAACCAAGATCTTGGAAGCCAACAAGGGTGGTTTGATGGTGGAGATCAACAACGTTTTGGGTTTCTTGCCGGTCTCGCAGCTTGCCACCTCTCACTATCCGCGCGTGGAAGACGGGGATAAGAATAAGATTCTGTCCATTCTTCAAGGTTTCGTCGGCGAAACTTTCGCCGTCCGCGTTATTACCGCCGATCCGGAGGAAGAAAAGCTCATTGTTTCGGAGAAGGCCGCCCAGGAAGAGCAGACCAAGAAAAAATTATCTGAACTTTCGGTGGGAGTGACGGTAGAAGGCACGGTCACCGGCGTCGTGGACTTTGGCGTGTTCGTAAAGTTCGGGGAAGAGCTGGAAGGCTTGGTGCACATTTCGGAATTGGCCTGGCAGCGCATTGATGATCCCAAATCTTTGGTGAAAGTCGGCGACAAGGTCAAAGCACAGATCATCAGTCTGGATAACGACCGGATTTCCCTGTCGATGAAGCGCCTGCAAAAGGACCCCTGGGCGGATGTGGTCAAAAAATACCAGGTCGGTCAGGTTGTATCCGGGAAGGTCACTAAAATCATGCCCTTTGGCGCGTTCGTGGAGCTGGATGATGACATCCATGGGCTGGCCCATTTGGGCGAGCTCTCCTCCACGGAAGTCACTGATCCCAAAGAAGTTGTGACCGAAGGCGAAAGCTACCGCTTCAAGATAATTTCCATCGAACCGGAATCGCATCGTTTGGGTTTAAGCTTAAAAGCCGCCAGCGAACCGGCAAAAGCTCTGGCTGATTCCGCGGCTCCTGCCGAAGAAAAAAACGAAACAAATTCAGCTTCCGAAGCGGCAACTGCGAATCCGGAAGGGCAACCGAAAACTTAAGTGGGATGATATAGCGGGGTCGGGCCAGCTGGCATTCTTTTCTCGGGTCCGACCCTGCTATACTATAGTTGGCAGCGAGGGAGGAAAGAAACAACAGTTTCTTTTTGACCGCAGCGATGAAATTACTTCGGGAGATATAGTTGTTCTAGTAGTCGGAGTATGGCCGTCTCGAAAATCGGCCAGGTAGCCAAGTGGTAAGGCGGAGGTCTGCAAAACCTCTATACGTGGGTTCGATTCCCATCCTGGCCTCCACACTGCCCGGGTGGTGGAATGGTATACACGAAGGACTTAAAATCCTTTGCTCGAAAGGGCTTGCGAGTTCGAGTCTCGCCCCGGGCATTGTGGGCACTTAACTCAGCGGTAGAGTGCTTCCTTTACACGGAAGAAGTCGGGGGTCCGAATCCCTCAGTGCCCACCAGGTTTAATAGGGCAGGTTGAGGAGGTAATCCCGACGTAACGTCGGGATATCCGCCCACCAGCAAAATCGAATGCCGGAGTAGCTCAATGGTAGAGCGCTGCCCTGAAGAGGCAGGCGTCGTCAGTTCGATTCTGACCTCCGGCACCAAAAACCGTTCAAATCTGGACGGTTTTTGTTATGGATTTTAGGGATTGTTTAAGCGGTTGACGAAAGGGTAAAAACCCATCAAAATTATGATGCGTTTATTCCTCACTACCGACGGATTCTCCAAAAAACGTCTGAAAAATTTTACGAATATTTACAAAAACTACTTATGAGTCGAGGAGAAGAATTAGAAAGCTTTCACAGGGCAGAATCCGCCCGTGTGGGGATGCAAGGTTATATTTCCGAATTCGAGCGCCTGCTTGGACAGCCGGCCGACTCAAGCGGGAGCGAAGGCAACGCAACTTATACGGTGCCCCAGGATAGGATAATAACTGACGGCTCGGATAATATTTTAGACAAGGCCCGTGATTCTTATTTTGTGTCAGTCAGTCATGCTTTTGAAAGATTGGTGAGATCCGGTCTGATTTTGGGTGGGTCGTTGGAAACTTTGCGTGGCCTGTCTGAAACGCTGCGAGAGATTATCGATCATAGCCAAGAGTCAAAACAGCAAATCCCCCAGTTGACTCCCGAGCAGGCTGAACTCCGGCAGCGGGTTCAGACGGTGCTCAAGGGTGGGAAGGACATCAACGATTTTCTCAACACCATTACGGATCCGGACGAGAAGCGTGAACTGGCCATTCGTCTTTACAAAATGCCCCAGGACAGCTTGGTGCCTAGTTCCGGCGAGGTACCGGATGGAATCCGTCGGCAGCGCGAGATCGATATCAAGAGAGTGGGACAGCTATTAGCTTCTGCCATCCAGATTCTGCATTCGGAAATCGGCGAGCCACAGTGATTTCGACTTATCTCCTCTTAGTCGACTAATTTTATCAGTCTTCACGGCTGTATTTTTTTACAAAAAATCCAAGTATTAAGCTTGGAATTTTTGAAATTAGGTGAGCAGAGTTTCACCCTGCGCCTTTATACTCTTTAAGCGGGTGAGCAGAATCGAACTGCCATCTCTACCTTGGCAAGGTAGCATAATAGCCACTATACGACACCCGCTTAAAGAGCGCAAAATGTGAAAGTTTTATAGGAACTCTAAAATACCCTGTAATTTTACTAATATTTGATAAAAATTTCAATATCTAATTTAAGCCATTTTTGGTCGATTTGTAGTCTTGACAAAATCTCTGTTATATGATAGACTATAACGTTATTTAATTTTTTGGCCTTTGTCATGGGCGTACCTGTTTTTCCTACTTCACGTAGGGTAGGTAGGCCCACCTGTGACAGCGGCTTGGTGTAAAGCGATGAAAAAATTAAGCGCCGCTATCCTTTACAATTAAGTTTTTTGGACTCCGGGGAAGTTTGCAAAGTACCCGCGGTTTAAAAAACGGAGTTAAAATTTCGAGGTGAGACGCGCATGTAATGCCGGCGTGCTTGCAGGCAGATTTGAGAAATTAAGTCTGCCGGAACAAGCGCTAACCCTCTTGTCTCTATTGTCCGTGGCCTTGTGGGTTTTTCCCCAGGCAGCCGCGGCCCAAGCTGCCGGAGCTTCCGAATCAAAACGACTTGCCTTTGAAATCAAACTTGAAAACTTACAATCCACTCTTGATGCCACGGCAGCGCGCGATATTCCCGGAACGAAAGTTTATATCCTAAAAAATTATCTCGAGTCCAAAAATTCGCCGCTTGTCGACCACGTGGAAACTTTGTTGCTGCAGCCCAACTGGAAAGTGGTGTTGTCCATTTCCCATGCGGAAAGCAACATGTGCAAATACACGCTCGGCAACAACTGCTGGGGCATCGGCGGCGCCAAATATCACCGGTACTATCCGACTTTTGCCGAAGGCATCGTGGACGCCAGCGCCCTCATCGAAAAATATCACGATGGCGGATTAACCACGCCGAAAACCATGATGCGGCGCTGGGTCGGCTGGAATAACCAGTCCTGGATTGCCGCCAACAATCTGGTCCTGTCGCAAATTCAGGCCTTGGGAATATAAAAGACGAAATCCCCCGTAATCACTGCGGGGGATTTTGTTATCCGCCGTTTTTAGAGTTTGGCTTTGTACCTTGCAAAAGCGAAAGGCAGCTGCGAATGCAGCGGCTCCGGCAGATTATCCAGTCGAAACCAGCCGAGACGGTCGAATTTGTGCGGCTCGTTGATTTTGGCTTTTAGGGGGTCTACCCGGGCTTTAAAATCTAAAGCTATCCAATGCGTCGGCCGGTCGTCGACAGATGTACGATGCACTTCCCGAAAACCAAGAAATTCAAAGTCCAAAACTTCCGCGCCGTACTCCTCCCCGATTTCGCGCCTTAATGTTTCTTCCAAACTGTCGCCAAATTCCAGACCGCCCCCGCCGGTGTCCCAGCGGCCTTGTTCATCGCGGGCGTTTTGGCTCCTTTTGGCCAGTAAAAAATTTCCATTCCCGTCATGACAAAAAAATACCACGGTCACGCCGGTAAAGTCCAATCCTTTTTTAGGAGTTTGAGGCATAACAAGAGTTTGAAGATCGGGTTTTGGTTTTATGTTTTTCTACCGTAATCCGGCCAGCCAATGTCGCGGGGATACCGCGGGTACGGATTTACTGAAAGGCGCTTCGGGTACCTTAAGTTGAGGAAGTTTTTCCACTAAAATCTGCAGATTTTGCTTTTGGGCCAGTTTGGAAAATTCCCTTTTGCTGCTGAAAAAGAAATCTAGAGGGAACCACCGGTTCAAATTTTTCAGGCCCCAGGCCGTAAGGCCCGCATGCAGTTCGGTGATGCAGTTGTGCGAAAAAAGATTGAAGTAGCGGTTGATATCGGGGAATTGCGGTTTGAGAATTTGCGTTTTGATTTTTTTCAGACGGGCGCGGAAGTGTTCCAACAGCCAGGCGGCGTTACTGATGCCGGTGATGCGAAGTTTCCACACCGCGCGCATGAATCTTCGGCCGAACTTGTCATAGTAGGGGCGTTGTGGGTCGGAAATATCGTATTTGCCGTTCGGGCCGGGCGCAAACTCCCCCAATGCCGGTCGAAAAAAATATTCCTCCCAGGTCAGTTCTTCATTTTCGTTGAGTTTGTGGGCAAAATTGAAGATTCGGCCGTTTACGTTTATCGCGCCGTGCCCAAAAAGTGAGCCAGGATAATTTGGCAGACGTTCGTTGTAGTAAATCTCCAGGAAAGGTTCTGGCGGAACATCTGGTTCTGGCCAGAGCAGCGCCAGCGGCCGGCCGCTGGCATAGTCGATTTGCGGCAAGGTCCTGCCCAAAACCCGTCGATTGTTGAAATGAATAAAATATCCGTCCCAAATGGCGGCTTCGGTGAATTTTTTTTCTCCGCGGTCCGTTCGCAGGAATTTTTTTCCCTCCTCCGACACCAACCTGCCGGCCGCGATTTCGCCATGATTCATAATCGGTCAGGATAATTGGAAATGATACCGTCCGCGCCCCACTTTTTAAATTTCGCGATCGCCCGGGGGGAGTTGACCGTATAAACGAAAACCCGCAGGCCAGAATCGTGAGCTTGTTCTATGAGGGCTTTCCTTAAAAAGCGATGATTGAGGATTATCGCTTCGGCTCGGATTTTTTTGGCGAAACTGCGGTAGCCCCATGGCCAGGCGGCGTAAAGGATGCCTAAGCGAATTTGGTTTGAATGGCGCCGGGCGGTGAGGAGTTCTTGATGATTGAAAGAGGAAATCAAAAATTTGTCCCAAGGCCACGTTGGGCTGATGAAGCTTTTGAGGGTGCGCAGGGCAAGCGCCGCCGTTCCCGGTTCCTTTAATTCAATATCCAAGGCCGCCTGGCCTTGGATAGTTTGAAGGATTTCGGTGAAAGTGACGATTTTGTTTTTTCTTCGGGCGGTCAACGTCTCCAATTCGGTCAGGGATTTGTTTCTCACCCAGCCCGAGGTTTTGTGGGTACGCAGCAAGTGGGGGTCGTGGATGACCACCAATTCCCCGCTTTTGCAGCAGCGCAGGTCGAATTCGATCATATCCGCGCCGAGTTCGATGGCTTTTTTAAAAGCGGCCAGAGAGTTTTCCAGCGCGTAGCCACTTGCCCCTCGATGGGCAATTTTAAGCATACATAAAAAATTAATGCATCGCCGGCAAATAAAGCCTCCCCCGCGGCTAGCCGCGGGGCACCCGGGGGCTTTGTTGCCCAAAGTGTCGGCTCCGCCGACTCACTTCCTTTCCGGCCTTCATCCCCGAAGCAAGCATCGGGGTATTCGGCCGGGCGGCAATAAAAAGTGTGGCCGGCTTTTCCAATTTTTTCGGGATGCCGGGAATCGAATCCGGTCTTCACGCACCCTTGCCCTGTTAGATAAAATTTTTACACAGGAGAGAGGAGATAGATTTCCATTTACTGCCTTCGGGGTGCTGGGAATTGAACCCAGTCTACACGCACCCGAAGCGTGCGTACTACCGGCATACTCCACCCCGCAGGCAGAGTTAGAAACCTATTCAAATATTGGAAAGCAAATTATCTAACAGGGCGAGCGTGCTCCCCGCCCGCCTAACCTGCTTGGTGATTTCGGTAGCCTGCCTGCCGGCAGGGAATTTCACCCCGTCACCCATTCCCCTTGGAGGGAATCGAACCCCCATCTTATCCTTAGGACGGATCTGCTCTATCCATTGAGCTACAAGGGGGGCTTTTGGGTGACGGGGTGAACCTACATCAACGCCTTAGGACGGCGCTGCTCTATCTTTTGAGCTACGGGGAGGGAAATGGGGCAGCAGGTCGAGATTTGATTGAAAGCAGCTCGCAATTCCAAACTTTTAAAAAGCTGTTATCATTTTAACAGCCCTCTCCCCTATCAACAAACCGTCCGCGGATATCACGGACGGCGATTATCGAGCGGAAAAATTGTGGACCTCAGGGGATTCGAACCCCTCGCCTCTTCCATGCCATGGAAGCGCTCTACCAAATGAGCTAGAGGCCCGAGGAAAACTTTTTTGCCTCAATAGCATACAATATTTTTGGTCTGTTGGAAAGACTTTTAGTTGATGAGATTTTGGCAGGTTTTGGTTGTTATTGAGTAAGTTTTTAAAGCTTAGATTTTGACAGATACTTATTTCTGTGTTGTAAAGAGAAAAGTTTCATGACAAACAAAAAAATCATTTCCACAATCTGTTTACAGTTTTATACACAATAGTTTCACATGAAACATTTAAAAACAACATATTTCCGGATTTTGCCTTATTTTAAGAGATTATATATCCCGATTTTTCTTTTTCTTTGTTTTTTTCTGCCTTTTCAGACCAGAATTGTGTTTTTCACAGGAAAATCGCAGATTTTTGGTATTTACTCTTTCTATAACACTTTGTTCTATTATTTCACAGATCTGATTATTACGTTTGTATTGATTCTTTGGTTTTATTTCGTAATTAAAGACAAGTTTCACGTTGAACAAAGAAGGGAAACTGTCTGTGTGAATTCATTTTTATTTGTTTTCTGGTTTATTTTGTTAATTTCAGACCTTGTTTCTTATGAAACAATCAGTGCTGTGAGCATTTTTGGCTTAATTAAGCTATTTATTATTTTTCTGCTATTTTGTTTCATAACGAACATTGTAAAATTCGAGAAATTAGTAAAACAGATTTTTTGGCTAATTTCAGTTAGTTCTATAATTCAAGGGGTAATCGTAATTTTTCAGTACTTTCTGCAGAGGTCTCTAGGGTTAAAAATCTTGGGCGAGGAGTACATCCGGGCAAATCTCCCCGGAGTGGCTTCATTTAAGATACTTTTTGGCTATAGATGGATTTTTGACCAGATAATGCACGTTTCACGGGAAGCATTGATCGTACGCCCTTATGGAACCTTCTCCCATCCTAATGTTATGGGAGCTTTTATGGCTTTTTCGGCTTTATTGAGCGTTTATTTATTAGTTGTTGCACATGAAACTTGGAAAAAGGTTTTGCTGAAGGGGATTTTAAGTGTTCAAATCTTCGCCCTAGTGATTTCTTTCTCCAGAGTGGCGGTTCTAAGTTTCGTTATCGGATTTGGGATTTTCATGATTGCGACGATTTTTTTAAGGGCAAGGGGGACAGGTTCACTTTTTAAAAATAATTTTCGATTAGCCCCCACCATCTTTTTTGTTGGCTGCCTACTCTTGGGTTGTTTCATCCTTTTTTCTCCGCAATTCTTGGAAAGGACCGGGGTAGTTTCGTATGGAACAAGTAACCGGGAGGCGGTCGAAGATCGGGTTCTGTACCAAAAGATCGCATTCAACATGATCGCAAAAAGGCCGTTGACGGGAGTGGGATATCAGAATTTTGTGAGTGCAATGGACGAATATAGTCCGGTTGCGCTGAAAGATTATCAGCATCAGCCTGTACATAACATTTATTTATTGATCGCGGCGGAGAGCGGTTTGGCGGGGTTGATGTGTTTTTTGGGTTTCATATTTATAATTGTGAAAAAAGCACTAAAAAAAATCCGGGAGCCTTTGGTCCTGATGTTACTTTCCGTTTTTTTCGGTTTTTTGTTTATCGGGCTTTTTGACCATTATCCTTTGACCGTACAGCAGGGGAGACTGATGTTTTTTTTGGTGGCGGGGTTGCTGTTCGCCTTGGCGATAAAAGCGGATGACCCGGCGTCATTCCCGGCGGATTGATTTTTGAAAATACAAAACAAAAACCCCCGCTTCCGGGGGTTTTAAAAATGACTTTAAGTTCGAGAGCCGCCCTCGCCTTGGACAAAACTGGGAACCTGCCTGCGGCAGGCAGGTCGAACCCTTTGCCTCGGCAACTCGCCCTGTTACTCAATTTGTGGTGTTTGTTGGAAAAAGTCAGAACTCATTTTGAACAAAATCCCGACTAATTCGCTACGCCCCGCCGCCGCTCGCTTCGCTCGCTGTTCCGCAAAAAAGTTTTCTTCGCATTTTTTGATTTGGCGCGAGATTTCTTTTTCTTCTAAAAGGAAAAGAAAACTTTTTTGCGGGACTCTGCTCTGAACGAGCAGGGCGGCGGGGCTTCGCTTCGGCTCGGGCGCGGCGGAATTC
>JAMDAJ010000015.1:13707-22480 GCA_023485925.1 Patescibacteria group bacterium
GGGGTTTTAAAAATGACTTTAAGTTCGAGAGCCGCCCTCGCCTTGGACAAAACTGGGAACCTGCCTGCGGCAGGCAGGTCGAACCCTTTGCCTCGGCAACTCGCCCTGTTACTCAATTTGTGGACCTAGCGAGAATCGAACTCGCGTCTCTACAATGCGAATGTAGCGTCTTACCACTGGACCATAGGCCCAGAGCTGAGATTTGAGTAACAGGGTAAAAATGTCGACGTTCTACCACTTTACTATGGGCCCAGGGCCAAGGCGGGCCGGCTAAAGGATGCTATTGTATTGGAGCACCAGGTTCGTGCGGATTTAAAACCGGTTTATGAACCAGTTCAAAAATCCCAAGCGTTGATTCAGGAAAAACAGGACCACGAGCGCGAGCAGGAATAAACCGTTGATGACGAGAGACCGAAAAAAATCCTTTTTCACAAGCTCCGCTTCCCGGTCTGGATGAATATGATTGGTGTTTGATGGCATAGATTGGACAGAAGCTGTCTTAGGTTTGCCCAAGCTCAAAGCTTTTTGTATAATTATTTAACCTTTGCATTATATCTTTTGTGAGGTAATTTAATCGCTGCGGTCGGAAAGGAAACTGCCGTTTCTTTCCTCCCTCGCTGCCAATTATATCTCCGAAGTAATTGGTTCGCTCGGTGGAAAAGTAACCTCCGGTTCCTTTCTTCCCTCGCTGCCAATTATACCCTAAACGTGTATGCTAGACAATCTGCAGATTTGGGATAGTGTTGCCACCTTTTTGGCAGTAGCGGCGATCGTCGCCGCGGTTTTTGTCATCTGGCGGCTTCGCAAAACCATTCGGTTCCAAAAAAAATTTTTTTCCGGGCCGGGTAACATCCCGCAATTGGAAGAATTCCTTGCAGATCAAGAGGGCCGGCTGGGGAAATTGTCGGAAGAGGTGCGACAGCTTGCGAAGGCCCGGAAGACCCTAGATCAAAAACAGCGTTTGGCCATCAGTCACATTGGCGTGGTCCGTTTTAATTCTTATGCGGAAGCCGGGGGGAATAACAGCTTCTCGTTGGCTTTGCTGGATGAACGCGCAAACGGCGTCGTCATCACCTCGCTTTACGGGCGGGATACTCAACGGGTGTACGCGAAGCCGTTGCGGGCCGGCGAGTCAAAGATTCCCTTGACGAACGAGGAGAAGCAAGCCATACTGGAAAGCCGGAATTGGGAACAGGCGAATCCTTAAAGACCGGCGGGAATATCCTTTAAATAATTTTAAAAATAATTACCGCAGCTATGGCAAGAAACAACAACAATGATAATTTTATGCCACCGAGCCCGGGGGAATCGCTGGTCGCAGAAACTATCGTCGGTCATTCCGTAAAGATTGAGGGCGACTTGGTTTCGGATGGAGATATCAAAGTGGACGGACAGGTGACCGGCAAGGTCAAGACCTCTCAGAATTTGTTCATCGGTCCGACCGCCAAGATTGAAGCGGATGTTGAGGCCGGCAATGCCACCGTCGCTGGAAAGATCTCCGGCAACATGAAAGTTCGAGAGGTTTTGGCGATCCTGCAGACGGGCAATGTTTCGGGCGATATCGACTGCGGGAAACTTGCGGTGGAAGAAGGTGCATTTTTTTCCGGCAAGTGTGTGATGAATGTACATAACGGTTATAAGACCAAACCGGTGAGCGAGCCCTTGCCGGACGAAGAATAAAGGTAAATTCTAAATTCGAATATCGAAATTCTAAACAAATCCAAAATTTATAAATTACAAATACCAAACGTTTAGGTTTTTGGATTTGTGATTTAGATATTGTTTGAAATTTAGTGTTTGGAATTTCGAATTTGGGCTGGACTTATGTATTATTATTTGGTCGATCCGGCGAACTACGACGGCAAAAATTTTGAATTTTTTCAGACCCAGCTGCTGTCGTTTTTGGGTGAGTATCATATTTCCGGAGAAGTTGCCCGGGTGACCCGGCTTCGCACCGTGGAAGATCTGGTAGCAACGGCCTTGTCCCACGGTGTGACCACATTGGTCATTGTGGCCTTGTCCCACGGTGTGACCACATTGGTCATTGTGGGCAGCGACGAGACTTTTCATAAGGCTGTGAGCGTATGCCACGGCAAGCCCGTGACTTTAGGCTTCATTCCCGTGAGGGCGCAGAGCGAGACGGCGAAAATTTTGGGTATCGAGGGTCTGTTGGAATCGGTCATCACCATCGCCAAACGGCGGGTGGAGAGTTTGGATCTGGCCTGCGTGGGCCAGACCTATTTTATTTCCAATCTGTTCTTCAGGACCGACCAGAGCCCGGCGGGAGACGGAACGGCTGCGGAAGGAAAAATGGCGTTCCAGTCCGAGAGCCCCCGCGGGTTTTTTAGCGGACTGAAGACTTTCTTCCGTCCTCAAAAACTCGACGCGGTCGAGATCCGTTTTGACCGGTCGTTCAAGGCCTCCGGCGATTTGTTTTTGGGAAGCATTATCAACGCATCCGATCATATTTCGCAGAAGGACGGGGTGACGATCGGGGATCCGAAAGACGGTTTGCTTGATATCGTTCTTGTTGGCCGGTTAAACCGGTTCCAGAATTGGAAGTGGCGCAAAACGGCAGAGACCCGGGCGCTGGAAACTTTTCCGGGCGCCTCTATCGTCCACGCTCGCGAAGTCGAGATTCTTTCTCCGGTCGGGTTGCAATTATTCGCCGGGCCGATCGTGGTGGCCACGGCGCCAACCCGCATTTTTTTGGCCGAGGACAAGGTGCGGGTCATTGTCGGAAAATCGCGGACGTTCTGAAGGGGTGTTTGTTTGTCATACTTTATAAAATGAGGCAGATAGCCTCGTTTTTTATATCTTCGGCAATCCATGAAAGATTGCAAAAAAAGGCAAACCCAGCGGTTTGCCCTCGAATATGGTTGACCTCTTTACGGCTGGTCAGGGTTGGCGACGCCGTCGCTTTCTCCTTTGTGGGTGAGGATGTCGGTGTAGATTTCGATCTGGGAGTAGGCTGGGCTTTCAATTCCAATGGCCACGACCGTGTCATCCAGTCCCGGTCGCATGCCGACAATGCGCACCGGTTTGCCGTCGAGCAGCAGACGGGTTTGGGTGATTGTGAAGCCCGATCCTTCACATTGCCATTGTTCGGTGATGATTTCGGCGTCTTTATCTAGCTTTTGGTAGCTGGTCCAGCCACCTTTCGGTCCGGGTCCCAAAGCGCCGCCGGCAAAGTACTGCCGTTGGAAGAGGGCCTTGGCTTTGATCGCCGAGACGGTTGTGATTTGCATCGCAGATATATCCTTCCTTTGTGTGTTCCACCTATAAGAGCTCGATTGCAATCAAACTCTTAAAGCTCTAGAGGGAAGAAGTGCAAGCCTTCCCCATAAACCTTTTTACGGCTGGTCAGGCCGAATTGTCTTGATGAGCATCGCCGCGCGGATGGCGGCAATCAGCCTTTGGCTTTCTATACATTTTTCGCCGTTCCCTGACGGGGTGTATCCTTGACGCATTATCCCGTCAAGGGTTACCTCAATCGGTACTAGTGGCAGCCCTTCCTTCTCCGGGTCTTGCCCAAAGCGAAGGATGGCGTTCACCGTGCCCACGTCCACGCCGGCGGCTTCGACGATTTCACGGATTCCCACCGCTTCTTGCCAGGTCTGCAGCAGAAAGTTACGGCAGTCGATCAATTCTCCTTCTCCAGGTCGTCTGGGGTTTGCGAGCATCCCTTCCCAGCGGCACGGGGGATAGAAGAAGTACGAAAAGAGCGCCTTGGGGTTTCGGGAACGATACTGGCGGTAGTCACTGTTGACTTTCATGAACAGATTGTAGAAAGCCAACTTGAGTTCTTCTTGACTTGTGATAGTCATTGATTGCTCTCCTCCTTGGATTTTGAAATCGAATTGTATCATAAAATATATATTATGTCAATTCCATCAACATAATCGGCTTGTATATTTGCCTATAAATAAAGGATATTTTTGTTTACATTATTATGTTGTCAGAAAAATTGACAAGATAGAAATAGTGTGATATTATGAATTTATCTTACTCTTACTGTGAATTACGAAACTCATTAAACTTGTCATTCCGGCCTCCGAGCCGGAATCTACAGCGTTGTGATATCCTGGCGTTTTGGATTCTGAACCAAGTTCAGAATGGCAAATTCGTAATTCACAGACTTTTAAAATAAGAGAGGGAAAAAGAAACATGGAGCTGATCGAAGTATTAAAAAAAGCAGGACTAAGCGAGAAAGAGAGCAGTGTTTATCTGGCCTTGATGGAATTGGGGGAGGCTTCGGTAGAAGGGATCGCCAAAAAAGCCGGCACTAAAAGGCCGACGACCTATCTGGTCTTGGATGACTTGCAGGCCAAAGGATTGGTCAGCCTGGTGCCGCATGCCAAGAAAGCGTTATACACCGCCGAATCGCCGGAAAAATTAATTTCTGATTTAGACCGAAAGCAGGAATTGCTAAAACGGTTTCTCCCAAATTTTTTAGGCCTTTATAATTCAAAAAAAGAAAAACCGCAGGTTCTGCTGTTTGAAGGGAAAGAGGGGATCAAGCAGGTTTACGACAAAATTTATTCCGCTAATGAAGTGTCTTTTTTCGGAACGGTTCGCGAAGCCCTAAACTACGATTCGGAAGGACTGTTCAGCTTCGTGAAACGCACGCAAGAGCAAAACGTCAAGGTTCGGGATTTGCTTACCCATTCATCGGAGGACTTGGATTACGCCCGCAAGGCTCAACAGGGAAAAAATTACGAAATTCGATTCGTGCCGAAAAATTTCAATTTTCCGACCGACAACGCGATCTTCGGCGATTGCGTCGTGTTCTTTTCCTTCCACCCGACAATTTTTTCCGTGATGATTAAAAGTAAAGAAATCAGCGGGGCCTTACTCTCTTTGTTCAATATGGCTTGGGCGATATCCGAGCCTTTCGGGACCGCAAGCGCCGCCCTTGAAAATCGTGCTTAAATAAGATAAGATAGATTATCTATATGAATATCACCACGCTTTCCCAACAGCTGAACATTTCCATCACCGAACTTCGCAAACGCATGGCGGCGGCGGGATTTTCCGTTTCGCCGAAAGCCCGGAAAGTGAACAACGTTCTGGCTAGGGAGATCTACGAAAAACTTAAACCCCAGCCGAAGAAAATCCTCGAAGCCGAAGGTCCGGCGGTCGTGAAAACCGTAAAGATTCCGCCCGTCATCGCCGTGCGCGATTTGGCGGCGACTTTAGGCAAGCCGGTGACGGCGGTCATTAAAGCTTTGATCGGAAACGGCGTGATGGCTACGATGAATGAACAGATCGATTTTGACGCGGCCGCCGTAGTGGCGGCGGAATTGGGTTTTGAGGCCCAAGAAGAAAAAGCGGTCGGATTAGGATTGGGAACGGTCGGAGAGACACTGGCAGCGGAAAAAGAGGCCGACTTGAAATTCCGGCCGCCGATCGTCGCGGTAATGGGTCACGTTGACCACGGAAAGACCAAACTTTTGGACACTATCCGTTCTACGAACGTCATTGAGACCGAGGCCGGCGCCATTACCCAGCACATCGGCGCTTATAAGGTGAATTACAAGGGCAAGAGCATCACGTTTTTAGATACGCCCGGGCACGAGGCCTTTGCGGCCATGCGCGCCCGAGGGGCCAACGTCACCGACATCATAGTTTTGGTGGTGGCGGCTGATGATGGTGTGAAGCAGCAGACTTTAGAAGTCATTTCGCGCGCCAAATTGACCCGTACGCCGATGATCGTCGCTATGAACAAGATCGATAAGCCGGAAGCCAATCCGGAATTGGTCAAATCGCAGCTTTCCGAGGCAGGAGTGATGCCGGAAGAGTGGGGCGGCAAGACGGTGTTCGTCCCGATCTCCGCCAAAAAAAATTTGGGCGTGGACAAGCTTTTGGACATGATTTTGCTCACGGCGGAAATGGAAAATTACCGCGCCAATCCCGAAGGGCGCACCGTCGGCACCGTTATCGAGTCCCACCTTTCAAAAACCCAAGGGCCGATCGCTTCCATCATCGTGCAGAACGGCACCCTGCGCCTAAACGACGTGGTGACAGTGGGCGGAACTTACGGCAAGGTCAGGATCTTGCAGGATGAAAACGGCCGAGCGCTGAAATCGGCGCCGCCTTCGACGCCCGTGCGACTTTCCGGCATCTCCAACGTGCCGGAGGTGGGCGACCTGTTGCAAGTCCGTGCGGAAATTCAGGAGGCCCAGGCCGCTGCGCGGACGATACTGTTATCCCGGACGGCCAAACGGTTGAGTTTAAAAACCGGCATTTCCACCGATACGGAAAATCAGCAGTTGAATTTGATCTTGAAAGCGGACACGCAAGGTTCGCTGGAAGCGGTCTCGGCCGAAATTTCAAAACTGGAAAACCAGGATGTGAAGATAAAAATCGTTTCCGAAGGCGTGGGAGACATCAACGAATCGGACGTACTCGCCGCGGAATCGGCCTCCGCTACCTTGGTCGGTTTTAACAATGCGGTCCTGCCTGCGGCGGCGCGATTAGCCAAACAGAAGAATATCTCCGTCGATATCTACGATATCATTTATGAGTTGACCGAAGACCTGACGCGCGCGATTTTGGATCTGATCTTGCCGGAAGTAGAGGAGATCGTAGTGGGCCGGGCGAAAGTCTTGGCCGTATTTCGCACGGAAAAAGACTACATGATCGTGGGCGGAAGCGTTTTGGAAGGCAAATTGATCGCTGAGCGAAAGGTCAGGATACTGCGCGGCGATAAAAAAGTCGGCGAGGGAAAACTGGCGGAACTGCAGCGCAACAAAGTTCCCGCCAAGCAGGTGGAAGCCGGTTTGGAATGTGGAATGAATATCGGAACACGCGTCAAACTGGAAAAGGGCGACATCCTGATGATAGTGGATGAACGTCTGCGGGAGAAGAAATTGAAAAAAACTTCCGTTTAAAAGTTTTTAGATGCGAGCCAGCCACAGACAACCTTCAGTGAGGATGCGAAGAGTGGGGGCTTTTTTGACTGAAAGACTCACGGATATTTTGCGCACTGAGGAGCTGCCCGGTCTTTCCGGCATCATTACCATTCTCAAAGTCGAGGTGACTCCTGATTTGCGGGAGGCGAAGGTTTGGTTTTCGAGTCTAGGTCAGGATACGGCGGCGGTAGAGAAGATATTGAATCGGAATCTTTATCCCATTCAGGGACAGCTGTACCAGGGGGCGACAATGCGCATCGTACCCAAGATAAGATTTTACGCGGATACTTCCACCGAATACGCTGCGCATATCAGCGAGGTGTTCGATAAACTTCATGGCCCGTTCGATTCCGCTCGGGGTCATGGTGAGAAAACTCGAATCCATGACCAAGACCGAGCTTGATTTCAAAGCGGTTTCGGAGGCGATACTCTCTTCCGCTCATACGGTGCTGGTTTCGCATGAGTTCACGGACGGCGACGATTTGGGCGCGATGCTTGCTTGCAAGTTTGCTTTGCAGGAAAAAGGCCTCCGCACCACGGCGGTGGCCAAAGGCGGCGTACAGGACAATCTCACGTTCCTGCCCGGAGTTTTGGAAGTTAAGGAGACGCCGCCGAAAGAGAATTACGACACGGTGGTGTACTTCGGCTGCGGCTCGGCCGACCGTTCGGGATTTGAGAACTGGGATACCGCCGGAAAAAAAATCATCAATATCGACCACCACATCGATAACCGGTCGTTCGGCGATATCAATTTTGTGGATGCCGCCGCCGCGGCGACCTGCGAGCTGGTCTATCATTTGATAAAATTCTGGAACGTCCCCATCAGCAAACCCATCGCTATCAATTTGCTTACCGGGATTTTCAACGATACCGGGGGTTTTCGGCATGCCAATACCAACGCTCAAGTTTTGGAGATCGCCGCCGAACTGATGCGGCATGGCGCGTCAATCTCCCGAATTTCCGAGTTTTACTTTGGGAAGAATGAATTGTCCAAACTTCGGGCCTGGGCCAAGGCGCTGGAGAATATGCATTTTGATTCCGAGCAGCAGATGGTGTACAGCATTGTCACTGAAGAGGAACTGAAAGAGGCAGGAGCCGATCCCGAGGATTTAGAAGGCATCGCTTCGGTGCTCAATACCGTGCCGGAGGCAAAGTTTTCCATGGTATTAAAACAGCGCGGCGACGAGATCAAGGGAAGTTTGCGTTCGGAAAACTACAAGGGCGTGGACGTAGCCGCGATCGCCCGCACCTTAGGCGGCGGCGGGCACAAGCTGGCCGCGGGGTTCAAACTGAAAGGCAAAATCGAAAAGACCGAGGACGGGTGGAAGATCACCTAAGATGTCAAGGACGGGGGATGACTCAAAACGGTCAGAAGCCGTTCTTTGCATAATGAATATTTGGCATACGCTTTCAGATTGAGATATAATATATTTCATGAAGCCACTTTGTAAAATAAATTGTCGCTGGTCGTCGAACTTGGCGTATGCGGTCGGTTTAATTGCCACTGACGGCTGTCTTTATAAGGATGGCCGGCACCTGGCTTTCATCTCGAAAGATTACGATTTGGTTTGCCAATTTAAAGAACTTTTAGGGCTGAATAATAAAATTGCGAAAAAACCTAGTGGGTTTGTTAAAGGCGGCTATGGCCATTGGGTTCAGTTCGGGGACGTGAATTTTTATAATTTTTTACTATCCATTGGTTTAACTCCGGCGAAATCTAAAACCTTAGGCCCACTAAAAATTCCCGATAGATATTTTTTTGATTTTATACGCGGGCACTTCGATGGAGATGGAAGCTTTTACTCTTATTGGGATAAACGTTGGCTTTCGAGCTTCATGTTTTATTTAAGTTTCGCCAC
>JAMDAJ010000039.1:0-834 GCA_023485925.1 Patescibacteria group bacterium
AGAACGGCGACGGGCAATACTTGGCTGTGCTGGATACCGGCGCGTACCAGGACCCCCTGGGCTCGCACCACTGTCTCGTCTCCAATCCGGCGAAGGTCATCGCCCAAAACGGCGTTATCACAGTGGCACGCAAGCGGGAGAACGCCGAGGACGTTGGTAAACTTTTTGGCTGGTAAAATTTAATCCGAACAAAGCCACCAAAATGAACGGTGAACACAAAATGGAAAAGAAAAAATTCTTGTTTGTGTCCTGGATCAGTCTGTCCGGCGACCTGGCCTGGAAAATTCAGCGCGAAGGTCACGAGGTCAAGGCTTATATCGACAACAAGCTGGAGCGCGATGACGTGTATTCCGGCATCTTAGATAAAGTTGATGACTGGAAAAAATGGGTGGACTGGGCCGACGTCATCATTTTCGACGATATCGGTTTCGGCCGTCACGCCGAGGCTTTGCGAAAAAAAGGCAAAAAAGTCATCGGCGGCTCAAGCTATACCGACCGACTCGAGCATAATCGGGAATTCGGCCAGGAAGAAATGGACCGCGTCGGCATGCAGGTCTTGCCGCACTGGTATTTTTCCAATTTCGAATCGGCCATCGCTTTCATCGAAAAAAACCCCGCGCGCTACGTATTCAAGCCCAGTGGCAAGGCGCAGGACAACAAGGGTTGGCTGTTCATCGGGGAAGAGGAGGATGGTGCGGATATTTTAGAGCTGTTGCGAACGAATGAGGTCATCTGGAAAACGAAAATCAAGACTTTTCAGCTGCAAAAATACGCTTCCGGCGTGGAAATCGCCGTCGGCGCGTTCTTTAATGGTAAAAAGTTCCTGCATCCCAT
>JAMDAJ010000039.1:844-4652 GCA_023485925.1 Patescibacteria group bacterium
ACATGGGCGCTTTAATGTTCTGGTCGCATCCCAACGGGATGTTCAAAATGACTTTGACGCGGATCGAAGCGGAACTTGCCAAATCCGGCTACGTCGGATATTTCGACATCAATTGCATTGCCAACGGCCGCGGCATATACCCCTTAGAGTTCACCTGCCGTTTTGGTTATCCCACCATGGCCGTGCAGTCCGAAGGCATTGATATGCCGCTTTCGGAATTCTTTTGGAAATTGGCCTCGGGCGAGGATTTTGAATTCCCCACCAAAAAGGGTTTTCAGATCGGTGTCTGCTGCATGGTGGAATCGTTCCTTTCCGGCCACAGCCAGGACATCGCCACTTACCACGACCTTTCGGTATTGTTCCGCCGGCCGAATCCTGACCTCGAAGGCATCTGCATCGGCGATCTTAAGATGGTCGATAAAACCCTTCGTATTGCCGGCGAGTCCGGCTATGCGCTAGTGGTCACCGGCTGCGGCAGCACCGTGGACGACGCTCGCAAACAGGCCTATCATCGTATCCGCAATATCCGGCTGCAAAATATGTTTTACCGCGTGGACGTCGGCGAAAAATGGCTTAACGACAGCGACCTGTTGCAAACCTGGGGTTATCTCAAATGAGTTTTGATAAAAAAGGGCTTTTAAAACATCTTGTCGAGGATATTTACATCCGTATCAAGCCCTCGCAAATACACGGCGTGGGAATTTTCGCGGAGCGGGATATTCCCAAAGGCTGCGATCCGTTCCGGCTTTACCAGCCGCTTCAATGGACGGCGCTTGATGCTTCCGAGATCAAAACTCTGCCTCCCCACGTGCAGAAAATCATCTCGGATTTTTACGCACCCGACGGCCAGCAGACTTACGTCCCGAAAAACGGACTGAACGTGTTTGACATTACTTTTTATATCAATCATTCTGACACGCCGAATATGGTATCATTAGACGGCGGGGAGAATTTCGTGGCCGCCCGTGATATCAAAGCAGGGGAGGAGCTGACCAGCGATTACAACACTTACTACTGATATGAAATTCTCAATTCAAAAAAATGGCTTTTTGGGGATCGATCAGGGCGTTTCTTTTGAAACCTCGTACTTAAAAGCCCGCTCGATCATCGTGCCTTTCGGAATGGAAGCACATGTTTCTTATGGCGCCGGCACGCGTAACGGTCCAAAAGCCATCATCAAAGCCAGCCACCAACTAAACGAAAACGACGAACAAAGTTTCGCCAAAACCTACAAAAGCGGCCTCGCGACGCTGAATTTTACGGCAATCCCCAAAGACCCCGCCAAAGCGCTCTCGCTTTTGACCGCGATGACGCGACAAATCAGCGCGGACGGCAAATTTCCGGTGATTTTAGGCGGCGAGCACACGCTTACCGCGGGCGCGGTCGAGGGAGTCAGCAAGCTATACCAAGACTTGACCGTGGTGCATTTCGACGCCCATTTGGACCTGCGCAAGCAATACCGCGACTCCCGTTACAGCCACGCCTCCGCGTTGCGCCGCGTAATGGAAAATAAGAGCATCCGTAAGCTGGTGCAAATCGGCATCCGTTCGGCAAGCGAGGTCGATGAGGAAATCGGCTATCTAAAAGCGCAAAAAAGCCGCATCAAAACTTTTTGGGCCTGGGAAACACCTGCTCCCAAACGCGTTCTTGACGAAATTCCGACCAAAGACGTTTACTTGACTTTCGACGTGGACGCTTTTGATCCCAGCATCATGCCTTCGACCGGCACGCCCGAACCGGGCGGACTCCAGTGGTGGCAGACTCTGAAAATTTTAGAATCTATTTTTCGGTCAAAGAATGTCGTCGGCGCTGACGTGGTGGAGCTTGCGCCGATGAAGAATTTTCCCGGGCCGGATTTTATGGCCGCCAAGCTCGTCTATAAACTCATAAATTACAAATTTTCAAGACGCTAACGCCACGTTTATGAAAAAACAGGAAATGCAAAAAAAGCTCTCCCCGGGACTGATGGATTTCATCGAGTTCGAGCAAGGGGCAAAACGCACTCGCGACACGCGGTCGGTTGCCGCTTACGCGGAAAAAACTCTAAAGCATACCAACGCCGGCGCCACGCTCCAGGCGGCATTATGGCTCAAAGAGCACCTCAAACGCGGCGGCAAAATGGTCGTGACTATGGCCGGGGCTTTGAGTTCTTTTCAGATTGGCATCACCCTGGCCGAAATGATTCGCAAAAACAAAGTTCACCTTATCTCCGCCACCGGCGCCAATCACGAGGAATCGTATTACCGTTTCGTGGCACATTCCCATTACGCTTATATCCCGCGCTACACCGAGCTGACACCCAAACAGGAGGCGGAATTGCGCGACGCGGGACTTCGCCGAATCACTGACACTTTTTTGCCGGAAGACGAAAGTGTGCGCATTATGGAGCCGCATTTGGTAAAGATGTGGCAAAAAGCGCAAAAGGATCACAAGCGGTATTTTCCGCACGAGTATTTTCGCCGGCTGTTCTCAGAAAAGCTCATCAAACCCGACCCCGCGGCGAACCCCGATGACTGCTGGGCCTACGCCGCTTACAAAAAAAACGTGCCCATCGTCATCCCGGGATTTGAAGATTCAACTATGGGAAATATCTTCTCAAGCTACACTTACGGCGGACAGCATAAATCTAAATCCGACCTCACGCTGGACCAGTCAATAATGAAAACCGGGCTGGAATATTTCCATTTTCTCTATGACTGGTATATGGAGAGCTCAAAAAAATCGCCGATTGCTTTTTTGCAGCTGGGCGGCGGCATCGCGGCCGATTTTCCGATTTGCGTGGTGCCATCGCTTAAGCACGACCTGCGCCTGCACGGCAAAGTCCGCGACTGGGCCGGTTTTATCGAGATCGGCTCCAGCCCCATGTCTTACGGCTCGTACTCCGGCGCCGGCGGAAAAGAAAAAATCACCTGGGACAAACTCTCGCCAAAGAGCTACTACCAGATCATTCAAAGCGATGTGAATTTGGTTTTTCCTTGGATCGCGGCGGTACTCTTGGATTTGTGAGATGATGAAGACAATAGGGGAGGAGGCGCCCGGGTAAACCCGGGCGTTTTTAGTAAACCAAAATCTTCATCATATCTCGAACAAAAACTACGATACTAGATAGTATAAGAGTTTTGTCAGATAAATATTGTGCGACATAAAATAATTCTCAAAAAGATCTGTAAAATTTTCGTGCTTAAAAAATCTCTCTCGAAAAAAAAATCATCCGAATAACTTGGCCGGCTCATCTCAGAAAATCGACTTAGGGCACAAATCATTGGCAAACTCGTATTTAATAGATTGTTGGCGATTGATAGTAATTTAAGCCAAAAACCCACGCAATAATTTGCGCTATAAACTTTTGAAAAAAACAGGCAGTATGAATGGACGTCCAAATTTGGGAAAAGCTGCGGTCCAGCCCCAGACGCACCATCAAGAAGATGAAACCGGCACAGAAACGCAATACAAAAGTACGCTGGCCGTCAAGAATAGGAAAGAAATGAATTTCGTCACGCAAATTATCAAAAGGAGCGGGCTGGAAACTGACCTGATACTCGAAATAGCGGCAATTTCTGATTGTATATGTCGTATAACAGGTTATGTAGGCCATAGAGTGCGTTTCTAGCGTGCATATAGGGTGAAATCCAATCACCGATCAAGAAGATCGGTGATTTTTTGTTTCTTGAAGGATAAAGGGTCGGCTATTCTTCATTACAAAATAAAAACCTAAATATAGCAAGCTATGAAAAAGTTCTTAACGATAATTCTGATCATCATAGCAATCTGGGCAGTTTGGAAAATAGTGACGTATGATTTCTGCCCT
>JAMDAJ010000030.1 GCA_023485925.1 Patescibacteria group bacterium
AGCAGTGTCCTCTACCTCACCTCGATCCGGTTTACAAGAATAATTTTGAAGTGATTTCGGTGAAGCTGCCTCAGGGACAGACTTTAAATATTGAGCGGATATATCAAATAAAAAGGACGCCGATAGACTGTAGCGCGGGGAAATTCGTCTTAGACGATTATAAAACCAGCGTCGCGCTCGACAAAAAATATCTTTTGGGCAACCGGCTGATAAAACCCGAGCTGCCATGGATAAAGGCGGTGGCGGCGGAAACCCGGTCGAAGCAAAAAAATCTTGGTGGCGCGCTTTCCGCGGTCAACGAGTATGTGATGAAGACCTTGCGCTATGGGAACCCGCAGAACGGCTTATACGGCGTGGAGGAGGCACTCCGCGCGGCCAAGGTCGATTGCGGCGGGTATGACACTCTGTTTGCGAGCGTTTGTCTGGCTTTGGGCATTCCGGTGCGCGTTGTTTCGGGATTTTGGCTGGGGTACGAGCGAAATAACATGCACGCGTGGTTGGAGGCGCAGTTGCCCGACGGCCGGTGGCTGCCGGCGGATCCATCGGTGGAGGTTTTGAGAAGAACCGGCCGGAGCGAAAAGGCCGGGTCTTTAGGTTATGTCGGCTCTGACCGGGCGGTGTATTCTTACGGCTGCGACATTAAACTTTTTGATGAAAAAGACGACGTGACGGATATATTACAGGTGCCGTTCCTTTTACCCAAAACTGAACACGTCAAAGTCGGCATCAGCAATAAAGTTGTAAGTACAATGGCTTATGAGCATGTCGGAAGGCAGTTTTAGCGGCGAGCAGCTTCCGCTAATCAGATTTTCGGAGATTGAGAGCTATTTGCGGAGGCCAAGTTTCAAACGTGTCAACCAGGAGCTCCCTAATATCAGTCGTGAGGAGAGAGCATTCCTTGCGGGTCGAGTAAGACGTGATTATCAAGATTTGAAGTCAGGCAGTGAGGAGAAGGCGCGCCAACAACAAGCAGAACATTTTTACGACAGCTTGACTTTAATACTGTGCGATCCGAGCGAGCGTAAAATGGCGTATTGCCCGCCTGACGATGTTGAAGAAGTCGTTCTGCGTTCTAGAGGCGATTGCCTAGTTTTTGGGACAGGGACTACTGGAGAGAGAATTTACTTTAGGTCATCTCAAAATGAAAAACAGAATGGCCGAATGATGCAATATCCAGTCCCAACGGAAAGCGCGACCGAAATAGGGAGAAAATATTATTCGAGGTTTTGTGAAGCTTTCGGCGCGAATGAAGTGAATTTAGACGAGTCTTCTTAAAAAACATGAGCGAGTATATTTTTACAGGTCTTGCGCCAAATACCCAAAAGGACGACGTCGAGTTGGCCTGGCGGCTGCTGGTCCGCCCTTGGTCGTGGTTTTCCTCGTCCGCCGCCCGTGAGCTTGAAGCGTGGTTTAAACAAACCCTGCCGACTGATTACGCTTTTGCGTTCGCTTCCGGCCGCGGGGCACTCTGCGCGCTGCTTGAGACCTTTGAATTGCAGCGCAAGGACGAAGTGTTATTGCAGGCCTATACCTGCATCGCGGTGCCGGGCGCGGTCATCGCCGCGGGCGGTAAGCCGGTTTACGTGGATATCGAACCGGACACGCTCAACATGTCGCCGGAGGATCTGGAAAGAAAAATTTCGGTCAATACCCGCGTGCTCATCATTCAGCATACCTTTGGCGCGCCGGCCAAACTTGATGCGCTGCTTGCCATTGCGGAAAAGCACCATCTGTTCGTCATTGAGGATTGCGCCCATACTTTGGGCGGAAAATTCGGCGGCCGAAGCTTGGGCGCGTTCGGCGATGCTGCGATTTTCAGTTTTGGCCGCGACAAGGCGGCGTCTTCGGTATTCGGCGGCGTGGCGGTGACAAATGATAAAATCGTAGCGGAGAAACTGGAAATTTTGCGGGCAACAGCCGGCCGGCCGGGAAATTTTTGGGTTCTACAGCAGTTGTTTCACCCGATCATCACACGGGCGATAAAGGCCACTTATGATTCCGGCCTCGGCCGGGTTCTGCTCAAACTCGCTTTATCCTTTGGTATTATCTCGAAATCAGTTTATCGCGAAGAAAAAGCGGGCGGGTGGTTGGAGTTTTCCGGGAAGTCCTTGCCGGGTGCGCTTGCAAAAATGGCCGTACACCAGCTTAAGAAGCTTGCGACTTATAATTCGCACCGCAAAGAACTCGCCGCGTTATATCAAAAGGGGCTGGAAGGAACGTCGCTTGAAGCGCAGGCGAACCCGGAAAGTGAGGCGGCGCTGATGCGCTATACTGTCTTTGTCGGCGACGGCGGAAAATTGCGTCGCTTTGCCCGGGCGCGGAAAGTTTTTTTAGGCGACTGGTACGCGCAAGTCCTGGCGCCCGATGGCGTCGAGCTGGCGAAATTCGGTTATCAGATCGGTATGTGTCCGGTGGCGGAAGCGCGGGCGAGGATGTCGGTGAATCTGCCGGTCTCTCCCGACATCACGCCAAAAATGACGCAGCGGATAATTGAACTTGTAAAAGAATTCTCTGATGGAAATTAAGGCGCTTAACGAACGAACGGTCTGGGATGATTTTTTGAGAGACGTCGCCCCGCACACTTTTTTGCAGACCTGGGGATGGGGCGAATTTCAGCGCGCTTTGGGGCATCACGTGTTTCGTCTCGGTTTTTTCGAGCGCGGTTTGCAGGGGATATGCCTTGCGCTTTTGATCCGGGCGCGACGCGGCACTTTTTTGTTCGTTCCGCACGGGCCGCTGGTAAAAGTTAATGACCCGCGCGCCACGAAAATGTTTTTAGAACACTTAAAACAGCTCGCCCGCGATAACCACGCGAGATTTCTGCGCGTCAGCCCTTTGCTTTTGGACACGCCTGAAAATCGAACTTTGTATAGCGCTGCCGGTTTTCGGCCGGCGCCGATGCACATGCACGCCGAACGGATGTGGCTTTTGGATCTTCGCGCGTCTGAAGCCGAACTGCTTTCCAGTATGCGCAAAAATTGCCGGGCCGCCATTCGCAAGGCCGAAAAAGAAGACGTTGAAGTTTCCGTCGGCCGCGACGTCAAAGACCTTCAGCATTTCGTCCGGCTTTATCAGGAGACCTCCCGGCGGCAGCATTTTGTGCCGTTTTCACCTGATTACCTTCAGCGGGAATTCGAGACTTTTTTGAAAACCGATTCGGCTGCGATTTTTTTGGGCCGGCATCACGGCGAGGTTCGCTCCGCGGCGCTTATCATCTTCACCGCCACCGAAGCGTTTTATCACCAGGGGGCTTCGGTCATCGGCGACCCGGTGCCGGTGTCGCACGCACTCCAGTGGGCGGTCATCCGTGAGGCTAAACGGCGGGGTTGCCAGCACTACAATTTTTGGGGCGTGTCGGCGGAGGCGGACTCAAAACATCCGTGGGCCGGGCTTTCGTATTTTAAGCGCGGTTTCGGCGGATTTGAGCAGGAGTACCTCCACGCCCAGGATCGGATACTGAATTGGCGTTATTGGCCGGTGTTTCTTTTGGAAAGCTTGCGGCGATATAAACGGAATTTGTAAGAGGTCTTATGCGGATTTTTAGCTCGAAAAAAGTTCGACCCAACATCACCCCGACCCGCCGGTTCCAGCAGAACCGCTTCCAGGCGCGCATCCGCGAGGCCCGGGCTTATCACCGCTTGCCCAAGATATTGCCGCAGGCCAAAACCGATATCAAATTGCGGCAATATTCCTGGCGCTGGAAATTGATTTTGGTCGCGGTGGTGTTGGCGCTGTTCGGCGCGATGTATTTCATAATCTTCAGCGATTTTTTTTTGGTGAAGACCGCTCAAGTCGTAGGTAACCGCCAAATCACCGCGGAGACGATAAACGAGTGGCTTGGCGAAGCGGGCCAGCAGAAGTACTGGAATATTTTGCCCAAGAATAACTGGTGGACGCTAAATACCGCGAACCTTAAACGCATTTTGGATTTAAAGACCACGCGCATTTTAAAACTTTCGTCCCGGCGTATCTGGCCGAACCAGATAAAAATCACGCTTGAAGAACGCATGCCGGTGGCGATTTGGCAGACCCGCGGCGCGTTTTTTTATCTTTCCCAGGATAGCGTGCTTTTAGAGCAGTTGCCGCCGGGGTACGCGACTTCCACGGAAAGTTTTCTTTCCATCATTGATCTTTCCAATAAACCGGCCGCGGTCGGCGACCAGTTACCAACTCAGAAACTGATGGACTTTCTGAAGGCCTTAAAAGAAGCGTGGAACCGGCAAACCAGTTCGGAACTTGCGGGGCTGAAATTACCCGGGCGGGCTTCGGCCGACGTTATCGCGGAGTCTTCCGCGGGCTGGGTGGCGTATTTGGATTTAAATACTGATCCAGCGGCGCAGGCGCGGTCGTTGGGACTTATTCTTTCCAGGGAGATTCCCGCCGATCGGGTGAAGAGCTTGGCTTACATCGACTTGCGCCTTTCGACCACGGCGTATTATTGTTATATCAACGAACCCTGCTCGGCCCTCACCATACCGTCGGCCAGCGGCAATTGAGAGAAACAAACATAATATGAAAAAAAACGATTATTTTCTGGTTATCATCTCAGCCGCAGTTTTTTTGGCAGTCGTATTTTTCTGGCTGGTTTTGCTCACGCCGGGAGCGTAGTTTTTTAGCCGATAGAA
>JAMDAJ010000003.1 GCA_023485925.1 Patescibacteria group bacterium
GATGCTTTCCAACACGGCGGATTTTGCAAACTCTTCCTGGCTGAACTATGCGACTAGTTATAGTTGGACGTTAACCGAAGGGAATGGTGTAAAAATCGTCTATGCGAAATTCAAGAATGTCGGAGGTTCTTCGGATGTGACTAGTGCGACTATCAATCTCAATGTTTACGCTGCGATTCCGGTTAATGTGACACCCACGATCGAAACCCCTGCCACCCAAACTCCTACCGGTCAAACGGTCGCGTTTTCGGGCAATGGTCATGCCGAAGGAGCGCTGGTCTTGGGAACTGATGGGCGCACGGTTTATCGGGTGGAAGGCGGGCAGTTATATGCCTTCCGCAGCGCCGAAGAGTTCCGTTCTTACGGTTATGACTTCGCTTCAGTATTGCCGGCTTCCTCCGACGATATGGCCCTAACCTTTGCCGGCATCAAATCGGCTGCAATTGGCTCGCTTATCAAGGCCGAGGGTCATGCTACGGTTTGGCTGGTGGGGGAGAACAACCAGATCCGGCCTTTTCCCTCGCTTGGGATGTTCACCCGACTGGGTTACAATTTATCGAATGTAATATCAGTCCCCGACCTTTCCGGTTATTTTGGTGGCCCGGTGATGGAATAGGCCAAACGGCGCAAGTTTTTCCAGTCTATTAAAGCCCCCTTGATGGGGGCTTTTTGTCTTAGAGGAAACCCCCCAGCGCCAATCCAGGGAGAAGGGCATTGAATAAAAAAAATAGCGGTTAAGCTAGAGTTGGGACGTGATAGTGGTGGTTGATCATTTCCTCCGCCGTCGCGCAGAGTTGAAACAGCGAGGAGAAGACAAGATTCGACGGAAACAACTTGAGGCCGAGGGAAGTTCTTATCCCCAAGTCTTCGCTGCCGACCAGCATTCGGATGTGCCGGTTGGGATTGGAAAACTCGGCGAGTGCGTTCCCCAGTTCCTGCTTCCAGACCTCGGTAAGCGCCGCGCCCGGGGGTCCTGCCCAGAACAGGGTAATTCCTCGAGTCCGGGCGGCGGCCCTGTGGTGGTCTTGCCAGGCCTTAATGACCTCAAGCTCGAGGCCAGGGAATTGGGGCGGAGGTTTAATGAGCGAGGCAACGTATACGCTTGGCGGGGTCTTGCGCATGAGGCAGTCAGCGACATCGGGGCAGAGATGTCCCTCAACCACGTAAACGAAACTATGCTCTTCGGGCACGCGATTCGGCGGGTGGAAGAGTCGCATTTTCCCTCCCAAAGAAACCTTTTCGTTATTATATCACAGTCGGATAGTTTCCCCCCAATCCGACGATCAGGTTTTGGATATTTTTCTATTTCCAAGGCATTTGTGGTATAATTTTCCTGTCTAACCGCTTAAAAAAATACATATATGACCAATAAATTCGCTCAATTATTTGTGCTTTTCGTGGTCATTTTGGTCTTAGTCGGTTTTTCCGTGGTTTTAACGAATCGGCAGGTCCCTTTGGAGGATGGGTCTGATGTCGGTGCGCCGTCCTCCGATTCTAACGCCCCGCAAACGGCCGTTTTGGTGGTGGAAAAAACGTACGCCGCCGACGCCAATACTTTTCGTGGAAGCTTAATGGTGGATGAGCCCTGCAGCATGTTAGGGACCGACGTGGATTTCAATCAAAACGATCCGGAGCAGATCACTTTGGTTTTTAGCACTTCCGGAAACGCGAAAGAATGCGGTGTCGCCACTGCCAAAAAGGATTTTATCGTCGTCGTGCCCTCCTCTGAGTCAGCCAAGCTTGAGAAGGTCGTCTTTAACGGGACGGCGGTGTCTTTTGAGGTTCACTCGCAATGACCGTCTCGCAATAATCAGAAGAAGCGGCCACTTTTTGAGGAAGTCTTTAGGAATTCTCTATCGGAGAATTTCTCTTGTTTATGCCAAGTCTAGATAAATCCGTAGTTAAGCCCGCGGTTTTAACCATCTTCGGCGCCACCGGACATTTGAGCCGCAATTATCTGTTGCCGGCCTTGTATCGCATGGATGTCGAAGGTTTGTTGCCGCCGGGTGTGCGGGTAGTTTGCGTTGGCCGGCGGGATTTTGACGCCCGGCAGTATCTGGATTTCGTTTTGGATAAATCGAAAAATTTTTCCGGAATTTTTTCCGAGGCGCGCAAAGGGCGATTTCTTAAGCACCTCGATTATTACCGGGGCGATTTTGAGAATGAAAGGTCTTTCGCCGGTTTGGCCCGGCTTTTGGACGCGAAAGAGGGAAGTGGGCATCATTGCTTTGATCGCCTGTATTATTTTGCCACCTCGCCGGAATATTTTTCTCCGATCGCTGACATTTTAAAAAAACACGGCTTGCTCAAGTCCTGTAAAAAGCATGAGCGGCAGATCCGTCTGCTGGTGGAAAAGCCGTTCGGATTTGATCTCAATTCTGCCCGCAAGCTGAACCGGCAGCTGGCGCAGTACTTTACCGAAGCAGAGATCTACCGCATTGACCACTATCTCGGAAAGGAAACGGTGCAGAATTTGATGGTGGCGCGTTTTGCCAATTCGCTCTTTGAACCGCTCTGGAACCGCGATCATATCGACCACATTGAACTGTCCGTGCTCTATTCCGACCGGGTCGGGGGGCGCGAGTACTTTGACGCAGCTGGCGCTTTGCGTGATGTGGTGCAAAATCACACCCTGCAAATGTTGGCACTCATTCTGATGAATGAGCCGAAAGAGCTTTTAACCGGGCACATTCAGGATGAAAAAGTGAAGGTGCTCGCGGCCTTGCGGCCTTTTTCGGCCGCTACCGCCGCCGGCGCAATCGTCCGGGGGCAATACCAAGGTTATGCCAAGGAGCTGGGTCGGAGTAGCCCGGCTGAAACTTTTGTGGCATTAAAAACTTTCGTGGAGTCGCCCCGCTGGGACGGCGTGCCGATTTATATCCGCAGCGGCATGGCCATGGCGAAAAAAGTCACTGAAATTTCCGTGCATTTTAAAGAACCGCTCCGATGTCTTTTTCGAAATTGCTCTTCGAACATCCTCACTTTTCGCATCCAGCCGGACGAGAGCGTTTATCTTCGCATCAACAACAAAATTCCGGGTTTTGGCATCGAACTTAGGCAAGCCGATTTAAATTTTTCCTACGCTTCGAGTTTCAGGGGGACGATTCCCGCGGCTTACGAACGGCTATTGCTAGATTTCATCCAGGGCGACCAGCGGCTTTTTATCCGCGCCGACGAGATCGAGGCCGCGTGGAGGTTCGTCGACAGTATCCGCAAACACTGGGGCAAGCTGCCGCTTTTAAAATATCAACCGGGGACTTTTGGCCCCAAAGCCGCGGAGGATCTTATCAAGCGTGATTTTAGGGAGTGGTTCACCCGGTAGTAGTCTTCGACTGTTTGCGTGATTTGAGTTTTCAGGAGGTTGCCCTGTACTCAAAAAATTTTTAAAGTCATCAGATTTATACTATTTCCCGCAAACTTTAAGCTCAAAGTTAAAGAGTTACCACCGGGTTTACGAAATAATTGTTATTTATGGAAATTGGCATCATTGGTCTTGGAAAAATGGGCATGCAGATTGCGCGAAGGTTGCATGTAAAAGGCCACCGCGTGGTGGCCTGGAACCGCAGCCCGGAGCCGCGAGCGGCGTTTGAGCGCTTCGGCGGCAAGACCGCTAGCACGGTCGAGGATTTGGTCGCCGCGCTGCCGCGGCGCAAGGTGATTTGGGTGATGCTGCCTTCCGGGGAGACTACGGAGGAGATGCTCAAACGGCTTCGCGGGTTATTGTCAGCCGGTGATATCGTGATAGACGGCGGCAATTCGTTTTTTGAGGACACGGTTCGCCGCGGGAAAAAATTTCAAGCTCGCAAAATCCATTTCTTCGATTCGGGCACTTCGGGCGGGGTCTGGGGCGAAAAGAACGGTTTTGCCTTGATGGTCGGCGGCGACAAAAAAATCTGGCCGCAGGTCCGGCCGGTGTTCTGCGATTTGGCCGCCGGAAAATCTTTTGGCCTTGTCGGCCCTTCCGGCTCCGGCCATTTCGTCAAAATGGTGCACAATGGCATTGAATATGGGATGATGGAGGCGATTGCAGAAGGTTATGGGCTCATCGATCGTTGGGATAAAAATATCGACCTGGCGCAGGTCACCAAAATTTGGCAGAACGGTTCCGTCATCCGGTCATGGCTGATCGATTTATGCCGCGATATTTTTGAAAAAGAAGACCTGTCGTCGGTCGTCGGTTTTGTCAAAGCCACCGGCGAGGGGGGGTGGACCGTCAAAACCGGGCGAAAACTGGGCGCGGACGTTCGTGTAATTGCCGAGTCGCTTAGGGTGCGGGTCGAGTCCGTAGACCGTAAAAATCAAAAATTGTTGCGCAATAAGCTACTTGCGTTAATGCGCAACCGGTTTGGCGGACACGCGGTGACACGAAAATAATATGTAAATTAAACCGATGAGACATCTGTTTTTTTATTTCCCGGGAGGCGGGTCGGGATAATAACATCTTCAGAACTATGCAGATTGCGGCCGTAAAAACCAGGATTTTCAAAGAGCGGGAGGATTTGGAAAGTTTTATCGCCGCAATCTGCATAGTTCTGAAGATG
>JAMDAJ010000006.1 GCA_023485925.1 Patescibacteria group bacterium
ATTACGCGCAGGCCAAAGAAGAGCAGGCCATGATCGAAGCCCGCATTGCGCAGCTTGAGGAGATGATAAAAAACGCCGAGCTCAAAAACCTTTTCATAGCCGCCGACGAGCAGCCGTTTAAGCGGCAGCTCCAAAGAGATGCGCAGATAAAAATCCTCATCCAAAGCGTTGTGATGCGTGACGAACGGCTCAGCTTCCGCGCCGCCGGGCACGTGCTCCAAAACCGGCATTTGGACTTCCATAAAACCTTCTTTCAAAAGGAACTCGCGGAAGGCCTGCCAGAACCGGGATTTTTTCCGGAACAATTCACGCGTCTGGGGGTCGGACAAAAGTTCCAGATAGCGCTTGCGCAAACGGGTCTCCGTGTCTTTTAAGCCGTGATGTTTTTCCGGCATTGCACGGAGCGACTTTGTCAGCAGTTTCGGCGTCGAAACTAAAAGTGTCTTCTCCCCCTGCTTGGTCAAAAATACCGTGCCGGAAAATTGCGCAAAATCGCCGATGTCAAAATTCTTAAAAACCTCCATTTGCTTCTCTCCCACCTCATCCAGTTTCACGATGAATTGCATAGTGCCGCTCTCGTCTTCCAGATCGCCGAAGACGAGCTTGCCGTGGCCGCGGAGCGCCCGAAGCCGGCCCGTCAGGGAAATCTTGCTTTTGCTTTTCTCCAGCTGCGAAAACGCGGCCAGCGCCTGCGCCACCGTGTGAGTGCGGTGACTTTCCGCCGGGTAGCCGGAAATTCCCGCCTCCTCCAGCTTTTTCAATTTACTCAAACGTTCCTCGAACAATTGTTTTTCTTTTTCTGTTGCCATTGGTATAAAAAATACAGCCAAAATTGTGGCTGTATTATACCATATTTTTATCGAAGACAAAAATCAGATGATCCCCAAGAGCTCGTAGGTCTTAGTTCCCGCCGGAGTCGGGGTAGAAATCTTATCGCCGACTTTGGCGCCTAAAAGCGAACGTCCCACCAACGATTCGTTGGAAATTCGACCGGCCGAAGGATTGGCCTCGCCGGAACCGACGATTGTATAGGATTTTTCCTGGCCTTCGATCCGCACTTTCACCGTGCAGCCGACCGTTACCACCGACCGGCTATGATGATTGGTGATAAGCTCGGCGTTTTTTATCATCTCCTCAAGCTGCGCAATGCGGGCTTCGATCATGGCCTGCTCTTCTTTGGCCTGCGCGTAATCCGCATTTTCGGAAAGGTCGCCGTGCGCCACTGCTTCCTGGATGCGTTCGATGACTTCCGGCCGTTTGACCTTGGATAAAGATTCGAGTTCTTTCTTAAGCTTGTCTAGTCCGACTTCGGTGAGTAAATATTTTTGCGCCATAAACGATTTAAAATTTATACTAAGCCATTGTAATGTCGAAGGGTGCGCTTGTCAATGTTCGCAGTGTGCATAAATCTAGTACTCGCGGGAAACCGCCGACAACACCAGATTCCGGCATAACATGGCTACCGTCACCGGCCCCACGCCACCCGGCACCGGCGACAGCCAGCCCGGCAGAGTGAGCAGCGAATCCGCATCCACATCCCCAACAATACTGCCCGCATCCTCGGACGTCCCGGCGTCGATGACCACCGCGCCCGCCTTCAGCATCCGGCCGTTTATCAAACGCGGCTGGCCGGCGCCGGAGATGATGATGTCCGCCGTTTGGCACAAAGCCGGAAGGTCACGGGTTTGGCTATCCGCGACCGTCACCTTATACCCCATAGCGTTCAGCAAAAAAGTCACCGGTTTGCCAACCAGATCGCCCTGCCCCACCACCAAAAAATTTTTCCCGGCAATATCAACAGGCAGCTGCTCCAGCAAAAATGCCACGGCCGCCGCGGTCGGTGGCAGATACCGGGAGTGCCCCGTATAAAACTTTTCTAGATTTTCTGCGCCCAAACAGTCGATATCCAAGAGCGGCGGGATGGCGTCTAAAATCGTACTTTTGTCAAGACCTTTTGGCAGGGGCAGCTGGACGATCAGCCCGGAAAGCCACAACTCGTCCATGAGTTTGCTCATCGCGCGTAATATCTCCGGCGCTTTGCTTTCCGCCGGAAGCCGCAATAGCCGGAAATCTCCGCCAATGCTGCTGACAACTTTCGATTTGATGTTCACATACGACAAAGCCACCGGATCGTCGCCCACAAGCACATCCACCAATAACGGCCGAAAGGACAGCTTGCCAATCTGCTGGCGCAAGCCCGCAAGCATATTGTCTGAAATTATTTTCCCGTCCAAAATATCCATAGACTATTTTAAGCGATTCTCAGCATACCATTTATAAACATCGGCCGCCACCCCCACACCCACGCCACTCCCCTCGCCCCCCAACTCGACCAGCACAGCAAGCGCGATTGTGGGCTGCTCATAAGGCGCGAAGGAAATAAACCAAGCGTGCGTATTTTTAAGGTCACCGCTGTCATACTGGCTGGTGCCGGTTTTGCCCGCGATCGCAAGCGGCAGTGTGGCCAGCGCGCGGGCGGTCCCGTCGGTAACGGTTTGTCGCATACCCTGGCGCACGATCTCCATATACTTTTTCTCAACTGCGACTTCCGCCAGCAGTTCGGGAGCGAACGTTTTCAAAATGCCGCCGGTTCGATCCGTGACCGATGCCGCCAACTCTGGCCGGTAAATCTTTCCCCCGTTCGCCAACGCCGCGGTATAAACTGCCAGCTGCAGCGGCGTCACCAGGTCAAAACCCTGGCCAATGGACATATTATAAGTATCCCCTAAATACCATTTGGCGGAAACCGGCTCTGACGCATAACGTTCGGCTTTCCATTCCGGCGTGGGGAGTGGCGTGGGTTTTTCCGTGGGCAAATCGATGCCGGTAAGACGCCCCAAATAAAATTCCTGCAAATACCTGGCTACCCGCTCGGCGCCGAGCCCGGCGATGTTCAAAGCCTGCTGGCCGCCACCGACGGTGTAGAAAAAAATATCTGAAGACATCGCGATGGCGGAATAAACGTTCATCTCGCCCAAGCCCGCCGGATTCCATCCGCGAAAGGTCTGCGAAGCGCCGGGGTTGAACTGATTGGGAACGGCCAGCTTGCCGGTGTCCAAAATCCGAGTCTTGTCGGTGATGACGCCTTCCTGCAGAGCGGCTGCGGCCAGCGCCGGCTTTACCGTGGACCCGGGAGGATAAGTCCCGCTAGTCGCGCGGTTGAACAGAGGGCGGTCCGCGTCGGAAAGCAATTTTTCATAATCTTCGTGGCTGATGCCTTGCGCGAACAGATTGTTATCGTAACTCGGCAAACTCACCAAAGCCAACACGCCGCCGGTTTGCGGGTCCAAGGCCACGGCCGCGGCGCGAGTGGCATGATGCGATTTTAACTGCCGGACCAAACTGTCATACAAAACTTCCTGCAACTCGGCGTCCAAATTCAAATTCAAATTATTGCCCGGCTCGGCGGTTTTTTCCTGGAAAGTATTCTGAATATTCCCTTTGACGTCGACTTCGACCAGCTTTTGGCCCAAGGTCCCGCGCAGGTAATTCTCGTAAACTGCTTCCAAACCTTCTTTGCCGACGATGTCATTGTAAAGATAGCCGTCGGCTTTAAGTTTTTCGTATTCCCCCGCCGAGAGCTTCCCGGTATAGCCAAGGATATGGGCATAAACCGAGCTATTCTGATAATCGCGCTCTGGCGAATTCGCGATGGAAAAACCGGGATAAGCGCCGGCCTCGGCGGTGAATACCACCGCTTTTTCCCGCGGGACGTTCTGCTCCAAGGTCACCGGATAGAAAGAGTTGGGATCGGCCTGCGCGATGAGTTTGCCGACCTCATTTGCGTCTAATCCGAAAAAATCACAAAGCTTTTGGATTTGCTGCGCCAGCAGGTTCGGATCTTTGGGCAGATCAAGAGGCGTCGCGACCAATTCGAAACTCGGCTGATTAAGCACCAGATTCTTACCGTACCGATCGAGGACAAGCCCGCGAGGCGCCAGCAGATACTGCACGCGCAGCCGGTTGCCTTCGGCCAACGCAAAGTATTCTTTATAATGCGCGATCTGCAGGCGGAACAATTGGGCGGCGAAGATCGCCAACACGGAAAAGGTCAAAAACAGAAAAGCCCCCCGCGCAACCTTCAAACGCTCGCCTTCCGTGTTATCGTGATAGAATCGCGGATCCACACTGGACTGGTCGTAATCCAAATGCGCCCCCTCCTCCCAGGCGGTATCGATGGGTTTTCCGATCTTTAGCTTGAACGGATCGCCTTTCATGCCATGTTGGGTTTAAGGACTTGGTCGCATAAATAAGCCAAGATATAACCGACTATCAAGGTCGCGACTACCTGCCCGAAAAAATCCCACGTCAACAAATCGCTCCAGGGCAGTGCTTCAAAGCCGCGAAAAACGCTCAACAACGCTTGCCCGCCATAAACCAGAACCGCGCAGGTGAGCTGGGCCAGCAGCAGAGCGCTACCGAAAAGATACGAACT
>JAMDAJ010000055.1 GCA_023485925.1 Patescibacteria group bacterium
TTTTTGGAGATTCAAGTGCCCAAAGACTCGGCCGAGAAGGAACCGCTGAAAGAGCCTCAAAAAGAGGAAAAGGAAATGATTTCCGTGGCTGAACAGCTTTTTACCGCGCTCTCGGGCGGCTCACGCGGTTTGGTAAAGGATTATTTGCATACTGACGAGCATATCAGTTTTGAGATAGTCAGCCACCACAAGAAAATTTCGTTCTTTATTAACTGTCCCAAGCATCTGCAGGATCTGGTGGAAAAGCAGGTTCACGCGCAGTATCCTAAGGTGAGTATCGAAGAAGTTGAGTATTACAATCTTTTCCATCCTGGCTCTGCGGTGTCGGCTTCGGAATTCGCTTTGCAAAAGAAATATTTTTTCCCCATCCGCACTTACAAAAATTTGGAGACCGATCCTCTAAACGCTCTCACCAACAGTCTGTCCAAATTGGAAGAGGACGAAGCGGGCGCGGTGCAGCTCATCATCGCGCCGGCGCGTTCCGGCTGGCGCCGCCGAGCGAATCACGTGGCTTTAGCCATTCAGCAGGGCAGGACGCCGGAGGCGGCGACGCGCGGGATTTTCGGGCGCTTACTTTTTGAGCTGATTTATCAAACCAATAAAACCCGCAAGCCGCAGGAGCAAACCGCTATCCGCCGCCGCGACCTTTCCGGCGAATATACGCCCATCCACCTGACGCCGATGCAGCAGGAGATAGTCAAGCGCCTGGAAGAGAAAGTATCCAAGGCCGGATTTATGGCAAATTTCCGTACAGTCATCGTTTCGCCTACTAAAACGCGGTCGGACGCCCATATTCGCAATTTGCTTTCGTCGATGATGCAATTTTCCATGCCGCCGTTTAATGGTTTTCGGGTGAAGCGCATAAAAGAAAACCGCGTGGTCACCGATTTTATTTACCGCGTTTTTCGCGACCCCGGCCGCCGGTTCATTTTGAACACGGAAGAGTTGACCAGCTTATGGCATTTGCCCACGCGCTACACCGAAACGCCGAATATCAAATGGCTGCATGCCAAGCGAGCGCCCGCGCCGGTGAACGCGCCGAACGAGGGCCTGTATTTGGGCGAGAATTTTTACCGCGGCATGCGTACGCCCATCAACATCGGTGAATTAGACCGGCGGCGGCATATGTACATTATCGGTCGCACCGGCACCGGCAAATCCGAGTTTATGAAAAATTTAATAATCCAGGACATCAAAGCTGGCCGCGGCGTGGCCGTGGTGGATCCGCACGGCGAATTGGTGGAAGGAGTGCTGGAACACATTCCCAAGGAGCGGGCCGAGCAGGTGGTGTATTTTAACCCTTCGGACATTGAGCGGCCATTAGGGCTTAATATGCTGGAAGTGAAAAGCCCGGAGCAGCAGGATTTTGCCATCCAGGAAATGATCGAAATTTTTTACAAATTGTTTCCGCCCGAGATGATCGGCCCGATGTTTGAGCACAATATGCGCAACGTCATGCTTACCCTGATGGCGGATAAGGAGTATCCCGGAACAATCGCGGAAATTCCCCGCATGTTCACGGATACGGAATTCCAGAAGTACAAAATTTCCAAAGTCACCGACCCGGTAGTGCGAAATTTTTGGGAAAAAGAAATGGCCAAGACCTCGGATTTCCATAAATCCGAGATGCTGGGCTATCTTATCTCCAAAGTCGGTCGCTTCGTGGAGAACGAAATGATGCGCAACATCATCGGCCAGCGCGCCAGCGCTTTCGATTTTCGGGAAGTGATGGACCAGGGCAAGATTTTGCTTTTGAACCTGTCTAAAGGGCAAACCGGCGAAGTCAACTCCAAACTCCTGGGACTTATCATCGTTTCCAAACTGCAGATGGCGGCATTATCCCGCGCCGATGTGCCGGAAGATGAGCGGCGCGACTTTTATCTGTATGTGGATGAATTCCAGAATTTCGTTACGGATTCTTTTGCCACCATTCTGTCCGAGGCCCGCAAATACAAACTCGATCTCACCATCGCGCACCAGTACTTGGGCCAGCTGGTCGCTTCCGCGCCGGGGCAGAGCGTGCAGAACACCAAGATTCGCGATGCGGTTTTTGGCAACGTCGGTACAATGGTGTGTTTTCGGATCGGAGTGGAGGACGCGGAAGTGATGGCCAAAGAATTTGCGCCGGTGTTCAACGAATTCGACGTTATCAATATCGACCGGTTTCAGGCGTATTTGAAGCTGATGATAAACGGCACGGCCTCCCGGCCTTTTAATATGGCCTCCCCGCCGCCGCCAAAAGGCGGAAGCTTGGAAGTTGCCCGCGCTATCAAGGAATTGTCGCGTCAAAAATACGGCCGGGCTCGGGCTGAAGTTTCGGCGGAAATTATGGAGCGTTCCAAACTCGGCGCGCAGGAGGCGGGTCCTTTTTTCGTGGAGCGGACGCGGTAGGGGATTTGACTCCACTTTTTCGCCCGGAAGCTGTAATCTTTTTTGACGTTTGTCTCCATTATGCATACTTGGAGACAGTTTGTACAGAAATTATCATTGCGGATCCACCTTGCAAAATTTTCGTCAATTTTGAAAATGGCATTTGACAATAATGCGGGAATTGCTACAATAACCTCACAGCTTATGAATTTATCGGCTCAAAACTGGTTTTTCTTCTTTTACTTTACTGGCGCCCGCGCGCCCAGCGGTTTTGAGTTGAATTTGAAAGTATAACCCAAATTCGACCCATAACCCTTGGACACGCGGTCCAGGGGTTTTTTGATACAGGACTTTTAAAGTCTGGATTGATTCAAAACCGCCAAAAAAATCACAAGGAGTGTCTTTCCAATGATAGTGACATTGAAAGGCTGGGCCAGCCGGGATGCCGAAGCCATCGAACGTGTGGAAGCGGTAATCCGCGAACACGAACTTGAAGTGCACGAGAAACGCGGCACGGAGTACACCGTAATTGCCGTCATCGGAGTGGGGGACAACGTGTCCGCCTGCCAGATCCAGCTTGAGGCCATGGACGAGGTCTGGAAAGTCCAGCGGATTTCCAACCCCAACAAGTTCGTCTCTCGCGCATACCATACGCAGAACACCGCTTTTCCGCTCAACGGCCACGTGCTCGGCGGACCCGAGTTCATCGTCATGGCCGGGCCGTGCAGCATCGAGTCGGAACCGCAAATCATGGCCTGCGCCGAAGTCGTTGCCGATTGCGGCGGCCACGTGTTGCGCGGGGGCGCTTTCAAACCCCGCTCGTCGCCGTACGCTTTCCAGGGCCTGGGCCTCGATGGCCTCAAGCTCCTCCGTCGCGCTGGCGACCAATTCGGCCTTCCGGTCATCACTGAGGCGCTCGCGATCGAAGATCTGCCTCTGGTCGAAGAGTGGGCCGATATCATTCAAATCGGTGCCCGCAACATGCAGAACTTCCGGCTCCTGGAAGCTGTGAGTCGCTGCAAAAAGCCCGTGATGTTGAAGCGCGGCATCGCGAGCGACGTCGACGAATGGTTGGGCTCGGCGGAGTACATCGTTCGCCCGGGCAAGACCAACGTGATGTTGTGTGAACGCGGTATCCGTACTTCCGACCGCACCTACACGCGGAACACCTTGGATATTCAGGCCGTGCCGGTGCTGCGTGAACTCACGCATCTGCCCATAATCGTTGACCCCTCTCACGCCGCAGGCCGTCGCGCCTACATTCCGGCAATGATGAGGGCCGCGGTGGCCGCCGGTGCGGACGGCATCATAGTCGAGATGCACCCCGATCCGCCGAAGGCCAAATCCGACGGCGCCCAGTCGCTTTCGTTCCCGGAGTTCCGAGCGGCCATGACACTGCTCGTGCCTTACCTCCGACTCTTCGCCGAGGAGCGCGCGGTCACCCTCGATCCAATCGTGGTCTGACGCCTTTTCAACCCGCCTCAAGCGTATTGCTTGGGGCTTTTTTCTTTGGTCGAAAACGTTAGTTTGACTCGGTTTTTGGCTTATGTTATAGTGATTTTAGTGGAAGAAATCGCACCTGATACCAAAACCAAGTCGTATTTAAAATATCAGGTTTTATTTAAATAAAAATACAATCCGTCGAGTTTTCAATACCTCTAACTAGCCGACTGAAAATCGACATGTTTTAGT
>JAMDAJ010000054.1 GCA_023485925.1 Patescibacteria group bacterium
CCTGCCGAGGCAAAAAGTTTGGTGTTAATAATGGACGATCCCGATGCGCCTTCGGGAATTTGGACGCACTGGACGGTTTGGAATATCCCGCCCCAAACTTCCGGTATTGAGGAGAACGCTTTTCCTTCCGGCTCGGTTCAGGGGGTGACCAGCGCGGGCAGCACCGGTTATCACGGTCCCTGTCCGCCTTCTGGCACGCATCGCTACATTTTTCATCTTCTGGCTTTGGACGGCGAACTGGCGCTCTCCTCGGAAACGCGTCCGGAAGAATTATGGACGGCTGTTGATAACCACGTGCTTGCGCAGGCGGTATTAACCGGTTTATACTCGAAGAACTAGATTTTTTTGGGAGGAACTGGTGAAAAAAACAACAGTCCGCTCAGCGCGAAAGAGAGATGAACCGGCGATCCGCGCGCTGATCGCCAAGTATCCTAAAGAGCTGGAGCAGAAGCGCCTGCCGTCATATCGCGATTTTTTTGTCGTCGAGCAGGATGGGGTTATCGTCGCCTGCGCCGCCGCCGAGAGGCTGATAGAGATCCGGAGCGTGGCTGAGGACCCGAACTTGCGGGGTAAAAAGCTTCACTTGGCTGATGCCCTTGTCAATATTTGTCTTGACCGCGCCGAAAAAGGCCGGTACCGCACCGCCGTGCTCTCCACCGATATCCCGGATTTCTTTGAGCGTTTCGGATTTGAGATCAAGGCCGGGCGTACGGCCATGTTCTTGGACCTCGGCAACGGCAAGCGCAAGCGGCCGAAGAGTTGAACGCCAACTTCCGAAAATTTCGGGAGTTTTTTTTGTAAGCTTACGTGTGGTATAATTCCGGGGCGAACCCCGTTAGAAGTCACTGGGACTTCGGGGTGTGGTTGTCTCGCGGTTCGAGTTTTGAGTGTAATTTTTGTGGATTGATGAGTACTTCTAACGGGGTGAATAACCAAGAAATCGAGGTGCGGTTTTTGGAAATCGACGCACTAAAGCTCAAGCAGCGGCTTTTAGAATTGGGCGCGGAAGATTTGGGAGAAGACATATTTTCGGAAATGATTTTTTATCACGACCAGCCGGGATGGGATTATTATCATCGGGGAGTGCTCAAAATCCGAAAGACAAAAGATCACACGGAATTCACTTATAAACGCCATCATTCCGAAAGTGTCGATGGAACGTTTGAGGCGACCACGCAAGTCTCCGACTCGGAAAAAACCCGGGAATTGGTGGAAGCTTTGGGCTTTCCGCTGTTTCGTGAACAGGAAAAACGGCGACATACTTTTAAGCTGGGGCAAGTCTCTGTCGACATCGACACCTGGCCCAAAGTTCCGACTTATGTGGAATTGGAAGGACCGGATGAGACGTCGCTCAAGCAAACGGCGGCGGTTTTGGGTTTGGATTGGGCAAAAGCCATTTTTGAAAATCCCCTGATGGTCATCGAAAAATATTATCATATCCCAGTCGGTGGTTATCGGTATTTCACTTTTGAGAGGATGGGGTAGGCATGGATTTTTGGCATAGACTGAAAAAACCGATTTTGGCGCTTGCACCGATGGCCGATGTCACCGACGCGGCTTTTCGGCGGATGTTCGCCAAATATGGCAAGCCGGACGTTATGTTCACGGAATTCGTTTCGACCGACGGGTTGTGCTCGGCCGGGCGGAAGAACCTGCTGCGGGAATTGAAATTCCATCCGTCCGAGCGGCCGATAGTGGCGCAGTTATGGGGAAGGAACCCTGAGCATTTTTTTGAGTCGGCAAAATTAATCGCTGGCTTAGGTTTTGACGGCATTGATATCAATTTCGGTTGCCCGCAGCGCAAGGAAATCGGGCAGGGGACCTGCGGGGCCTTGATCGCAGAACCCAAACTTGCGCGAAAAATCATCGCCGCGACCAAGCGCGGGGCCGGAGACTTGCCGGTTTCGGTCAAAACGCGCGTGGGATTTAAAAAAATCGAAACGGAAAAGTGGGTGAGGGCGTTGCTCGGGGAAAAACCTGCCGCCATCACCCTGCACGCCCGGACAGTAAAAGAGATGTCGAAAGTTCCCGCCCATTGGGAGGAAATCAGAAAAGCGGTGGAGCTGCGGGACAAGCTGAAGAGCCGGACGCGGATTCTCGGCAATGGCGACGTCAGGAGTTTGGAGGAGGCGAATCAACGAATCGCCGAAACCGGCTGCGACGGTGTGATGGTGGGACGGGGGGCTTTTGGCAATCCTTGGTTTTTTAATCCAAACGTCAGATTTTCGCCCCTCTCCACACCTCCCCATCGAGGGGAGTGGGGATTCATATTTTTAAATGAACGTCTGGCCGTAATGGTCGAGCACGCCCGGCTCTTTGAAAAGCTTTTCGGACGGACGAAGAATTTCGCCGTGATGCGCAAGCACTTCAAGGCCTACGCCTCCGGTTTTGACGGCGCCGCGGCGTTGCGGGCGGCACTGATGCAAGCGAAAAATTCCAATGAAGTTTCAAAGGCGGCCAAGGCATACCGGCCTTCGTTTCTAGTTCCGTAAAAATGACAAAACTGTCATACTACTGTGTATGATAGTTTTGTACTAAATTTTTGCATGTGATGAAGAAAAAGATTTTCGCAATTTCGCTTTCATTGGCCGGGCTGACATTGGTGGTGTTTTTTGCCGATCAGACGCCAGGGCACTTGATTCCCGAAACGGCAAAGCGGTATCATTACTCGCTTTACAGTCAAAAAGATTTTTTTGAAGACGCTTTTTCTGCGGCCCAAGCTTTCCCGTCAAGATCGGCCGGTAGAATCGTGGGATTGCTTTTTAATCACCATCTCTTGGCGCCGCATTTCATCGCGCAGGTTCTCGAGGCGACGGCCAGCGGCGAGCCGCTGGCCGTAATCTTAATAAGTCCCAATCATTTCGGCGCAGGTAATGGGCCGGTGTTAACCTCGAATGAGTCTTGGCAAACGCCCTACGGCGAGCTTGAGCCTGACAGCGGAGTGATCGATACGTTGGTCGCGAGCGGTCTTGTTAAGATGGAGGAGCCGCCGTTCGAGAACGAGCATGGTATCCGCAATGTCGTGGCGTTTATCAAGCGCGAATTGCCCAACGCCAAAGTTGTCCCGCTCATCATCAAAGACAATCTGCCCTCGCGCGACGCCGATGCGCTCGCCGCGACGCTCTCCGAACTCCCCGGAGAAGTGCTGTTAGCCGGTTCTTTCGACTTTTCCCACTATCAAGATCTTGAAACGGCCAATCGCCACGACGAGAAAAGCTTGGCGATCGTGCAAAGTTTGAACTGGCAGGGCACGGCGGGGCTGGACGTGGATTCGCCCATAGGTTTGCGGATTTTTCTGGAGACACTCGCTCGGCTCGGCGCTTCTCGTTTCAGTTTATTGCAGCATTCCAATTCCGCCATCGTCGCGGATGAAAGAAACGCTTCTTCGACGACCAGCTACATCACCGGTATTTTTTCTTCGGATTAACTTTTTTGCTGGAATATGCTACGCTGTTAACGTCATTCAAAGATAATTTCATGGAAACTTTCGGGCAAGTCCCCCCGGTCTCTTACGAAACCCCATCAGCGCCAAATTTGCAAAAACCAAAATGGCCCATTCCTGTCATTGCGGCCGCGGTCGTAGTTTTGCTATTTGGCGGGGCCGCCCTTGGATATTGGCTAAAATCCAAGACGACAAATCCTTCGCCGTCTTACACCGGCCAGTCAGATGTCCCGGGCACTGGTCAGACCCAAAATTTTTCTACTTCAACCGCGGAGCAAACTCCGCCGGATGATCCTGCCGTCTGTAATACTTATTTTTCTCCCACCCGGCAGTTGAGCGGCGAAATCGCTTGGATAAAAGCCCAATCAATTTCCGCTCTGGATATCTTTGCAAACGCTACGGCGGGAGGAGTTGATACGACCTATATTAAGCAGAACTCCAAATTTTATAAAGTCGGGACATCTGACTGGCCGGTGTAAGACGGCGAAGGATTTGTCGTCTTGGATTTTAGCCAATATCCAAGGGCGGCCCCGCCAAATAGCAAAACTACGACCGCGGCCGCAA